>JBJOPJ010000008.1:0-31577 GCA_046050825.1 Pseudomonadota bacterium
TTGATCGAGTCGACGGCGTACTTCTGATAGAAGGCATAGCCGGCATTCATCTGCGGCTCGTAGTTGGCGATATTGCCGCCGGTTTCGTGGTGGCCGATCAGGTGAACACCCCGGCGCTTGGCGTAAGCGGTCACCGCGTTGATATCGAAATCCGGCGTCGGCTTGGTGAAGTTGAATTCGAAGCCGCGGCTGAACCAATCGGCGTTCCAGCCCTCGTTCCAGCCTTCGACCAGCACGCCGCGGAAGTGATACTTCTTGGCGAAATCGATCGTGTCCTTGGTGCGCTGGGTGGTGGCGCCGTGGTTGGGGCCGGTCGCCCAACTCCACTTGCCGGTGATCATCCCCCACCAGATCCCGACATAGCGGCCCGGCTTGACCCAGCTGACATCGCCCAGCTTGTTGGGTTCGTTGAGGTTCAGTTCCAGATCGTTTTCGACCAGACCCGCCGCGTTATCGGCCAAACGGATCGTGCGCCACGGAGTGGCAAACGGCAGGTCGCGCACCACCCGCGCCCCGCGCGACGATGGCGAAAGCGTGGCGCGGAAATTCTGCCCGGTGGCGCGTTTCAGCCAATAGGCCGAATAATCGACCAGCGCCGCTTCGTGGAACGCCATGTGGGTGCCATCATCCAGCACCATGGTAATCGGGGTGTGCGCCGTGGAAACCGCATCGATCGGGGTGCTTTGATACAATTGTTCATAGCGGTTCCAATCGCCGCCGGGGATCCACAGCGCGGTGCCCTTGGGCACGATATTGAACTGGGTCAGTTCATCCGCGATCCGCATCGTCTTGATGCCGGGCTGCTGCGGCAGTTCATAGCGGAACCCGATGCCGTTATCGAACAGCCGCACCCGCACGTTCATCAGCCGCGCGCCGCGATCTTCGGCCTGGCGGTATTGCACGGTCAGTTCGTTGTAATGATCGCGCACGAAGCGGCGTTCGCCCCACGGCTGTTCCCACGTATCATCGCCATTGGCACGGGTTTCGCCGATCAGCTTGAAGCCGCGGTCCAGCGCCAATCCATCGGTCAGCAGAAACCCCAGGCGCGACGCGGAAATCAGCAGCTTGCCCTTGCGCGTCAGCGTCCAGACCGGATGGCCATCGCCATCGGTGCCAAACGTTGCGGTGATCGAGCCATCGGGCGATGCCACGTTGGCTTCGGCTGGGGCCGGGCTGGTCTGGGCCATGGCGGGCATCGCCAGAAACAGTGCCGAAACGGCGCCAAGCTTGCGCATGAACTGCATTATCGCCTCTCCCTGGCCGGCACCGCCCAAATGGCAGCCATTGGCCTGTGCCCGTGCACGTTCATGCATCAGGCCTGCTCTGGTTATGCGCCTGCCGGCGGAACGCAAGATGGCATACGTCTGCAGAACGCAAAGGCGTCTGCGTAAGGTAAAGGCGCACGGCCCAAGCCCGGCACCATCGGCCTAGAAGTCGGCGATCGCCTGCAGCGTGAAGGCGCGCGGGGCATTGTAGGACCACGCCCCGCTGGTCGATACGGTCCAGCCGTAATTGTTGGTCACGTTCATCAGCAGCGGGCGCAGCAGGAATGCGCCCCGGCCCAGATGAAAGCGATAGCGCGCGCCAAGGTTGATCGTAGTGCGCGCCGGCGCGCTGACCGTGTTCAGCGCATTGCCGGTGCGGTTGGACAGGCTTTCCAGCGCCAGATCGAACGACCATGCGCTTTTGCCATGATCGGGCCGGAAATCGAGGTTCATCACGCTGCGGCGGCGGATCTGCCCCACTGGGCGTTGCCCGATCTGCCCGGCATCCACCGCTTCGCCCGCGATTTGCGGATCAAGCAGCAGCGTGCCGCCCACCACGGTCAGCCCCGGCACGATCGCGCCGGTCAGTGACAGTTCGATCCCGCGGTTGCGCAACGTTCCAAGCTGGCGATAGCGCAGCCCGGTGTCGAGGTTATAGTAAGGCTTGGTGATCGAAAACCCGCCCGCGATCAGGGTCAGGTGGCGGGTCAGCCCCAGTTTCACCCCGGCTTCGACCTGGCGGGTATGGATCGCGGGGGGCGCTTCTGACCGGTTGACCGCAACATCGGGCGCGATCAGCGCTTCTTCCTGCCCGTGGGTCATCCCGGCATAGACCGTCAGGCCCGGCGCCAGTTTCTGCGCGGCATCGACCGCCCACGTGGTGGGATCATCGCCCGTGCGCACATCCGCCACCGCCGCATCGGCAAAATCCACCGCCTTGCGATAATGGCTGCGCGCAATGTTGCCATCCAGCGTAAGGCCGCCGGTGGTGACCAGGCTATACGATAGCCCGCCGGTCAACTGGTCCACCCGGTCGCGGTTCTTCGCGCCAAAGGCATAAGCCGGCTCGGCATAGTGCAACGGAGCGTTCAAATCGGTTGGGCCGAACTGGAACGTCTGGCTGCCGCCGAACAGCCGGGTGCGCTGGCGGCCGCGCAGGCTGGCGATCACCCGCTGGCTGATAGTGCTGCCGTGCCATTCGCGCACCAGCCGCACTTCACCCGAAAGCGATGCATCGCTTGACCCAGCATCGGCCACGATCCGGTGCCCGCTGGCGGTGCCATCAACCTGCACGCCCGTGGCGATATCGGCATAGTTGCGATGATAAGTGCGCCGCGTATCGAACACGCCGGCTTCCAGCCTGATCCCGCCGCCCAGTGGCAGCTTGGCGATCCCGCCCCACAGCCAGGTGTCGCTGCTTTTCCCGCTCCACGGCTGGCTCAGGTCTTGGCCGCGCTCCAGCCGTGGCGGCTTGGCTCCGGCCAGGAACAGTGCCGGGCTGGCGTGATCATCGCGAAACAGGAAATCGCCGCCGAACAGCAGCACTTCGGTGCCGGGCGCCGGGCGATAGGCCAGCGTCGCGCCGATCGTGCGGACTTTGCCGGTGGTGCCTTCGGTGCGGTTCATGTTGCGAAACCCGAACCCGCCGGACACGCCCCAGCGCCCGCCATCCAGCGGCTGCTTGAATTCGAACGACCCGCCCCAGCCCAGCGACGAGGTGGAGCCATTATCCAGTTGCAGGCTGTAACTGCGCGCGTCACGCGGCTGGGTCAGCGAATAATCGACCAGCCCGGTGGGCGCGGGGAACGGATAGCGCAGCGTGGCCGCCCCCACCCGGATCGCATTGCCATCGATCAGCCGGGTCGAAACCCGATCGACCTGATCGAAGTACAACCCTTCGATCCGCACGTTTCCGGCATCGACCGGATTGAACCCGCGCACGTCATCGCTGGTGTATAGGCCGCTTTTTTCGTTGCCGACGGCGCGCCCGAAGGCATCGCCCGACTGGGTGGTTACGTTGTCGCTGGCGCGCTGCGCCGCCGCCGGGGCTGCCAGCAGCACCGCCGCCGGAATGGCCAGCCCCCAAATTCGTCCACAAAAACTCACCGGGCGCCCATAGCCGAACCGCGCGCATAGAAAAGCCCCTTGCGCATGACTGATCGACGAACGGCACTGCCCCGCCCATGGGCGGCCAGCTGATGACCGGCCGATTGGCCCCCGTCAGGCTTCGCCGCGCTCGGCCGGGTCTTCGTGCAGCCACGCGGCGTGGCGGGGCGCGCGTTTGGTGCGGCTCCATTCTTCCAGCATGACCGGCGCCAGCCGCGCCAGTTCGGCGTGCTGATCGGGGGTGCCGATGTTGCAGGCCAGTTCCAGCCGGTGGCCATTGGGATCGAAGAAATAGATCGAACGGAAAATTCCGTGATACGTCGGCCCCAGCACGTCCACCCCCTGCGCTTCAAGGTGCGCCTTGGCGGCCAGCAGCGCCGGCTCGTCGGCCACCTCGAAGGCAAGGTGCTGAACCCACGCGGGCGTATTGGGATCGCGGGCCATGCCCAGTTGCCGGGGCAGTTCGAAAAAGGCCAGCACGTTGCCCCCGCCGCAGTCCAGGAACACGTGCATATAGGGATCTTCCTCGCCGGTGGATGGCACGGTGTCTTCCGCGAATGCCGTAGTGTAGCGCATCCCCAGCATCCGTTCGTACCATGCCACCGTTTCGGCGGCATCGCGGCAACGATAGGCCACGTGGTGGATGCGCTGCAGGGCCGGAGGCACGGTCATCGCGCAGCCTCCGTCACGCCCAGCGCACCGCGGCGCAGCTGATCGCGCTCCATGCTTTCGAACAGGGCGGTAAAGTTGCCTTCGCCAAAGCCTTCGTCCCGCTTGCGCTGGATGAATTCGAAGAACACCGGCCCGACCATGGTTTCGGAGAAGATCTGTAGCAACAGGCGCGGGTCGCCCTGTTGGGTGGAGCCATCCAGCAAGATGCCGCGCTGTTGCAGGGCATCCACCGGTTCGCCGTGGCCGGGCAGGCGCTCGTCCAGCATCTCGTAATACGTCGCGGGCGGCGGGGTCATGAACGGGGTGCCCAGCGCGCCCAGCCGGTCCCACGCCCCGATCAGGTCATCGCAGGCAAAGGCGATATGCTGGATGCCTTCACCGTTGTAGGCGCGCAGGAATTCGTCGATCTGGCCGCCACCGGCATTGGCGCCCGACCGCCCTTCCTCGTTCAGCGGAATGCGGATCTTGCCATCGGGCGCAGTCATCGCGCGGCTGGTCAGGCCGGTATATTCGCCCTTGATGTCGAAATAGCGGATCTCGCGAAAGCCGAAGACGCGTTCGTAAAACGCCCCCCAGTGCGCCATGCGCCCGCCGTAAACATTGTGGGTCAGATGGTCGATCGTGTGAAAGCCGGCGCCCACCGGGTGGCGATCCACACCGGGTTCATACACGAAATCAATGTCCCAGATCGACAGGTCGCCGTGGTCCTGCCCCTCGTAACGGTCGATCAGGTAGATGATCGAACCGCCGATCCCGCGGATCGCGGGCAGGCGCAGTTCCATCGGCCCGGTGCGCACTTCAACCGGTTCCGCGCCGCGCTCGATCGCCAGTTCATAGGCCTTGGCGGCATCGCGCACTCGCCAGCCCATCCCGCAAGCCGAAGCGCCATGTTCGGCGGCAAACCATGCCGCCGGGCTGCGCGGTTCGTAATTGGCGACCAGGTTGATCCCGCCCTGCCGCCACAGCTGCACGTCTTTCGACCGGTGGCGGGCGATCAGGGTAAAGCCCATGCTGGCAAACGCGGGTTCCAGCAGGCCCTGTGCCGGAGCGCAGAATTCCACGAACTCGAACCCATCGAGGCCCAGCGGGTTATCGAACAGGTCAGCCATCGCGCAAAATACCTTTTCTCATTCCGGTTACAATTGAAACTAATTGTACCAGCCAATGGAGTCAAGGTTCCAGCGGCACCGAACCGCAGGCCTACAAAGTGGGCAGTTGTTGGCTGGAACAGTGGAAGCTGCCGCCGCCCGCCAGGACAGCATCGGCCATGATCCCCACCGTTGCCCGATCGGGGAACAGTTCGGCGATCGCCGCCACGCCATCGTCATCATGCGCCGTGCCATAAATCGGCACCACCACAAGGTTCGACGTGATCGCAAAGTTCATATAGCTGGCCGGTTCGATCCGCCCCGCGGTTTCCACGCGGCCGGGCGAAGGCACTTCGCGCACCATCACCCCCATCGCGCCGGCCCGCGCCTTGGCATCGGCATAGATCGCGGCGTTGGGGTCATCGGCCCCGGTGGCGCGCGGCAGGGCCAGCACGTTAGGGGCCACGAACCGGGCCAGGTTATCGACATGGCCATCGGTATGGTCGTTGATCAGCCCCTGCCCCAGCCACAGCACCCGATCGAACCCCAGATCGCGCGCCAGACGCAGTTCAAGATCGCCCCGCGTCAAATGCGGGTTGCGATTGGGGTTGAGCAGGCACTGCTCGGTGGTGGCGACCAGCCCGGTGCCATCGGTATCCAGCGCGCCGCCTTCCAGAATCCAGTCACACGGTTCAACCGGCAAGCCGACGCTGTCCGCCAGCTCGGCCCCGATTTCCTGATCGCCGTCCATCAGGTATTTGCCGCCCCAGCCGTTGAAGCCAAACCGGCGGGCGATCTGGCGGGCATTGTCCTGCACCACCAACGGCCCGGTATCGCGTAGCCACACATCGCCATAGCGCCGCGTTTCCAGCACCACTTTGGCCGAACACAGCGCCGCCGCGCGCGCGGCGTTGGCGCCATCGCGCACGATCAGCCGCACCGCTTGCCCGCTTTCGGCCACCGCGCTGGCGAACGCAGCGATCTGTTCCTGCGCCCGGCCTAGAAAGCCGGGCCATTCCACCGGATCGTGGGGAAAGCCGATCCACAACAAGGACTGCGGATGCCATTCCGGCGGCATCCGCATCGGGGGTTGCACCATGGCTTACTTCTTCCCGGCAGCAGCGCGGCTTTGATCGCGAATCGCGCGGAATTCGTCGGTCTTGTGCCAGTTCGGCCAATCGGCGGTCATCGCCAGCATCCGGCCAAGGCGGTAGAACAGCGAAACTTCCTGCACCGCACCCGACCAGTCCCACGTGGGATCATACTGGTCCGACGGCTGGTGATAGCGGTTCTGGACGTAATCATCGCCGGCCGCTTCGCCTGCGGCCTTGCCGCCCTTCACCCAATCGCTGCCGCGGCCCACCGCGAACATCGGCACACCCAGCTTGGCAAAGCTGAAGTGATCGGAGCGATAATAGTGCCCGCGCTCGGAATGTTCCTCGGGCGTCTGGTACAGGTGCATCTGCCGCATCGCCGCCTGCAGGTAACGGGTCAGCTCAGACTTGTCGCCGCCGGTCACCTGTACGTCGCGGCTGGGGCTGCCCGGCGAAACCACATCCATGTTCACCCCGCCCACCGTCTTGGCCAAGGGATAGACCGGGTTCTGGGCATAGTATTCGCTGCCCAGCAGGCCCGATTCTTCCAGCGTTACCGCCATGAACACCTGGCTGCGATCGGCCGCGCCCACTTTGACGTTGGCTTCGGCCAGCGCGGCCAGCGCGGCAATTCCGGTGGCGTTGTCGATCGCGCCGTTGCAGATGTCATCGCCGGTCTTGTCGGCAGCGCAGCGGCCAAGGTGGTCCCAGTGCCCGGTGTAGAGCACATATTCATCGGGCCGCTTTTTGCCCGGCAGGATGCCCAGCACGTTGTGCGACGTGGCCCGCTTGATCACATTGTCGAAAGAAATGCTGGCCGTGGCGCCCAGCGGCACTGCCTTGAAGCCCTGTTGCCCGGCCGCTTGCGACAGCGCGGCCAGATCCTGCCCGGCGGCCTTGAAGATCGCTTCGGCAACCGGCTTCTGGACCCAGCCGTTGGCTTCGGTCTGGTCCATCGCATCGTTGGCTTTCTGGACGTAGGTTTGCCCGCCGGTCCAGCTGGAATTGATCACGTTCCAGCCATAGGCCGCCGGGAAGGTATCGTGGATGATCAGCGCCCCGGCCGCGCCCTGCCGGGCGGCTTCTTCAAACTTGTAGGGCCAGCGGCCATACCAAGTCATCCGGCGGCCCTTGAACAGGCCCGCTTCGGTAGGGTTGGCATAATCGGGATCGTTGACCAGGATGACCGCGATCTTGCCGCGCATATCGATCCCGGCATAATCGTTCCAGCCCAGTTCCGGGGCGTTGATGCCATAGCCCACGAACACCAGCGGCGCGTCTTTCAGCGCGGTGTGCGGCGTTACCCGGTAGCTGGCGGCCACCATGTCCGTCCCATAGGCAAAGTGCAGTGCCTGCCCGCCGGCGGCAACCGACAGGCCGGTCGAATTTTCGGCCGTGATCTCAACGATCGGCACGTCCTGCACCCAACTGCCGTGGTTGCCGGGCTGCAGGCCGGCATCCTTGAACCGCTGGGTGATGTAAGCGATCGTCTTGTCCTCGCCTGCGGTGCCGGGGCCGCGCCCTTCGAAGGCGTCGGACGACAGCACCCGCGTGACGGTGTTCAGCGTATCGGCCTGGATCGTGGGCACCGTTACGGCGGGGATCGCCGCCGCACGCGGCGCGCGCGCCTGGGCGCCGGAAGCGACAACAAGGGCCAGCGCACTGGCCGCCAGGGGCAAAAACTTGATCGAACGCTGAGCCATCGGGATGACGCCTTCCATGGGTTGAACGGATCAGGAGCAGCGGCACGCGCGCACTCCGGTTGCGCGCTAACTGGCAAAGCCGCGCCCGCCGCGCAAGGCACCCTTCGACGAGCGACTTTGATCCAATCGCTTGATCGAAGCCGCGCGGCAAGGCATCGCAGTGCCGATGACCCATGATTGGACCGGCGCGCTCGCACGGGCGCGGGCACATTCCCCTTATCTGACCCGCGGGCTGGATCGCTTGCCCGCGCTGGAAGCGCTGCTGTCTGCCGGTGATGGCGAAGGCGCTTTGCGCTTTGCCGGGGCGGCCGGGCACGGCGCAGACAGCGTGGGCAGCGCACTGCGCCGCGAAAAGCTGGCGCTGACGGTGGCGCTGGGGATTGGCGATCTGGCCGGCGCGTTCCCGCTGCTGCGGGTGGTGGGCGAACTGTCCACATTCGCCGACCGCGCGCTGGATGCCGCGATCACCGATGCGATCCAGACCCGCGTGCCAGACGCCCAGCCAGCCGGGTTCATCGCGCTGGCGCTGGGCAAGCACGGCGCGGGCGAACTGAACTATTCGTCGGATATCGACCCGATCCTGCTGTACGATCCGCACACCCTGCCCCGGCGCGACCGCGACGAACCGGGCGAAGCGGCCCAGCGCGTGGCGCGCACGCTGATGCAAACGATGAGCCACGTCGATGGCGAAGGCTATGTGTTCCGGGTTGACCTGCGCCTGCGCCCCGCGTCCGAAGTCAGCCCTTTGGCGATCCCGCTTGAAGCCGCGCTGACCCATTACGAAAGTTCGGCGTTGGCGTGGGAGCGCGCCGCGTTCATCCGCGCGCGGGCCTGTGCGGGCGATATCCCGGCGGGCGAGGCATTTTTGGCCGCGATCCGCCCGTTCGTGTGGCGCAAAAGCCTTGATTTCGGGGCCATCGCCGAAATCGGCCGGTTGACCCAGCGGATCCGCGCCAACCATTCCGGCCCGGTGCGCCCCGGCCCGGGCTTCAACGTGAAGCAAGGGCGCGGCGGGATCCGCGAGGTCGAATTCTTTGCCCAGACCCATCAGTTGATCCACGGCGGCCGCCATCCCGAAATTCGGCTGCGCGGCACCCGCGCCAGCCTTGATGCGCTGGCCGCAGCCGGGTTGATCGATCCCGAAGATGCGCGGGTGCTGGGCGAAAGCTATGATCGGCTGCGGACGCTGGAACACCGCTTGCAGATGGTGGCCGACCAGCAAACCCATGCCTTGCCGCTGGATCCGGCCGCGCTGGACAACGTGGCCCGGCTGGAAGGGCTGCCCGATGGCGCGGCGCTGGTCGCGGAACTGGCCGAAGTCACCGAAGCGGTGGGGCTGCGCTATGATCGCCTGATCGCCCAGCACGCGCAGGATGGTGGCTCTGCCACAGCCAGCCCCGCACCGGCCGGCCCGGCGCTGGGCGATGAACTGGCCCGGTTGGGCTTTGCCGATCCGTCCGCGCTGGCCGAACGGATCGAAGGCTGGCGCTCGGGCAAGCTGCGCGCACTGCGCAGCGATGCGGCCCGCACCGCGTTCGATGCGGTGCTGACCCCGCTGCTGACCGCCTTTGCCGCAGCGCCCGAACCCGAGCGCACGCTGCTGCGCTGGGAAGAACTGCTGACCAACCTGCCCAGCGCGGTAAACCTGTTCCGCCTGCTGGAAGCGCGGCCAGCGCTGGCCCAATTGCTCGCCCGGATCCTCAGCCTGGCCCCGCCGCTGGCCGATGCGCTGGCGCGCCGCGCCGATTTGCTGGACCCGTTGATCGATGCCTCGGCCTTCGATCTGCCGCCGGACGTGGCCAGCCTGGCCGCCGAATTCGCGCGCGGCGAGACGGATGACGATTACCAGCAAGTGCTGGACCGGGTGCGCCGCCGGGTGGGCGAACGCCGCTTTGCGCTGGGGGTGCAGCTGGTCGAAGGCGTGCGCGATCCAATGGAGATCGGCCAGGGCATGGCCCGCGTGGCCCAGGCCGCACTGGCGGTACTGGCCGATGCCGCAGTGGCTGAATTCGAGCGCGCCCACGGCCGGATCGCCGGGGCCGAACTGGTGATCATGGGGCTGGGGCGGTTTGGCGGCGGCGCGCTGACCCACGCCTCAGACCTTGATCTGGTGTTCCTGTTCACCGGCGATCACGGAGCGGACAGCGATGGCCCGCGCCCGCTGGGGGCCACGCTCTATTTCAACCGACTGGCCCAGCGCATCAGCGCCGCGCTGTCGGTCCCTACCGCCGAAGGGGCGCTTTACGAAGTCGATACGCGGCTGCGCCCCTCGGGCGCGCAAGGCCCGCTGGCGGTCAGCCTCGACAGTTTCGAACGCTATCAGCGCGAAAGCGCGTGGACCTGGGAACACATGGCGCTGACGCGGGCGCGGCCGCTCTATGGCCCGGCATCGGGCCAGGCCGAACTGCGGCGCATCATCCGCGCGGTGCTGACCATGCCGCGTGATCCCGCCAAACTGCGCGCCGATGTGCTGCACATGCGGGGCGAAATGGCGCGGCACAAACCAAGCAACGGGGCGCTGGACGTCAAGCTGGCCCGTGGCGGGCTGGTCGATGTAGAATTCATCACCCACTACCTGCAATTGCTGGGCGGCGTGGGCCTGTCCCCGTCGCTGTCCTCGGCGGTGGGCGAATTGGCGGGCGCGGGGCTGGTTTCGCCTGCGCTGGCTCAGGCCCATGCCATCCTCGGCCGGTTCCTGATCGCCGCGCGCCTGCTGGCCCCCGATGCACAGCAACCATCGGCCGCCGCGCGCGCGGTGCTTGCACAAGCGTGCGGATGCGGCGATTGGGCAGGCCTGTTGGCCGCATTGGCCGATGCCCGCCGCGCCGTCGCCGCCCAATGGCACGCAACGTTCGGTGAAACGCTGGAGATCGAATGATGAGCAATGCTCCCACAATTGGCGCCGCCCTGCCCGATATCGCCCTGACCGCGCCGGATGGCAGCACCCTGCGCCCGGCGGACTTTGCCGGGCGCAAGCTGGTGCTGTTCTTCTACCCCAAGGACGATACCCCCGGCTGCACCACCGAGAACAAGGACTTTTCGGCGCTGGCCGCTGAGTTCGCGCAGGCTGGAACCGCGCTGCTGGGAATTTCCAAGGATCCGCCGGCCAAGCACCTGAAATTCATCGCCAAGCACCAGCTCAGCGCGCCGCTGGCCAGCGATGCCGAAACCGGCGGACTGTCGGATGCGCTGGGGATCTGGACCGAAAAGCAGAACTATGGCCGCACTTATATGGGCATGGTCCGCACCACCCTGCTCATCGGCGCGGATGGGCGCATTGCCGCGGTGTGGGACAAGGTCAAGGTCAAGGGCCACGCCGAAGCAGTGCTGGCCGCCGCCAAGGCGCTGTGATCCGCCTGCAATGACGTCGCTATCCGCCGCGATCCGCGCCGCGCTGCTTGAACCGGTGCCGCGCGCGAAAACGATGATGACCCGCGCGCTGGTGCGCGATTGGCGCGGCGGCCGGCTGGCGTTCGCGTTCGAAACCGACATGCCCGACGAACCCGGCCGCCCCGCCCGGCCCGAACTGCTGCCGCCGGGCCAGATGCCCAAGCGCGGCCAAGGCCAGTCGGGCGCCAAACGCATCGCGCTGTGGCACGCGCTGGCCCATATCGAATTCGTGGCGATCGATCTGGCGCTGGACATTGTGGGCCGGTTCGGCGGCGCAATGGGCGCCGGGTTCGTGTCCGACTTCCTCTCGGTTGCGGCCGACGAAGCGATGCACTTCGCCCTGATCGAGCGCCACCTCAACACGCTGGGCAGCCACTATGGCGCGCTGCCGGCGCATTCCGGGTTGTGGGAAGCGGCCCGCGAAACCGCGCATGACGTCACCGCCCGACTGGCCATCGTGCCGATGGTGCTGGAAGCGCGAGCACTGGACGTGACCCCGCAAACCATGGAGCGGGTCCGCGCATCGGGTGACGCAATTGGCGCGCGAATCCTGCAACGAATCCTTGACGATGAAATCCGCCACGTCGCGTTTGGCGCAAAGCATTTCGCCGCAGAGTGCGATCGGTTGGGCGAATCTCCCGAAAACCATTGGAAAATGTTGGTTGCACGCCACTTTCGAGGGGCAGTTAAGCCACCGTTCAACGACTCGGCGCGTCTTAAAGCCGGTTTACCGCGCTCTTTCTATGCAGGGGTTGCCAGCTGAAAGCCGGCCCGTCTAACCACCCCTCACATCGAGGTGGGGGCTAATTCCGACCATCTCAAAACCGCCAGAAGCAAACTTCACGGTCTGCTTTCGGGGTCGCAAAGCAAGGTAGTTAAGTGGTCGTGATTGAGTTTCTTGCCAAGGTGAAGACGGTTGCCGGCGCTCTTGCCGCATTCGCCGCCGTGGCATTCAGCAATCCGGCGCTTGCCAACAGTGCCGCTGCCAACGCCGATGTCACCGCGCCGCTGCGTGCCGCCCAGGGTGCCCGCGCCGCGCAGGGCGGCGATGAAGAATTCCGCAATCTGTTCGCTGGGTGGAGCAACCCTGCCCGCAGCGACCTCAGCATTGCACCCACCGCCGTTTCGATCCCGTCGCGCATGCCGGTGCAAGGCGCGGCGCTGACCAGCGGTTATGGCATGCGCATCCATCCGGTGCTGGGCGGACGCCGCCAGCACAAGGGCGTGGACCTTGCCGAACCCACTGGTGCCCCCGTTTATGCCACCGCCGATGGCTATATCAGCCGCGCCGATTGGTTCTCCAGCTATGGCCTGTACATCAGCATTGAACACGGCGCCGATATCCAGACCCGCTATGGCCACCTGTCGCGCCTGAACGTTGCTTCGGGCCAGTTCGTCCACAAGGGCGATCTGATCGGCTATGTCGGCACCACTGGCCGCTCAACCGGCCCGCACCTGCACTACGAAGTCCGCATCGCTGGCGCTTCGGTCAACCCGGTTCCCTATCTGCAGGGCATCGGCACGGCCATTGCCGCACCGGGCAGCGTAGAGGCCATGGGCGACGGCGACGAAGAATAAGCAATTCAGGGTTTGCTGGCACCGGACAGCAGATCCGGGCCGCATGACAGCTTCGAGAGGATGCTGGGAAACGGGTGACAGGCAACTGTCGCCCGTTTCTTTTTGGCGCCCCGTTTTTTCAGCCCAGTTTTTTGCAGCCCGGTTCTTTTCAGAGCGACACTCCGGCTCGTCCGCTTTTCCTTTGCGGGCCTTTAATCGATCGGTTAAACGTGTCTCAAAGCAGGCCCTAACGGCCGCGATGGAGAGAGACGATGCACCCTTCAGTCCACGCCCGGGCCAATGCCGATAAACCGGCGATCATCATGGCCGCCAGCGGTGAAACGATCACCTATAGCGAACTGGACAAGCGCTCGAACCGGGTGGCCCAGCTGATTCGCTCGCGCGGGATCCAGATCGGCCAGACCATCGCGATCTGCATGGAAAACCATCCGTGGTACTTTGGCCTGGCGTGGGGTGCCCAGCGCGCAGGCGTGCATTACGTGTGCATTTCCAGCCGCCTGACCCCGCCCGAAATCGCCTATATCCTGGAAGACAGCGGCGCCAAGCTGCTGTTCGGGTCGGCCTATCTGGCCAAGACGCTCGACGAAGTGGCCGCGCTTGCCCCTGGCGTTGCGCAGTTGCGCTTCGATACGCCCGGCGATCTTGGCGCCGAAGCCGCGCTGGCGGCGCAGCCTGATACCCCGATTGCCGACGAACGCGCCGGGGTGGACATGCTGTATTCGTCGGGCACCACGGGCAAGCCCAAGGGCGTGAAGATCCCGCTGCCGGAAGATCCCGATATCGCGCAGATGAACGCGCTGGTGGGGCTGGCCAATCAGGCGTTCGGGATTCAGGGCGATGCCGTCTACCTGTCGCCCGCACCGCTATATCATGCCGCGCCGCTGCGCTGGTGCATGTCGGTTCACAAGCTGGGCGGGACCGTGGTGGTGATGGAACGGTTCGATCCCGAAGACGCGCTGAAGCTGATCGAAAAATATCGGGTTACCGACAGCCAGTGGGTGCCCACCCACTTCGTGCGGATGCTGAAACTGCCCGACGATGTGCGCGCCAAGTATGATGTCTCCAGCCTGAAGTGCGCGATCCACGCCGCGGCCCCGTGCCCGGTCCCGGTCAAGCACGCGATGATCGCGTGGTGGGGGCCGGTGCTGTACGAATACTATGCCGGCACCGAAGGCAATGGCTTCACGTTCATCACCAGCGCCGAATGGCTGGAGCGCCCCGGCTCGGTCGGGCGGGCGCTGACCGGCGTGGTGCGGGTGTGCGATGAAAACGGCGATGAAGTGCCGCGCGGCACCGAAGGCCAGATCTTCTTCGAACCCGCCGCCGATACCGTGCCGTTCGAATACCACAACGATCCGGCCAAGACCGCCGAAAGCCGCAACAAGCATGGCTGGTCCAGCTTGGGCGATGTCGGCATCGAGGACGCGGACGGCTATGTTTTCCTGACCGACCGCAAAAGCTTCATGATCATTTCGGGCGGGGTGAACATCTACCCGCAAGAGATCGAGAACCTGCTGGTGCTGCACCCCAAGGTGACCGACGCGGCGGTGATCGGCGCGCCCGATGCCGAAATGGGCGAACGCGTGGTCGCGATCGTCCAGCCGGCGAACATGGCCGATGCCGGCCCAGCCCTGGCCGAAGAACTGACCGCCTATTTGCGCCCGCAACTGTCGGGCGTAAAAATGCCGCGCCAGATCGATTTCCGGGAACAGTTGCCGCGTGAACTGACCGGCAAGCTTTATAAGCGCCTGCTGCGCGATGAATACAAGGCGGCCTACGAAGCCGCCCAAGCGAAAGGTTGAGAGCATGAACGCCCCGATCGCCTCGCCGCAGGCCGCCCGCGCCGTCATCGATCCCAAGTCCTATGCCGATTGGGATCCGCTGCTCGATCTGTTTGACCAGTTGCGGGCCGAAACGCCCGTGGTGCGGATCGAAGCGCCCGATGGCGATCACGAACCGTTCTGGCTGCTGACCCGCTATGAAGACGTGATGCGCGTCAGCAAGGACAACGCAACCTTCCTGAACGCGCCGCGCGCCACGGTGTTCACCAACAAAAGCGGCGAACAGTTTGCCCGGCAGATCACCGCCCAGCAGGGCGATGAAAGCCCCAATCTGGTCAGTTCGCTGGTGGTGCTGGATGCGCCGAAACATCCCAAGCTGCGGCGTCTGACGCAAGAATGGTTCATGCCCAAGAACCTGCGCTCGATCGAAGCCAATATCCGCGAGCTGGCCCGCAAGACGGTTGACCGGCTGGTTGCCGCCGGGCCGGAAGCCGATTTCGTCAAAGAGGTCGCCTCGCCCTATCCGCTGCACGTGGTGATGCAGATCCTCGGCGTTCCGGAAGAGGACGAACCCCGGATGCTGTTCCTGACCCAGCAGATGTTCGGCGGGCAGGATGAAGAGCTGAACAAATCCGGCATGGCCGATCTGACGCCCGAACAGATCACCCAGATCGTGTTCGGTGCGGTGGCCGATTTCGAAGCCTATTTCGAACAGCTGGCGGCCAACCGCCGCGCCAACCCCACCGATGATGTGGCCACCATCCTTGCCACCGCCACGATCGATGGCGAACCGATCAGCGCGCGCGACCGGGCGGGCTATTACATCATCACCGCCAGCGCCGGGCACGATACCACCAGCGCATCCACCGCCGGAGCGATGCTGGCGCTGGCCCGCGATCCCGCACAGTTCGCCAAAGTGAAGGCCGATCGCAGCCTGCTGCCGGGCATTGTCGAAGAAGCCATCCGCTGGACCAGCCCGGTGCAGCATTTCATGCGCAGCAACGCGGTGGACGTGGAAATCGGCGGGGTGCAGATCCCGGCCGGCGAATGGCTGATGCTGAACTATGTAGCGGCCAACCACGATCCGGCGCAGTTTGAAAACCCGCGCAAGTTCGATGCCGCACGCGAGGCCAACCGCCACGTCGCGTTCGGCGCGGGCGCCCACCAGTGCCTTGGCCTGCATCTGGCCCGGCTGGAAATGCGCATCCTGTTCGAAGAACTGCTCGACCGGCTGGACAGCGTGGAACTGGCCGGCGAACCGCGCCGCGCCAAAAGCACGTTCGTGGGCGGGCTGAAAACCCTGCCGCTACGCTTTAGCGCGGCCCGCTGAGGCCAGAGCGGGAGGGTGCGGCCATCCCGCTCGCCCTCCCGCGCTGGTTACTTGCCCGTGAACCGGGCCGATTACTTCCCCGTGAACCGGGCTGGGCGCTTTTCAAGGAACGAGGTAACCCCTTCCTTGAAATCGGCACTGGCGAACAGCGGCAGCAATTGCAGGTAAACGTGCTGGACGTGGGTCGGGAACGGCTCGTCCAGCCCCATCCGCATCATCCGTTTGGCCGCACGCACCGCCATGGGGGCGTTGTTGGCGATTTCCAGCGCCATGGCGCGGGCTTCATCGGCAACGGCGGCGGTTGGCACAACCTTGTTGGCCAAGCCTTCGGCCAGGCAATCGGCCGCGGCCAGGGTTCGACCGGTAAAAATGATCTCGGCCGCTTTGGCCCAGCCAACCATCCGCGGCAGGAACCATGTGCCGCCGCTTTCCGGCACGATCCCGCGCTTGACGAACGCCGCCGCCAGCTTCGCGTCTTCCGCCATGATGCGAATGTCGCAGCCCAGCGCAAGATCCATGCCATAGCCCGCCGCCGAACCATTGAGCGCGCAGATCACCGGCTTGTCGATTTCGAACAGCACCGTGGGCGGGGTGTTGCGCAGGTCCAGCGTATCGGCAAAGCTGTCCGCCCCGCCGATCCCTTCGCCGCTGGCCGCTTCGTTCAGGTCCAGCCCGGCGCAAAAGGCCCGGCCCGTGCCGGTCAGCACCACCACGCGGACATCCGGATCGGCATTGGCGCGCACCAGCGACTGGGTCAGTTCTTCCAGCATGGCGCGGGAAATGGTGTTCAGCCGCTCGGGGCGGTTGAGCGTGATCGTCGCGATATAATCCGAAACTGCGTAATCGAGCGCCGCCATCGGCTGGTTCCCTTCCCTCTGTGATCGTGCCCGCACACTCTATGCGGCCCGTCAGGGAGAGCAAGGGCCGGCGTTATTCCGCCAGCAAGCGCCGGGCCATCGCCCGCACTTCATCCGCCATGTCCGCGCGCTGCAGCGCCATCGCCAAAGTCGCTTCCACGAACCCGACTTTCGATCCGCAATCATAGCGCTTGCCGGCAAACGTCACGGCGTGGAACGGCTGCTGGCCGATCATCTGCGCCATCGCATCGGTCAGCTGGATTTCACCGCCCGCACCCTTTTCCTGCCGTTCCAGCACCCGCATCACTTCGGGCTGAAGGATATAGCGCCCCGAAATGATCAGGTTCGAAGGCGCATCTTCCTGCCGGGGCTTTTCGACCAGCCCTTTGACTTCGGTCAGCGCGCCGCGCGTTTCGCCCGGCGCGATCACGCCATAGCTGGACACCTCTGCGCGCGGCACTTCCAGCACCGAGATGACGTTGCCGCCAACCGCGTTGTAAGCGTCCACCATCTGCTTCATGCAGCCCGGCTGGCCGATCATCAGTTCATCGGGCAGGAAGATCGCGAACGGTTCATCGCCAACGATCGCCCGCGCGCACCAGATCGCGTGGCCCAGGCCCAGCGGCACCTGCTGGCGCACGGCCACCAGGTTGCCCGGCTGGATCCGGGTTGGCTCCAGCAGCTCCAGCGTCTTGGCGCGGTCCTTCATCGTCGTTTCCAGTTCGAACGCCATGTCGAAATGTTCGACCAGGGCGGTCTTGCCCCGGCCGGTGACGAAAATCAGTTGTTCGATCCCGGCTTCGCGGGCCTCGTCCACGGCATACTGGATCAGCGGGCGATCGATGATCGGCAGCATTTCCTTGGGGATCGCCTTGGTCGCGGGAAGAAAGCGCGTGCCCAGCCCGGCCACCGGGAACACGGCCTTGCGGATCGGCTTGCGGGTCGTAGCAGTGGTCATGCGGGGCTCTTATCAACGGTATGTTGCACCGTCGTTAAAGCGGTTCGGAGCTGGCGACAACGCCGCAATGCAACCGCAGCGGGCTGTGCATACCAATCCGCAGCGCTTGCTGCGCCGGGAAATCCCGCTAAACCCGCGTCATGGACAAGATCATCATCCAGGGCGGCAAACGCCTTTCCGGCACCATTCCGATTTCCGGCGCAAAGAACGCCGCGCTTACGCTGCTGCCCTGCGCCTTGCTGACCGACGAGCCGCTGACCCTGCGCAACCTGCCGCGGCTGGCGGATATCGACGGGTTCCAGCACCTGATGAACCAGTTCGGCATTTCGACCACGATCGCGGGCAGCCGGCCTGAAGATTTCGGCCGGGTGATGACCCTGCAGGCGCCGCGCATCACCAGTTCGGTGGCGCCGTATGAACTGGTGCGCAAAATGCGCGCCTCGATCCTGGTGCTTGGCCCGATGCTGGCGCGGATGGGCGAAGCCACGGTTTCGCTGCCCGGCGGCTGCGCAATCGGCAACCGCCCGATCGACTTGCACCTGAAAGTGCTGGAAGCCCTGGGCGCCACGATCGAATTGGCGGCCGGCTATGTCCGCGCGATCGCCCCCGATGGCGGGTTGCCGGGCGGGCACTATTCGTTTCCGGTGGTGTCAGTCGGCGCGACCGAAAACGCCCTGATGGCGGCGGTGCTGTGCAACGGCACATCGGTGCTGCACAATGCCGCCCGCGAACCGGAAATCGTTGACTTGTGCAAGCTGCTGGTAGCGATGGGCGCCCAGA
Source organism: Pseudomonadota bacterium (assembly GCA_046050825.1). Lineage (GTDB taxonomy): Bacteria > Pseudomonadota > Alphaproteobacteria > Sphingomonadales > Sphingomonadaceae > Novosphingobium. The sequence goes on from JBJOPJ010000008.1 coordinate 18,603, forward strand.
TCGAAGGCATCGGCAGTTCCGATATCACCATCCACGGGGTGAACCGCCTCCACGGCGCAACCTATCGCGTGATGTCCGACCGGATTGAAGCGGGATCTTATGCCTGCGCGGCGGTGATTACCGGGGGCGAAGTGTTTCTTAAACACGCCGTGGTCGATGAAATGGACGCCACCGTGCAGGCCCTGCGCGATGCTGGCGTGTTCTGCGAACCGCGGACCGACAGCAACGGCGTCAGTGGGCTGTTCGTGGCGGCAGACGGCCCGCTCAAGCCGGTTACGCTGTCCACCGCGCCCTATCCCGGCTTCGCCACCGACATGCAGGCCCAGCTGATGGCGATGCTGTGCCTGGCCAAAGGCTCGTCGGTGCTGACCGAAACGATTTTCGAAAACCGCTACATGCACGTCCCCGAACTGAACCGGATGGGCGCGCATATCGAAACCAAGGGGCGCACCGCGATCGTCCACGGGGTGGAAAAGCTGCACGGCGCCGAAGTCATGGCCACCGACTTGCGCGCATCGATGAGCCTGGTGATCGCCGGGCTGGCCGCCGAAGGGGAAACCCAGGTCCACCGGCTGTACCACCTTGATCGCGGGTACGAGCGGCTGGAAGAAAAGCTGGCACTGGTAGGCGCGCAAATCGAACGGGTCGGCGGGGATTAAGCCCTACCGGCGGCGGTCAGCCGATCCGCGCCGCCAGCCACCCAACCAGCCACAGCCGCACCGCCCCCGCCAATCCCGGCGGGGTGGGCGACTTGATCCGTTCGGCATCGATTTGCCCAACCAGCGCATTGATCGGCAGCCCTTCTTCGGCCGCCGCCTGGCGCAGCAATTCCCAATACAGCGGCTCAAGGCTGATCGAGGTCTTGTGGCCGGCGATTTCGACCGAGCGTTTGCCCGGCGGGTGATAGGGCGTGGTCATCACCGCAGTATAGCCAGAACGGGCGGCAACGGCAAAGCCGCCGGCCATCCGCTCGCCCGCGCGCTCAATACATATGCTGGCCGCCGTTGATGCTCATGGTCGAGCCGGTCATGAAGCCGCCGTTTTCGCTGGTCAGGAAGGCCACCCCGCGGGCAATTTCTTCTGCCATGCCCAGCCGGCCGACCGGGATTTTGGCAACGATTTTTTCCAGGACCGGGGCCGGCACCGCGGCCACCATGTCGGTATCGATATAGCCCGGCGCGATCGCGTTTACCGTCACCCCGAACTTGGCCCCTTCCTGTGCCAGCGCCTTGGTGAAGCCATGGATGCCGCTTTTGGCGGCGGCATAATTGACTTGCCCATATTGGCCCGCCTGCCCGTTGATCGAACCGATATTGACGATCCGCCCCCAGCCCCGTTCGCGCATCCCGGGGAAGGTTGCCTTGGCCATGTTGAAGCAGCCACCAAGGTTGATGCGCATCACTTCGTTCCAATCATCGAACGTCATTTTGTGCAGCACCCCATCGCGGGTCACCCCGGCGTTGTTGATGACGATATCGACCGGGCCATATTCCGCCGCGATATCATTGCAGTTGTGGATGCAGGCTTCGTGATCGCCCACGTCCCAGCGGATCGCCGGGATGCCGGTCGCCGCGGTGAAGGCCCGCGCCTTTTCATCATTGCCGCCATAGTTGGCAATAACGGTATGGCCCTGCCGCTGCAGGCGTTTGCAAATGGCTTCGCCGATCCCTCGTGTTCCGCCGGTTACGATTGCCACACGCGCCATGCTTCACCCTTTCCCAAGGATTGATTCTGATAAGCGATGCTACGCAGCGTCGGTTACAGCCGCAAGGCGCCTGCATACGTAATGGCAAATGGCATAGCGGCGTAATGACGCGCCCGCCGAAGCGCAGCCTAGAAGCGGAACTGCCAGCCTAGAAGCGGAACTGGGTGCCCAGATAAACCGACTGGCTATCCTGCCGTCCATCGGTCAGCGGGACCAGCCGATCGCGGTCCGACGAATAGCGCACGCCGGCCGTGACATTGAGGTTGCCCGTGACACGGTAGCTGCCGCCAACATCCACCGTCTGATCGCTTTGTTCAAAGGTGCGGGGCGAACGGCCTGATTTTTCCCGCTCGTCCAGCGCGATCCGGGGGGCAAAGCGCGCCGGATCCCCTGCCGCGGCGGAGCCGGTGCGCGGGCGATAGCTGGCCAGATCGGGCATCTCGATCCGGCGGATATCGGCGCCGGAACCATTGCTGCCGGCTTGCGCAAAGCTGCGATAGCCCCGCACCGTGCCCAGGCTGTACGCGGTGGGCGCGATCCGCAGCGCCGAACTGCCGGCGATTTCGCCGCCGCCGCGCAACGTATACGAACGGGTTGAATTGGCATCGAGCCGCACCGCCACGGTCAGCGAGCGGTCCATCCGGCTGGCGGTTGCCGCGGGCGTAAAGCGGAACGAGCGCCCCTTGGACAGTGCCCGCACGGTGATCGAGCGCGCCAGCCGGGGATCTACGCTGGCCGGCACGAAGCTGGCCGTGGCGGTTTCCGCGCTGCGCCGGGCGGACTGGACATCGAAGCGGCTGGAAAAGGCCAAGACGGCACTGGGCAGCGCCAGCAGGCTGACCGCGCCGGCAAGCATTGCCGCCGCGCTGCCCGCGCTACGCTTTCCGGCCGCTTGCTGCGAAAATCGCATGACTGCCCTTTGCCTGAATAAACCCGAGACCGAGTCTCTGCCTTCATATATACGAATTTAAACGTAAAAGCACACCTTTTGCGCAAGGCGGATTGCAGCCCGGCCGCTGAATTCCGCCTGAACCGCCCCGGGCGGCGATGGCGCGGTGATGGCGCGGCGATGGCGCGGCACCGCCATTCAGCACGCGTTCACGGGCCAGCCGCAGTTAAGGGCAACGCGATTGGCGGGCCAACCAGCCAGTCAAAGCAGGCTTGCCGCCTTCGCCGCCTCGGTTATAGAGGCTGCAACGGGCAGGCCGCCCGCATGGCATATAGCCCGACAAGACAGGATCTGGACGCACACATGACTGGCACCACCTTTACCGGCCTCAAGACCACCCGCACGCTCGTCCAGGCCGGACTTGTCGGAATCGCCGCGCTGGCATTGGCTGGCTGCGGGCACAAGGAACGCCCCAAGGCCGATCTGGCCGCAGCCAAGATCACCACGATCGGCGTGAACAGCTATCTGTGGCGCGCCAGCCTCGAAGCGCTCAGCTTCATGCCCCTGCTCCAGACCGACAGCAACGGCGGCGTGATCGTGACCGACTGGTACGCCAACCCGAACAACCCGAACGAGCGGATGAAGGTTACCGTGACCATTCTGGACCAGGACCTGCGCGCCGATGCGCTGCGCGTGGCCGCCAGCCGTCAGGTCATGCAAGGCGGCGGCTGGGCCGAAGCGCCAGTGCAGGCCGCCACGGTCCAGAAACTGGAAGACGTGATCCTGACCAAGGCCCGCGACTTGCGCCGTCAGGCCTCGTCCGCCAAGTAATCGGCGCAGCTCCCCCCTCGACAAGCCGCGCCGAGCGGTTAGAGGGACGGCATGACTATCGAACGATTTGACCCCGCCAGTGCCGATCCGCGCTGGCAGCGCGCATGGGACGAGAACCAGAGCTTCAAGGCTGACGATACGTCGGCCAAGCCGCGTTCCTACGTGCTGGAAATGTTCCCCTATCCTTCGGGGCGCATCCATATCGGCCACGTGCGCAATTATACCATGGGTGACGTGCTGGCCCGCTACAAGCGGATGCAGGGGTTCGAAGTGCTTCACCCGATGGGCTGGGACGCATTCGGGATGCCGGCCGAAAACGCCGCCATGGAAAAGGGCGTCCACCCCGGCGGCTGGACCCGCGACAACATCGCCAACATGAAGGCGCAATTGAAGCGGCTTGGGTTCGCGCTGGACTGGAGCCGCGAACTGGCAACCTGCGAGCCGGAATATTACGGCCACGAACAGGCGCTGTTCCTCGACCTTTATGCCGCCGGGCTGGTCTATCGCAAGGAAAGCGCGGTCAACTGGGACCCGGTCGATATGACCGTGCTGGCCAACGAACAGGTGATCGACGGGCGCGGATGGCGCAGCGGCGCGCTGGTCGAAAAGCGCAAGCTCAGCCAGTGGTTCCTCAAAATCACCGAATTTGCCGACGATCTGCTGGATGGCCTCGGCAAGCTGGAGAACTGGCCCGAAAAGGTTCGGTTGATGCAGGAAAACTGGATCGGCAAATCGCAAGGCCTACAATTCCGCTTCACCAGCACCGATGCCGCCACCGAAGTGGAAGTCTTCACCACCCGTCCGGACACGATCTTTGGCGCCAGCTTTGTGGCGATCGCGGCCGATCACCCGATCGCGCAGGGCCTTGCCGCGGCCGATCCGGCGGTTGCCGCGTTCATTGCGGAATGCCGCAAGGGCGGCACCACCGCCGCCGAAATCGAAACGCAGGAAAAGCTGGGCCACGATACCGGCATCCGCCTGAAGCATCCGTTCGATGATGGCATCGAACTGCCGCTCTACATCGCCAATTTCGTGCTGATGGATTATGGCACCGGCGCGGTGTTCGGCTGCCCCGCCCACGATCAGCGCGACCTTGATTTCGCGCGCAAGTATGCCCTGCCGGTTACCCGCGTTGTGGCCGATGGCGATCTGACCGATCCGGTGTTCACCGGGAACGAGGCCTATACCGGCCCCGGCGCACTGGTGAATTCGCGCTTTCTGGATGGCAAGGACATCGAAACCGCCAAGGCCGAAGTCATCGCCGGCGCGCAAGCGGGCGGCTGGGGCCATGGTACCACCGTCTGGCGGCTGCGCGATTGGGGCGTTTCGCGCCAGCGGTACTGGGGCACGCCGATCCCGTTCATCCACTGCGATGCCTGCGGCGTGGTGCCGGTGCCCAAGGACCAGCTGCCGGTCACCCTACCCGAGGACGTCAGCTTCGACATCCCCGGCAACCCGCTGCTGCGCCACCCCACGTGGAAGCATGCCCCCTGCCCGGCCTGCGGCCAGCCAGCCACGCGCGAAACCGACACGCTGGATACGTTCGTCGACAGTTCGTGGTATTTCCTGCGCTTTGCCAGCCAGCCGGCCGACAAGCCGTTCGATGCCGAAGCGATCAAGCAGTGGCTGCCGGTGGAACAGTATATCGGCGGGATCGAACACGCGATCCTGCACTTGCTCTATGCCCGCTTCTGGACGCGCGCGCTGGCCCACATCGGCCTGATCGACGTGAAAGAACCGTTCGCCAGCCTGTTCACGCAAGGGATGGTCACGCACGAAACCTATTCGCGGGTCGATCCGGCCAACGGCCAGCCGATCTATTTTTCGCCCGCGGACATTGTTCGCGGCGGAGACAGCGCAACGCTCAAGGCCGATGGCCAGCCGGTCGATATCGGCCGCGTCATCAAGATGTCGAAGAGCAAGAAGAACGTGGTCGATCCCGACGACATCATTGCCCAGTACGGCGCCGATGCGGTGCGCTGGTTCATGCTGTCCGACAGCCCGCCCGAACGCGACCTGCCGTGGTCGGAAGCCGGGATCGAAGGCTGCGCGCGGTTCGTACAGCGGCTGTGGCGCCTGTTCGGCCAATATGATGCCGCCGCTACCGGCGAAGACAAGGCGCTGGATCGCAAGCGCGACCAGACCGTGGCCGCAATTGCCGATGACATCGAAGCGCTGGGCTTCAACAAGGCTGTGGCGCGGATCTATGAACTGGCCGGCGTGATCGACAAGGCCGCCCCTTCGGCCAGCCGCTCGGCCGCGATCAAGGCGTTGCTGCTGCTGATCGCCCCGATGATGCCGCACCTGGCCGAAGAGGCATGGGCCGACATTGCCGAAGGCCTCGTGGCCGATGCGCCGTGGCCGCCGGTCGATCCGGCCCTGCTGGTCGAAGACGAAGTGACCATCGCCATTCAGGTGCTGGGCAAGCTGCGCGATACGATCACCGTGGCCAAGGGCCTGCCGAAAGACCAGATCGAAGCGCTTGCCCTTGCATCCGACAAGGTGCAGCGTGCGCTGGATGGCAAGCCTGTGAAGAAAGTGATCGTGGTGCCCGACCGGCTGGTGAACCTCGTCGCATGAAGCGGCTGATCCCCCTTGTTGCAGCCATTCTGCTGAGCGCTTGCGGCCTCAAACCGATGTACGCCGGTGGCGGCAGCGGTGCGGTGGCGCAGGGGCTGGCCGGGGTAGAAGTGGGGCCGATCGAGGGTAAGTCGGGCTGGCTGGTCCGCAACGCGCTGACCGATCGGCTGGGCGCCAGCCGCGCAAATGGCACCGCGCGCTATCGGCTGGACGTGCGGCTGGATGACCGGCTGGAAGGGCTGGGCCTGCTATCGAACGACACGATCGCCCGCGAACGTCGCACTTTGCGCGCGCGCTATCAGCTGGTCGATCTGGCCAGCGGCGAAATCGTGCTGGATGCCACCGCCGGATCGGACGCGGGGATCGATGTGGTTTCATCCGAATACGCCACCATCGCCGCCGAACAAACCGCTCTGGAAAACCTCGCGCGCGAAGTGTCTGACCGGATCGTGACGCGCCTTTCGCTCCAGCTGCGCGGGCAAGGCGCAAAGGGCCAGTGAAGGCCAGCCAGAAGGATTTCCGATCGATCGCGCCGCGCGCCGCGCGCGAGGCCCGGGTGTTCTTCTTTTGCGGCCCGGACGAAGCCGGCGCCACCGATGCCGCCAACCACATTGCCGCGCTGCTGCCCGAACCGGGCGAGCGGATTGAGCTGTCGGGCGCTGATTTGCGCAAGGACGCCGTGCGGCTGGGCGATGAAGCGCGTTCCACTTCGCTGTTCGGCGATGCCCGCCACATCTGGGTGCGGGCCAGCGGCGATGAAGCCCACGATGCGGTCGAAAATCTGCTGGCCGGCGAGGCTGAACCCTGCCCGGTGCTGATCGTGGCCACCAGCGCCACCGACAAATCGCGCACGGCCAAGCTGCTGGCCAACCGGCCAGATGGCTTGGTGGCGATGTTCTATCCCCCGGACTTGCGCAGCGTTACCGGCAGCGTGCGCGACATGGCCGATGCCGCCGGGGTGCGCCTGAGCGGCGATCTGGCTGAACGGATCGCCCGCGCGGCCGCACTGGATACCCGCTTGGCCCAGTCCGAAGTGACCAAGCTGGCGCTCTATCTGGATGCCAGCCCCGCCGCACCGCGTTCCGCCGATCTGGCTGCGCTGGACGCCATCGGCGCGCGCACCGAAGACGATGGCTTCATGCCGCTGGTCAACGCCGTGCTGGGCGGACAGACCGCCAAACTGGCCGGTGAACTGCAGCGCATGCGCGAACTGGGGATGAACCCGGTGGGCCTGCTGCTGGCGTTCGAACGCCGCGCCGCGCAGCTGGCCGATCTGGCCGGAAAACTTGGCCCGCGCGGCGATATTCAGGCTCTGCTTGAAGCAGAATCCGCCGCCCGCCGCGTGTTCTGGAAGGATAAGCGCGATCTGGGCACGCAGCTGGGCCGATGGCGCGGCAAGCGCCTGTCGCGCCTGCTGGATCGGCTGATGGACCTGCACCGGGCGCTGCTGGCCAACAGCCAGAACGCCGAACTGCTGCTGGCCCAAGGTCTGGCGGAAATCACCCGCGCGGCTGCGCCCCGGGGCTGACCCGGCGGCAGCCAGCCTCGCGTCGGAGATCTTAGCGGGTCGGAACTGGGGCTTCGCCGGTATAATCGTAAAACCCGCGCCCGGTCTTGCGGCCCAGCCACCCGGCTTCGACATACTTTACCAGCAACGGAGCGGGGCGATACTTGCTGTCGCCCGTGGTGTTGTACAGCACGCGAACGATATCAAGGCAGGTATCAAGGCCCACGAAATCGGCCAGTTCCAGCGGCCCCATCGGGTGGTTAAGGCCAAGCCGGCAGCCCTTGTCGATATCCGCGATGCTGGCGGTGCCCTGCCCCAGCACGAACACGGCTTCGTTAATCATCGGCAGCAGGATGCGGTTGACCACAAAGCCCGGTTCGTCCTCGGCCTGCACCACCTGCTTGCTCAGGCTTTCGGCAAAGGCGCGGGTGCGGGCCACGGTATCGGCGCTGGTGGCAAGGCCCGGGATCACTTCGATCAGGCCCATCACGGGCACCGGATTGAAGAAGTGCAACCCGATAAACCGCGCCGGATCGGGCGAACTGGTGGCCATGCGGGTGATCGGGATCGAGCTGGTGTTCGAAGCCATGATCGCATCGGCGCGCAGCATCTTGCCGGCCGCTTCGAAGATCTTACGCTTGACCTCTTCCTTCTCGGTCGCGGCTTCAATGATCAGGTCGGCCTCGATCATCGGCGCATAATCGCCGATCGGGGTGATCCGGGCCAGCGCCGCGGTGGCTGCATCGGGGGTCAGCTTGTCACGCGAAACCAGCCGGACCAGCGCCTTGTCGATCCCGGCCTTGGCCTTTTCCGCCAGCGCGACATCAACATCCGAAAGCAACACCTTCATGCCGAACTGGGCGATCGTCTGGGCAATGCCCGAACCCATCTGCCCCGCACCGATAACCGCAACTGTCCGCATGCCTCATCCCTTCGCACTTGCAGCAAAGAGCGGTGCCTAGCGAGGATTCGCGGGAAGGGCCAGCCGTATCGCAGCAATGAATGCGGATTTGGGGATCAGCATTTGAGGATAGGGACGCCGGATCAAGATCAGCGGTTTTGCCCCGGCACCCACAAGACATCACCCGCCCCCGCGGCGTTGATCGCCCGCGCCAGCACGAACAGGTAATCCGACAGGCGGTTGATATAGGCCAGCGCCGCCGGGTTGGTGGGTTCGGCGGCGGCCAGCGCGGTCATCGCGCGTTCGGCCCGGCGCACGCCGGCACGCGCCACGTGGGCCCGTGCCGCACCTTCGCTGCCGCCCGGCAGGATGAAGCTGGTCAGCGGCGGCACGCCTTCGTTCAGGGCATCGATCGCGGTTTCAAGCCAGCTGGCCTGCCCGGGCACGATCCGCAACACCATTTCGGACGGGGCGAAATCGCTGCCCGGGGTGGCCAGATCGGCGCCCAGATCGAACAGGTCGTTCTGGATGCGGGTCAGCGGTGCGGCGTGGACGGTATCGGCCAAAGCCACCACCGCCAGCCCGATCGCGCTGTTGGCTTCGTCCACCGCGCCGATCGCTTCCATGCGGGCCGCGTGCTTTGGGCAGCGCGAACCATCGACCAGCCCGGTCGTGCCATCGTCACCCGTGCGGGTGTAAATCTTGTTGAGCTTTACCAAAGTGCTTAGCGCCGCGAGAACAGCACCAGCGCCACCACCAGGATGGCCGCGGCCTGAAACAGGATGCGCTGCATCATGAGCTTGTTCTGCTTCAGCTGCATGGCGCTTGGCCCGGCATCGTCGGCCCGCTCCAAATCGGTCCGCGTGCTTTGCATGAAGGCCGCGATGCCGCGCACCAGACTGACGACAGTCATCCCCATCAGGACGACAACAACAAGGATCACGAGCGGGTTCATGGTGCCCCTTCTACGCCGCTGCCCAGCGAAATGCCAGCGGGGAAGCGCCCGGCCCGCAGCGCATCGGCCAGCGCCCGCCCATCCTGCCCGGCCCGGCGCAAGTCCGCCAATGCCGGCGAGCCGCGCCGCTTGGCCAGCTTGCGCCCATCGGCTTCAACCAGCAGCGCGTGGTGGTGCCACACCGGCAAGGGCAAGCCCAGCAGCGCCTGCAGCAGGCGGTGGACGTGGCTGGCGGCAAACAGATCGGCCCCGCGCGTGACCAGCGTGATCCCATCGGCCGCATCGTCCAGCGTGGCGGCAAGGTGATAGCTGGCCGGGGCTTCCTTGCGCAGCAGCACCACATCGCCGAACTGCCCGGCGCGGGCTGGCTGAATGCCCGCCAGTTCATCCTCCCACTCCAGCGGACCGGCCAGTTCGATCGCCCGCGCCATATCCAGCCGCCACGCCGCCCCGGCAGGATCAACGTGCCGCCCGCGGCAGGTGCCGGGATAGATCGGGCCATCAGGCCCGGCCTGGGTTGCAGCGGCCACGATTTCGGCGCGGGTGCAGCGGCAGGGATAGAGCAGCCCCAGCGCTTTCAAACGCTCGCCCGCCGCCGCATACTGGGCCAGCCGGGCCGATTGGAACACCGCCGCGCCGTCCCACTCCAGCCCCAGCCAGGCCAGATCAGCCAGAATTTCCGGCACCAGTTCGGCCCGGCTGCGGGTGCCGTCGATATCCTCGATCCGCAGCAGGAATTCGCCGCCACGCGCGCGCGCCAGATCATGCGCGACAATCGCGGCATAGGCGTGACCAAGGTGCAGCAGGCCATTGGGGCTGGGGGCAAAGCGGGTGCGGATCATCGGCGCTGCTTGTCCTGTGGATTGCGGCACAGCGCAAGACTTGACGCGCGGGCCGCCACGCGGTTCACTGCGGCCATGGATTGTCGCATAATCGTAATCCGGGCGGGTTACCGGAGGCCATGCTCAAGGACGAGCTGATCGAGCGCGCGGCCCGGTTCCGCAGCGCGGAGGAGGATCCCTCCCGGCATTTGGCTGATTGCCCTGCCCTCGTCCTCAATGCCGATTACACGCCGCTGTCCTATTACCCGCTCAGCCTGTGGCCATGGCAGACCGCGATCAAGGCCGTGTTCCTTGAACGGGTGGATATCGTCGCCAGCTATGACCGCGAAGTGCATTCCCCGCGCTGGACGATGCAGATCCCATCGGTGATCGCGCTGCGGCAATATGTGAAACCTTCCGAATTCCCGGCCTTCACCCGCTTCAACCTGTTCCTGCGCGATCGTTTTTCCTGCCAATATTGCGGCAGCCCCCACAACCTGACCTTCGATCACGTAGTGCCGCGCCGGCTGGGCGGGCAAACCAGCTGGGAAAACGTCGCTACGGCCTGTGCGCCGTGCAACCTTCGGAAAGGCGGGCGCACCCCCAAACAGGCCGCGATGCCGCTGTTGGTGGGCCCGATCCGGCCCACCAACTGGCAATTGCAGGAACGCGGCCGGGCCTTCCCCCCCAATTACTTGCATGAAACATGGCGCGATTGGCTCTATTGGGACATCGAACTCGAAGCGTGAGCCGCCCCATGAAATGCACCATTCATGCCGTGAATATCGGCAAGATCACCCCGTTCCGGGACGGCGAAGGCAGCGCCATTGCCAAAGTGCCGATCAGCACCGCCGCGCAGATCGGGCCGCTGGGACTGGCCGGCGATGAGCAGGCCGATCTGGTCCACCATGGCGGGGCGGACAAGGCGATCCACCACTACCCCCGCGATCATTACCCGCACTGGCAGGCGATGCTAGGCGATCATCCCCTGCTGCACGGCGAAGGTGCCTTTGGCGAGAATATTTCCACGCTGGGCCTGCTTGAAACCGAAGTCTGCCTGGGGGACCGGTTCCGGCTCGGCAGCGCACTGGTCGAAGTCAGCCAGGGCCGCCAGCCGTGCTGGAAACTGGATCACCGCTTTGCCCGGCGCGGGGTGATGGCCGAAGTGGTCCGCACGGCCCGCTCGGGCTGGTATTACCGGGTGATCGAAAGCGGCAGCGTGGCCCCAGGCGAAACGATCGAGCTGATCGACCGCCCTTTGCCCGAATGGAGCGTGGCGCGCTGCTTCGCCCTGCTGGTGGGCGGGGCGCGCAAAGCCGATCCCGCGGCCATCCGCGCGCTGGCCGGCCAGCCGCTGCTGGCCGAACCATGGCGCAAACGCGCCGCGCAATTGCTGGCCTGAACCTTCAGGCTAGCACAGTCAGCGTGGCCAGTTGCACCAGCGCCGCACCCAGTGCCAGCATCAGCGCCACGGTGAACCGCGGCCCGGCAAAGATCGACACCTGCCGCTGAGTCGGAAAGCTGAACGTCGTGGGAATGCCCAGCAGCTTGTAGGGGTGAACCTCGCGGAACAGAGGATCGGCCGCCATGCGGATCATGTCGCGGCGGCTGCGATACCGCATCAGGCCAAAGATCGACCAACCCGGATCGCCTTCGACGTTCCACGCATCGACATAAGGGCCAACTTTGCGGCCCACCATGCCGGGGTGCCCGCCGCGCCGCAGCAGGCGCCGCACGAACGGATCGGAATAGCGCCGCATCATCGTGTGCCCGGCCACTTGCGCGCCGGTATCAGGATCAGTCACCATGCCCGGCTCGATCTTGACGAGGTTGAGCATGACGAATTCCTTGCCGTCATCAGCTTCCAGAAAGGCGCGCAGCACCGCCGGATCATTGCCCCCGGAAAACTTGCCTTGCACATCGTTCAAAAATGCGTCGATCTCGGCCTTGGTCAGCGGCCCGCGCCAGTTGTCGTACCACAAGCGAAACAGCACATAGAGCGCCGCAGCAGTGCCCCAGATCATCCAGCCGTTCATCGTTGCTCTCCCCTGTTTGCCGTTGTTGCTCCGCGCGTTTTAACGCACGCGCTCTTGGCTAGCGCACGCTCTTCTTGGCTAGCGCACGCTCTTCTTGGCTAGCGCACTCCGGCCAGCGCCTTTTGCCGGCGGCGCTGCACCGAACTGCCCAGCCCGATCGCTTCGCGGTATTTCGCCACCGTGCGCCGCGCCAGATCATAGCCCCGCGCTTTCAGCAGGTCGACCAGCGTATCATCAGACAGGATCGCCTTGGCATCTTCGGCGTCGATCAATTGCTTGATCGCGGCCTTGACCGCCTCGGCCGAAGCGCCGCCTTCACCCCCGCTGGCCCCCACGCCCGATGTGAAGAAGTATTTCAGTTCAAACGTCCCGCGTTCGCAGCTGAGGTACTTGTTCGACGTGACCCGGCTGACGGTCGATTCGTGCATCCCGATCACGTCTGCCACCGCGCGCAGGGTCAGCGGCCTAAGCTGCGACACCCCGTGGCGGAAGAACCCTTCCTGCTGCTTCACCAGTTCGCTGGCCACTTTCAGGATTGTTTTTTGCCGCTGGTCCAGCGCTTTCACCAGCCAGTTGGCATCGGCCAACTTGTCTGACAGCCAGCCGCGCGCCGCCTTGTCATCGCAGCCACCGCGCATCTCGACATAGTAGCTCCGGTTAACGATCAGCCGCGGCAAAGTGGCCTCGTTCAGCCGGATATCCCAGCCGCCATCGGCCCGCGCGGCAATCAGGATGTCCGGGGTAACCGGC
>JBJOPJ010000009.1:0-31333 GCA_046050825.1 Pseudomonadota bacterium
GCAATGGTTTGGTGGTGCTGGCGCTGGTCGGCATTGCCGGGCTGGGCGGGTTGGGGCGCGGTAGCGGTGGCAGCAGCACGGCCCAGCGCCAATCCGCCGCGGATCGGCGGGGCAACCGCCTGTTCCTGTTGGCGCTGGTGATCCCGATCGCGGCGCTGGTGGGGACTTTGGCGTTCAAGCTGGCCCCGCAGCTGGTCGATCCCCGGCAGGCAACGCTGGTCAGCCTGGCGCTGGGCGTGATCCTGGCGCTGGCGATCGGGTTGGCGTGGTTGCGCCCGCCGGTTTTGCAGCCGCTGGAAGAAGGGCGGCGATTGATGGATGCGGTTGGCTGGGCCACGATCCTGCCGCAGATGCTGGCCAGCCTTGGCGCGGTGTTCGCGCTGGCCGGGGTGGGCGGCGTGGTGGGCGATCTGGCCACCGCGCTGATCCCCGATGGCAGCCGGCTGGGCGCGGTTCTGGCTTATGGCCTGGGCATGGCGGCATTCACAATGGTCATGGGCAATGCCTTTGCCGCGTTTCCGGTGATGGCCGCGGCGATCGGGCTGCCGCTGCTGGTTCACCAGTATCATGGCAATCCGGCCATCATTGCCGCAATCGGGATGCTGTGCGGGTTTTGCGGGACATTGATGACGCCGATGGCGGCGAACTTCAATATCGTGCCCGCCGCCCTGCTGGACCTGAAAGACCGCAATGCGGTGGTCAAGGCGCAAGTGCCGACCGCGCTGCCGCTGCTGATCGTCAACATCGCGCTGATCTGGTTTTTGGCTTTCCGCTGAAGGTATCTTTCGTGACGACCACACTTAATGCCGCCTTTGCCGCCCGCGCCATGGGGCTGACCTTGGGCCATTTGACGCGGGAATATCCGCACAAGCTGGACCACGTGCTGGATGGCCCCGCCGATGCGTGCGAGCCGCATGTGCTGCACCCGATCTTTCACGGCAGCTTCGATTGGCACAGCTGCGTTCACGGGTACTGGCAGGTGCTGCGCCTAGCCCGGCTGTTTCCGGATTTGCCCGAAGCCGCCGCCGTGCGGGACCATGCCGCCCGGATGCTGAGTGCCGAGAATTTCGCGGTAGAAACGGCCTATCTGGCGCGGCCATCGGCACGCGGGTTCGAACGGCCTTATGGCTGGGCCTGGGGGCTGGCGCTGCACGGTGAAATGGTGCGCCATGCCGCGCCGTGGAGCCGCAACGCCGATGCCTTTGCCGCCGCCTTTGCCGCGCGGTTTAGCGAGTTTCTGCCCAAGCAGACTTATCCGATCCGGGTTGGCACGCACTTTTCCTCGGCCTTCGCGCTGACGCTGGCGCATGATTGGGCGGCTACGCACGCGCCCGATCTGGCGGGGCTGATTTCACGCCGCGCCCGCGATTGGTTTGGCGGCGACCGCGCGTGTCAGGCGTGGGAACCAGGCGGCGATGAATTCCTGTCTTCGGCCTTGACCGAAGCCTTGCTGATGAGCCGGGTGCTGGGGGCTGAATTTTTGGACTGGTTCGATGGCTTCCTGCCCCACTGTGCCCACCGCCAGCCGGCTACGCTGTTTGTGCCAGCCACCGTGTCTGACCGAAGCGACGGCAAGATCGCGCACCTTGATGGGCTGAACCTTTCGCGCGCGTGGTGCTGGCGATCGATCGCCGCCGCACTGCCGGCGGGGCACCCCGTAATCCCGGTGGCGCAGGCTACCGCCCGGCTGCATCTGGAAGCCGCGCTGCCACATCTGGCCGATGACTATATGGGCGAACACTGGTTGGCGAGCTTCGCGCTGCTGGCGCTTGAAGCCCCGGAATAAGGCGTTTTCAAGCGCAGTCACAAGGGCGCATTTCCGCCATTGCAATCGATTGTTGCAAGAGTCGGCGATTGATCTTAGAAGTATGCGATAACACGAGGTGGCCACCGGCCGGGGAGAGCGTTCATGGCACAAGTAGATGCGGGCATCGCGATCAACCACGCTAGCTGGCGCCCGCGCCTGTCGTTGGCGCGAATCCTTGAAATGAACCTTGGCTTCCTGGGCCTGCAATTCAGCTTCGGGTTGCAGCAGGGCAACATGGGGCCGATCTATTCCTACCTCGGCGCCGACGAATCGCAGCTGCCGGTGCTGGGTCTGGCCGGGCCGATTACCGGCCTGCTGATCCAGCCGCTGATCGGTGCGCTGAGCGATCGGACCAACAGCAAGTGGGGGCGGCGGACGCCCTATTTCCTGTTCGGTGCTGTGCTGTGCGCGCTTGGCCTGTTCGCTATGCCGCTGGCCTCGTCGATCTTGATGGCGGCCTCGCTGCTGTGGATTCTGGATGCGGGCAACAACATCACGATGGAACCGTATCGCGCCTATGTTTCCGATCGGCTCAACCCCGATCAACGGCAGGCCGGGTTCCTGACCCAGAGCGCCTTTACCGGGCTGGCCCAGTGCCTGGCGTTCCTCACCCCGTCGGTGCTTGTCTGGTTCGGCATGAACCAGGATTGGGTGGACGAACACAACATCCCCTATACCGCCCGGATCGTGTTCTGGGTGGGCGCCGTACTGTCGTTCGCGACGATCGTCTGGTCGGTCAAGCGGGTTCCCGAACTGCCGCTGACCGATGCCGAACTGGATCACATCAAGGCCCAGCCCAAGGGGATGGGGGCCACAGTTGCGGAAATCGGCAGCGCGATCCGCGATATGCCGGTGGCAATGCGCAAGATGGGCCTGATGAGCCTGTTCCAGTGGTTCGGCATGTCCGGTTACTGGAGCTATGTGATCTACACCATCGGGCGGAGCGTTTACGATACCGCCGATCCGACCAGTTCGGCATTCCGCAGCGCGGTGTTGGCGAATGGGGAAATGGCCGCATTCTACAATCTCGTCGCGTTCGTCGGCGCGTTCCTAATGGTGCCGCTGGCCAAGCGCTGGGGCGCGGGGCCGCTGCACGCGGTGTGCCTTGCCGCGGGCGGTTTGGCGATGCTGGCGCTGCCGCACGTCGAAACCAAGGCGATGCTGTTTTTGCCGGCGATCGGCACCGGGCTGGCGTGGGGTTCCATCATGGGCAACCCCTATGTGATCCTCTCGAACACGATCCCGCCGCAGCGCACGGGTGTTTACATGGGGATCTTCAATATGATGATCGTGATCCCGATGCTGCTGTTCGCGTTTGTGATGGGCACGCTGAACCTTGGGATCGTGAACCTTGGGCTGGGGCTGTACCAGAACGCGCTGGGGCATGAGCCGGGCAATGTCCTGACCCTGTCCGGGGTGTGCCTGTTGCTGGCGGCCGCCGCGGTGCTGACCGTGCGCGAAGGCCGCGCTGCGGCGCAGGCTGAGGCGGTTCTTCCGGCATGACCACCCAGTTCGCCTCGCTCCATTCGGCGCAGGCCAGCCTTGTGCTGGAATGCCGCAGCGCTGGTGCGCCGCTGTGGCGCCACCTGGGCGCGCGGGTCGATCCTGTGGACGCGGCGGCGCTGGCGGATACCCGTACGGCGGCCTCGTTCTCGCTCGATGGCGATGTGCCGCTGTCCAGCGCGCCGCCGGCTGGGCTGGGCTGGTTCGGCCCGGCCGCGGTCCGGTTGCGCCGGGGCGATCAGGCGCTGGTGCCGGTGTTCGGGGCGGCTGAAATAACCCAGGACGATAACCGTATCACGATCCGCCTGACCGATGCGCAGGAAGGCGTGCGGCTGGAACAGCAGATCACGCTGGCGCCGGGCGGGGCGTTCCTGTTCGATGCCGGGCTGAGCAACATTGGCGACGCGTCGTTTGGGGTGGATTGGCTGGCCAGCGCCTTGCTGCCGCTGCCCGCCACCAGCGCGGGGCTGGTTTCGTGGCGCGGGCGGCACAATGCCGAACTGGCCGAACAGGCCGAACCCATGCCCCAGCAGGCGTGGCTGCGCGAAGTGCGGCGCGGGCTGACCGGGCATGGGGGGGGCGCCGCGGTGGTGGTCATGGATGACGGCGCAACGCATCACGCCGGGCTGGTCCACGCGCTGCAACTGGCGTGGTCTGGCAGCAGCCGGGTTGGGGTGGAGCGCGATGACGAAGGCTACTGGACGCTGAGCGCCGGTGCCGCGCTGGAACCGGGCGAAGTGGCGCTGGCGCCGGGCGAAAGCCACGCCGCGCCGCAGGCCA
Organism: Pseudomonadota bacterium; assembly: GCA_046050825.1. Lineage (GTDB taxonomy): Bacteria > Pseudomonadota > Alphaproteobacteria > Sphingomonadales > Sphingomonadaceae > Novosphingobium. The sequence continues at coordinate 4,091 of JBJOPJ010000009.1, forward strand.
TCGTTGGCGTTTCCACGCAAGGCCGCAACGGGGCGATGGCGCAGCACCATGCCGCGGTGCGCGATCGGCTGGATTGGCCGGGCGGTGCGATGCGCCCGCGCCCGGTGCATCTGAACAGCTGGGAAGCCTGCTATTTCGATCACGATTCCGATCGCATCCTGGCGCTGGCCGAAGCTGCCGCCGGGGTGGGGATCGAACGCTTCATTCTGGATGATGGCTGGTTCCGCGCTCGCAATGATGACACCGCCGGGCTGGGGGACTGGACGACCGATCCGGTCAAGTACCCGCACGGATTGAAACCGCTGGCCGACAAGGTGATCGCGCTGGGGATGGAATTCGGGTTGTGGGTCGAACCGGAAATGGTCAACCCCGACAGCGACCTGTACCGCGCGCACCCTGATTGGGCGCTGGCGCTGGCGGGGCGCGAACGGCCCACCGCGCGCAACCAGCTGGTGTTGAACCTGGCGCTGCCGCAAGTGCGCGATTACTTGTTCGGCGCGCTGGATGCGCTGCTGCATGACCTGCCGATCAGCTATCTCAAGTGGGATCACAACCGCGATCTGGCGCCCGCTGGCGGCGCGGCGCAAGTGCTAGGAACATACGATTTGCTGGCCCGGCTGCGGGCCGCGCACCCCGGCGTGGAAATCGAAAGCTGTGCGGGCGGCGGCGGGCGTTCGGACGCGGGGATCGCAGCGTTCACGCATCGGTTCTGGACCAGCGACAATATCGACGCGGTCAGCCGCGTGCCGATCCAGCGCGGGTTCCTGGCTTTCCTGCCGCCCGAAGTGATGGGATCGCACATCGGCGCCAGCCCGGCCCATGCCACTGGGCGCGGGCAATCGATGGGGTTTCGCGCGGCCGTGGCGATGCCGGGTCATTTCGGGGTCGAACTCGATCCGCGGCAATTGAACGAGGCCGACCGCGCCGAACTGGCCGGCTGGATCGCCTTCCACCAGCAATGGCGCGATCTGTTGCACCACGGGCACGTGTGGCTGGGCGAAGGGGCTGATGGGCTGGTTTGGCAGGCCCAGGGCGCCGCCGATGAATTCCTGCTGTTCGCAATCCGCACCGCCCCCGCGCTGGATCGCCGGCCCCAACCGCTGCGCTTGCCGTTTCTGGCGGAGGCCGGGGCTTGTACGGTTGAACTGCTGCGCATTGCTGGGGGCGAAGGCGGCCACGCGGCACATCGTCCGGCGCTGTGGGACGGCGGCGCGCAACCGTTCAGCGGTAGCTGGCTGGCCCATGCCGGGCTGCCGCTACCGCCGCTGAAGGCCGAATGCGTGGCGATTTTCCATGTGAAAGCCGCCCGCGCCGTGAAAGTTGGCGCATGAGCCTGGAAGATCTGCCCCACCGCCGCCGCAACCTGCTGACCGGCGAATGGCTGCTGGTTTCGCCGCACCGGGCCAAGCGCCCATGGCAAGGCGAAGCCGCGCCGCCCGCCGCGCCGCGCGCGCCCGCGCACGATCCCGCGTGCCACTTGTGCGCCGGTAACATCCGCGCCACCGGCGAAGCGAACCCGGCCTATGACGGCACGTTCGTGTTCGCCAACGATTTTGCCGCCCTGCTTGGCGAAGGCGGAATTGCCGCCGGGCCGCAGGGTATTTTCGAAACCCGGCCCGCCACCGGCGAAGCGCGGGTGATCTGTTTCGCGCCCGATCATGGCGCCACGCTGGCGCGGCTGCCGCTGGATGCGATCGGCCGGGTGATCGATTGCTGGTGCGACCTTTCGGCCGAGCTGGGCGCGAAGTGGGCCAACGTCCAACTGTTCGAAAACAAGGGGGCGATGATGGGCGCGTCCAGCCCGCACCCGCACGGGCAGGTCTGGGCCAGCGATTTCGTGCCCGAACTGCCCGCGCGCGAAGATGCCCGGCAGCGCGAATGGCTGGAACGCCATGGCACAGTGTTGCTGGATAGCGTGGCCGAGGCGGAACTGGCGGCCGGGCAGCGCGTGGTGGAAGCCAACGCTCACTGGCTGGCCGTGGTCCCACATTGGGCCGCTTGGCCGTTTGAAACGCTGCTGATCGCCCGCACCCCGGTGGCGCGGCTGGAACAGCTGGACCCGGCGGCACGCGGCGCGCTGGCGCAGATCCTGTCGCGGTTGCTGCGGCGCTATGATGGGCTGTTCGCGTGCGATTTCCCCTATTCGATGGGCTGGCACGGCGCACCGCACGCGTTGGGCGAAGATACCGCGCACTGGCGGCTGCACGCGCATTTCCTGCCGCCGTTGCTGCGTTCGGCCAGCGTGCGCAAGCACATGGTCGGGTTTGAGCTGCTGGGCGAAACCCAGCGCGACATTACCCCCGAAAGCGCGGCGCAGCGGCTGCGCGCGGTGGAGATCGCCCCGTGACCGTTCCCGCGACCGCTCCCGTCATCGAACGCGCCCGTGCCGGGTTCGTGCAGGCCTATGGCCACGCCCCCGATGGCGTGGTGTTTGCGCCGGGGCGGGTCAACCTGATCGGCGAACACGTCGATTACAACGATGGCCTGGTGTTGCCGATGCCGATTTCCGCCGGCACCGCCATCGCGTGGAGCGCGGCGCCGGGCGTTGAAATCGCTGCGGTTGCGCTGGACATCGCGGGCGGCGCAGATCGCTTTGCCCCGGACGGCGCGGCGCCGCACCAGCCGGCGGACTGGCGGTCATACTTGCGCGGCATGGCGGTTGAGCTGGGCCGGGCGGTTGAGCTGGGTCGGGCGGGCGTTGCCCTGGGCGGCGCCAAGCTGGCGATCACGGGATCGATCCCGCGCGGGTCGGGGCTGTCATCTTCGGCTTCGTTCTGCGTGGCGGTGGGCCGGGCATTGGCGGCTGCCAGCGGGGCGGACGTGCCCGCGGCGCGCGTTGTGGCGCTGGCAGCGCAAGCGGCAGAGCATAACTGGGCCGGCGTCCATTGCGGGATCATGGATCAGATGGCGGTGGCGGCCGGGCAACCCGGTGCGGCCCTGCTGCTGGACTGCCGTGATCTGGCGACGCGGATCGTGCCGTTGCCGGCAGATTGGGCGGTGCTGATCGTGCAATCCGGCGTGAAGCGCGGGTTGGTTGACGGACAGTACAACCAGCGCCGCCGCGATTGCGAAGCCGCCGCGGCCGCGCTGGGGGTTGCCAGTTTGCGCGATGCCAGCCTGGCTGCAGTGGCGGCCGCGCCGCTTGATCCGCTGGTGCGCCGCCGCGCGCGCCACGTGGTTGGCGAAATCGCCCGCACTGCCGCAGCGGTCGAGGCCATTGCGGCTGGCGATCTGGCCGGGCTCGGGCAGGTCATGGCGGCCAGCCACGCATCGCTGCGCGATGACTTCGAAGTGTCGGTTCCGCCGGTCGATGCGCTGGTGGCGCTGCTGCAGGATGCGATCGGGCCGCAGGGCGGCGCGCGCATGACCGGTGGCGGATTTGGCGGAGCGGTGGTGGCGATCCTGCCCGCCGCCAATGTGCCGCACGTCCGCGCCGCAGTGGAGGCGGGCTACCGCCTGCCCGACGGCGCATCGCTTGAAATCATGATTGAACAGGTTGGCCGGGTATCGGCCCAGGAATTGGAAGCATAATGTCGCAAGTGTTGAATTCGGTGAGCAAGGTGGCGTCGCGTTGGGAACCCCGCGGTTACGCGGGTGGAAGCGAGATTCCGTTGATCGGCGGCGCTGACGTAATTCCGCTGATCCCCGGCCTTGACCTGTGGGACAGCTGGCCACTGGCGCATGAAGATGGCCGCACGGCAACGGTTGCGGGCCGGCAGTACTGGTTCTTTCTCAGCGCGCCGTGCCTGCCCGATCCGGGGCAGCGCCACGATCTGGCGCGGATCCGGGTGGCTTCGCACGGCGTCGATGGCTGGCGCGATCACGGCAATGCGATGCCCGATGGGTTCAGCCCGGGCCTGCGCGAATGGGCCGGCTCTGCGGTGCTGCACGATGATGGCGCCAGCGTAACCCTGTTCTTCACCGCTGCCGGGCGGCGCGGCCAAGCGCCCACGTTCGAGCAACGCCTGTTCGCCACCCGCGGCACGCTGGGCAGCGAAGGCCCCGGCGCGTGGCAAACCCCGTATGAAATCGTCGTTGCCGATGGCGCGCGCTATATGGCGGCCCGCGGCGATACCGAGACGCGTCCCGGCATGATCAAGGCGTTCCGCGATCCCGCATGGTTCCGCGATCCCAAGACCGGCAAGTGCCACGTGCTGTTCACCGCCAGCGCCGGCTGGTCAGACCATGATTACAACGGCACCGTCGGGATCTGCACGCTTGAAGGGGATACGTGGGTATTGGGCGATCCGCTGATCGAGGCGGTCGGCATCAACAACGAGCTGGAGCGCGCGCACATCATCGTTCGGGATGGGCGCTATTACCTGTTCTGGTCGACCCAGCGGCACACCTTTGCGCCCGATGCGGTGGCCGGGCCCAATGGGCTTTACGCCGCCGTAGCCGATGATCTGTCCGGGCCGTGGCAGCCGGTGAACACCGGCGGGCTGGTTGCGGGCAACCCGGCTGGTGAACCCATCCAGGGCTATTCGTGGTGGGTTACGGGCGAAGGCGAAGTGTGGAGCTTTATCGATCACTGGGGCCTGCAGGGCCGCAAGCTGGCCGATCACCCCGAATTGCTGCGCGCCCAATTCGGGGGCACGCCGGCACCGGTGTTCCGGCTTGCCTTTGCGGGCAACCGGGTGACGATCGCCGCCTGATCTCAGTCCAGCCCCATGCGTCCTAGCTATCATTACGCCGCCAATGCCAATTGGCTGAGCGATCCCAATGGCCTCGTTCACCATGCCGGTGAATGGCACTTGTTCTACCAGTACAACCCCCACGGCGAGGAATGGGGGCATATGAGCTGGGGCCACGCGGTTAGCCGCGATCTGGCCAGCTGGCAGGAATTGCCGCCGGCACTTATTGACGATGCCCAGTTCATGATCTTTTCGGGCTCGGCCGTGATCGACCATGCCAATACCGCTGGCTTCGGCAAGGACGCCATGGTGGCGATCTATACCGGCGCGGCCGAAGGACATCAGGCGCAGTGCCTGGCGTGGAGCAACGACAACGGGCGCAGCTGGACCAAGTACGCCGGCAACCCGGTGCTGGATATCGGGCTGGCCGATTTTCGTGATCCCAACGTGTTCTGGCACGCGCCCAGCCAACGCTGGATCATGGTCGTGGTGCTATCGGCTGAAAATCGCGCTCGTTTGTACGCCTCGGCCGATTTGAAGCACTGGGAAGAGCTGTCGGACATTCCCGGTGCCGGGGCGCCGGGCACGATCTGGGAATGCCCGCTGCTGATTGAGCTGCCGGTGGAAGGCAGCGCCGAAACCCGCTGGCTGTTCAAGGTTGACGTGCTGCACGGGGCGCCGGGTTCGGGCGCGCTGTATCAGGTGGGCCAGTTCGATGGCACGCGCTTCATCCCCGATCATGCCGATTGGCAGGTGGCCGACATGGGCCGCGAATTTTACGCCGCGATTGCATGGCACGCGCCGCGCGATGCCGCTGGCCGGCCGCTCTGGATCGGGTGGATGGGCAACCACGATTATCAGGGACGGCTGCCCCGGCAGGGGTGGCGCGGCGCGATGAGCCTACCGCGCCGGGCGTCGCTGGTGCGGCAGGCGGGCAGGCTGGTGCTGCGCCAGCAGTTTGAACCGGCAGCGGTTGCGCATGTGCCGCAAGTTGCGCTGGGCGTGGACCGCATCCCGCAGGCTGCGCGCCTGACGCTGCCGGGCAGCGGCGATCTGACCGCGGTGTTGGGGGATGCCGAAGGGCGCTTGCTGATGGTGGAGCGCCGTGGCGCGCAAATCCTGGTCACCCGCCGCGATCCGGTTTCGCCGTTTCTGGATGCGGTGTGCAGCGCGCGCATTGCCGCCGATAGCCCGGTTGAGCTGTGGCTGGATGCCGGCAGCATCGAGGTGCTGGGCGATGCTGGCGTGCTGTCGATCAGCCTGCAGCACCGTATGACGGGCGACAGCCTGTCGTTGCGAGTCCGCGCGGAAAGTCCTGCTTAGGCGGTATCGCGGCGGATCAGGATCGGGTCCATTTCGATGGACGGCGCGTCTTCCCCGCCCAGCCGGGCGAACAAGGCCGCCACCATCGAACGGGCGCCTTCGGCCAGGCTTTGGCTGATCGTGGTCAGGCGCGGGATCGTCTGTTCGGCCAGCGGCAGGTCATCGAACCCGGTAACCGCGATATTGGCCGGCACGGCCACGCCGTGATCCGCCAGCGCGCGCACGGCGTGCATGGCGATCAGATCGGACGCTGCTGCAACCCCGTCGATCCCGTCGAGAATTTTGGGGATGTGGGCCATGATTTCACCGGCCATGACATCGGACGCCAGATGCGTTGGCAGTTCAACCGGCCGCGGCAGGCCGGCGGCATCGGTGGCATCGCACAGTCCGCGATACCGCTCGCCGATTTCGATCGCTTCGATATCGCCCAGGAAGGCAATCCGCTTGCACCCGCGTTCGATCAGGCATTGCCCGGCCAGCCGGCCGCCCTTGCGGTTGTCGACGCCCACGGTGCAGTGGACTTGCCCGGCAACATGGCTGCCCCAGACCACCATCGGGCGATAGCGCTGCGCGACCCGTTCGATCGCGTCGAACTGGTTCGACTGGCCAATCAGCAGCACCCCATCCAGCATCCCGGAATCGACGATCCGTTCCAACCAATCTTCGGCATCGGGGATCACGCGGCTTAGCATGATGTCATAGCCGTTTTCGGTCAGCGCGTCGGCAAGATGGCCAAGCAGCGCCATGAAAAACGGATCTGACAGGTGCTGGCGTTGTTCGTGCCCCAGCGGCACGACCACGCCGATAACCTTGGTTTCCTGCACCCGCAGGCGGCGCGCCATCTGGTTAGGGCGAAAGCCGTGTTCGCGCGCAATTGCCTGGATGCGTTCGCGCGTTTCCTTGTTTACCAGCGACTTGTCGGCCAGCGCGCGAGACACCGTTCCGGTTGAAACCCCTGCCAGCCGAGCCAGTTCAGCAATGTTGCGAATCCGCGCGGGAGGGTCGGTGGCGTCTGTCATGTCTGGGTCGCTAATATGGGCGCAAAACCGCGCACGCAACCGGGTGATGCGTCGCAAAGTCGGGCATTGTCAACTCAAACCAGCCACATCAACGGTTTATCCGTTAAGCTGCCGCGCAAACCGCTGTGGCCCCGATGACACACTTCTGTCACACACAACAATCGATTGCATAAGTATATTGCAATCGATTGTTGTGTGTGACATTCCCGTTACCGACTTGCATGAGGCAAGCATCGATTCCTGTTTTTAGGGGAGAGGGTATGAAAAAGTCCGTTTTGCGGAATTGCGCATCCGTAGCTGCGCTCGCTGTTATGGCCGCCGTTGCCGTCCCGGCTTATGCTCAGGCTGAGCAAGCTGGCAGCAATGAAGGCCTTGATGTTATCGTCGTCACCGCGTCAGGCAAGGACAAGACCCAGCTGAACAGCTCGGTGTCGGTCACCAGCGTTGATTCCAAGCTGATCGAAGATTTCAAGCCCAGCTCGGAAGCCGAAGTGTTCCGCATGATCCCCGGCATCCAGGTTGCCGGTACCGCCGGCCCCGGCGGTAACTCGAACATCGCCGTGCGTGGTCTGCCGGTTGCAACCGGCGGTTCGCCGTTCGTGCAGATCCAGGAAGATGGCCTGCCGACCGTGCTGTTCGGCGACATGCAGTTCGGTAACAACGATTACTGGACCCACTTCGATGCCACCGTGGCGAACGTTGAAGGCGTGCGCGGCGGTTCGGCCGCGACGTATGCTTCGCAGGCTCCCGGCGCCGTCATCAACTACATCAGCAAGACCGGCCAGAAGACCGGCGGCTACATCCAGCTGAACAAGGGCGTCAACTTCGACGACAACAAGGTCGATTTCGTTTATGGCGATCGCTTGAACGATACGCTGTACTTCAACATCGGCGGCTACTTCCATTCGGGTCGCGGCCCGCTCCACGCCGGTTACAACGTTTCGGACTCGGTTCAGGTGAAGGGTAACGTCACCAAGGAATTCGAAGACGGCAAGGGCTATATCCGCTTCCTGTTCAAGTATGCCGACACGCAAGAGCCGAACTACACCGGCTCGCCGGCGCTGGCCACGCTCAGCGGCAACAAGGTCAGCGATATCAAGCCGTTCCCCGGCTTTGATGGCCGCGATCAGTCGAACTACTCGATCTTCAACCAGTCGTTCAACATCGTGAACCGCGATGGCGCGCTGCATAACGCGGCGATGGATGGCATCACCACCAACGCCAAGTCGATCCAGAACCAGTTCCACTATGAGTTCTCGGACGCGATCAAGGTCGACAACAACATGCGTTGGACGTCGATGAGCGGCGGCTTCGCTTCGCCGTTCTTCAACGCTGCCACCCGCGCCAGCGTGATCGGTTCGACTGTCAACGGCCACACCGTTGCGTCGATCCGTTATGCCAGCGGTGCCAAGGCCGGCCAGGCCTTCACCGACACCTACCTGAACAACAACACCAACGTTCGCACCAATATCCGCGACGTTGGCAGCTTCGCCAACGACTTTAACCTGAGCGGCAAGTTCGAAAGCGATTTCGGCAAGCTGACGGCGCGCGCCGGCTGGTTCTACATGAACCAGAAGATCGCGATGGATTGGCACACTAACGCTGCGTACAGCGAAGTGAACGGCAATAACCCCTCGATGCTCGAACTCTATGACGCGTCGGGCAACCGCCTGACCGCCAACGGCATCGCCGGTTACAACAACAACTGGGGTTCGTGCTGCGCCCGTGACTACGCGCTGTCCTATACCGACAACGCGCCGTACATCGCGCTTGATCTCGATGCCGACAAGTTCGACATCGATGGCAGCGTGCGCTTCGAAAACCTGCACGCTTCGGGCTGGACTGCTGCTGGCGGCCCCGCTTTCAACGTGCCGACCACGTTCAACGGCGTGACCACCTCGATCCCGGGGATGGTTGCCAACGGTGCGCGTGAATCGCTCAACTACAGCCGCAGCTACACCGCCTGGACGGCGGGTGCGCTGTACAAGGTCGCGTCCGACACCAGCGTGTTCGTCCGTGCCTCGAAGGGTGGCCGCTTCAACAGCGACCGTCAGACTGTGGGCGGCAAGATCCGTGCCGATGGCGCGCTCTGCACCTCGACCGATGCCAAGAACGGCACCGGCGGCTGCACCGCCGATGGCGTGACCCCCTCGGTCGATTTCGTGAACCAGTACGAACTGGGCCTGAAGACCAAGGGCGATCTGGTCGGCGGCCGTTACTCGCTGGCAGCAACCCTGCTGTCGGGTAACTTCAAGCAGAGCACCTACGAACTCTCGGCAACCAAGTGCCCCGGCGGCGCTGGCGGCTGCGTGATCGATGCCAAGTACAAGTCGAAGGGTGTCGAACTCTACGCGACTTACGTCAACGGCGGGTTCTCGCTGGTCGGTAACGCCACTTACACCAAGGCCAAGAAGCTTGGCTCGGGTGCGGCGGCCTATATCCGCGCCGATGGCATGCCCGATCTGTCGTACACGGTTTCGGCCAACTACGATGCGGGTCTGGTCGGTCTGGGCGTTTCGGCCACCGGCGTCAGCAGCGCCACCGACAGCAACGGCAACATCTATCCGGGCGGCACCACCTTTAACGGCAACGTGAAGGTGCGTCCGATGGAAGCGCTGGAACTGGGTCTGAACCTGTACAACCTGTTCAACAAGTTCGACCTGCGCGGCAACGGCGGCATCGCCAACTCGGGTGTGAACCCGGTGGTGATCGGCGGCGCTCCGGTGCTGGGCCGTACGCTGACCGCTTCGGTCCGCTACAACTTCTAAGGCCCTTCCGGGTCGCTGATGCGGGCATGAACCGCATCATCCGGAAACGAGAACAAGGGGAGGCAGCACCAGCTGTCTCCCCTTTTCCTTTGCCGATTATGCGCACCACGCGTTAGGAACCCGGCGATGACTGCAGCCCTGTTTGCCGCCCTGATCGACCAGACATTGCGCCAGGCGGCCGAACCCGCCACGCCGCCGGCGGTCCGTGCTCAGCGCGTGGCGCTGGTGCGCCAGGCGCTGGGGGCGGGGCGGGCCGACAAGGCCATCCCCCTGCTCGCGGCTATGGGGCGCAAGGCCCCTGCCGATGCCGAAGTGGCGCTGCTGCACGGCGTTGCCTTGCGGCTGGAGCAACGCTTTGCCGAAGCCGCGGCGGTGTTTGCGGCCGCGCGGGCGGCAGGCGCGCACGATCCGGCCCTGCTGCAAGGGCTGGCGCAAACCCGCTATGAATTGGGCCAGCCGGCCGCAGCTCTGTTTGCCGAGGCGCAGCAGGCCAACCCGGCCAATCTGGATATTCTGCGCATCCGCGCCAGCGCCATGGCCGCGGAAGGCGATCTGGCCGGGGCGGAAGCTTTGCTTGAAGCCGCGCTGCGGGCCAACCCCGGCTGGCTGGATGGGCACAAGGGGCTGTCGGTGCTGCGCTGGACGGCGGGGGATCAGGCGCGCTTTGCCGAAAGCTATGGCGCGGCGCTGGCCGTACAGCCGCGCAATTCCGATTTGTGGATGGCGTGGTTCCGCGCGCTGGCGCAGGCCCGCGATTGGCCGGCCGCGCTGGCGGTGCTGGACCGGGCCGAAGCCGCGCTTGGCCCCGGCCCGGCGCCGGCGCTGGCGGTGGCGCGGCTGTTCGTGGCCAGCGAAAGTGGCGATGCAGCGCTGACGGACCGCTTGCTGGTGCAAACCGGGGCGATCGAAGATGACACGGCCAACCTTGTCCGCGTGCGCCATGCCCTGCGCAGCGGACGGCCCGAACAGGCCGAGGCGGTGGCCCTGGCGCAAGTTGCCACCCCGGCTGCGGCGCTGTTCTGGCCTTACCTGTCATTGGCGTGGCGCTTGCAGGATAACCCGCGCGCGGATTGGCTGGACCGGCCTGAGATGTTGATCCAACCCTGCGAAGTTGCCCTGTCCGGGGCGGAGCTGGATGAACTGGCGCAAGTGCTGCGCCAGCTGCACGTGATGGAGCGCCCGTATATCGAACAGTCGGTGCGCGGTGGCACGCAAACCGACCGGTCGGTGATCCAGCGCCATGAACCGATCATCCAGTTGGCGAAAGCGCGCTGGCTGGACGCGATCCGGGGCTATGTCGATGCCCTGCCGCCGGCCGAGCCGGAGCATCCGTTGCTGAGTTTTCCGCGCGGGCAATTGCTGGTCGAGGGGAGCTGGTCGGTCCGGCTGCTGCGGCAAGGCTATAACGTGCCGCACAACCATCCGGTGGGCTGGCTATCGACCGCATTCTACATCGCGCTGCCAGCCCCGGCGCAGCTGGGGCCAGCCCCGGCGGGGCACATCGCGTTTGGCACGCCGCCCGAAGAACTGGGGCTGGATTTGCCCGCTTATCGCACGATTGCGCCGCGGCGTGGCTTAACGGCGGTATTCCCATCGACCATGTGGCACCGCACGATGCCATTTGACGATGGCGAACGGCTGGTGCTGGCGCTGGATATTCGCCGCCCGCGCTATTGATGCACGTGGTTCTTGCAATCGATTGTTGAATGCGGAAGAAGCCCGCCTGAGGAGAACGGTGATGAACGGCGACAGGTCCATTCGCAATGTGGTGATCGTGGGTGGCGGCACGGCGGGCTGGATGACAGCAGCTGCGCTGGCCAATGCCATCCGCACCGGCTGCGCGATCACGCTGATCGAAAGCGACGAGATTGGCACCGTGGGCGTTGGCGAGGCAACGATCCCGCCAATCCGCACCTTCAACGAAACCCTGGGGATCGACGAGAACGAATTCGTCAAAGCCACGCAAGGATCGTTCAAGCTGGGCATCCAGTTCGTGAACTGGGGCGCGCTGGACCACACCTATTTCCACCCCTTTGGCACGTATGGCCGCAATTTCGATATGGTGTCGCTGCACCAGTATTGGGTGGCCGCGCAGGCCAAGGGGCAAGCCCCCGACCTTGATGAACTGTGCATGGCCTGGGCCGCGGCCAAGCGCGGCAAGTTCGCCCGCCCGCTGGCCGATCCGCGCCATGTGGGCTCGACGTTCGATTACGCCTATCATTTCGATGCCGGGCTTTATGCGCGGTTCCTGCGCAACTATTCCGAAGCGCGCGGCGTAACGCGGATCGAAGGCAAGATCGCGGATGTCGGCCTGAATGGGGAAAGCGGCCATGTCAGCCATGTCACGCTGGAGGACGGCCGCCGCTTTGACGGTGATTTGTTCGTCGATTGCTCGGGCTTTCGGGGGCTGCTGATCGAAGGCGCGCTGCACACCGGCTATCAGGACTGGACCCACTGGCTGCCCTGCGATCGGGCCATGGCGGTGCCCTGCGCCCGCGCGGGCGATTTCACCCCCTATACCCGCTCCACCGCCCACGCCGCAGGTTGGCAATGGCGGATTCCGTTGCAACACCGCACCGGTAACGGGCACGTCTATTGCAGCAGCTTTATTTCGGATGATAAAGCCGCGGCCACGCTGATGGACAACCTTGATGGCGCCGCGCTGGGCACCCCGCGCCAATTGTCGTTCACCACCGGGCGCCGCAACTTGTTCTGGAACCGCAACGTGGTGGCGATCGGGCTGTCGGGCGGGTTCATGGAACCGCTGGAATCAACCTCGATCCACTTGATCCAGGCCGGCATTTCCAAGCTGCTGGCGCTGTTCCCGGATCGCGATTTCGATCCGCTGGTGACCGAGGAATACAACCGGATCGCGATCAGCGAGTTCGAGCGGATCCGCGATTTCATCATCCTGCACTATAAACTGACCAAGCGCACCGACAGCGAACTGTGGCGCTATTGCGGGGCAATGGACGTACCCGAAACGGTGACGTGGAAGATCGAACACTTTCGCCGCCACGGCCGCTTGGTCCAGCGCGATGCCGATCTGTTCGGGCCGGCCAGCTGGCTGGCGGTGCATATCGGGCAGGGCAATATCCCCGAAGGGATCGACCCGCTGTTGCCGCTGCGCGGGGCGGACCATGCCGATTACTTGCGCAAGCTGGAAGCGGCACTGGCCCAAGCCGCGCAGGGCATGCCCAGCCATGCCGACTATATCGCCAAGAACTGCGCCGCGGCGGCTTAACCCAGCAGCTTAACCCAGCAGCGCCTGGCGCCCCAGTTCGATTGCCCCGGTGATCCCGGCTTCGTCGCCAAGGCCGGGCAGCACGATGTAGCGTTCCAGCCCCGGATCAAGCTGCGGTGCCTGAACATAGCCGCCAAGGCGGCGCTGGGTGGCTGCGCGCACGGCCTCGATCAGGCCCGGAGCCTTCATCACGCCGCCGCCAAAGATCAGCCGGTCGGGCATATGGGTCAGCACCAGCACCGTGCACAGCTGGGCCACGTAATCCGCGATCAGCGCGATCTTGTCGGCCGGACTGGCCAGTTCCGACAGGCTGGCCCCCCACCGGTCCTCGATCGCCGGGCCGCAGGCCAGACCTTCAAGGCAATCGCCATGATAGGGGCAGCGCCCGGCAAAGGGATCGCGCTGCGGATCGCGGGCCATCGGGATGTGCCCGGTTTCGTAATGGGAAAAGCCCATCAGCGGCTTGCCCGCGCGGACCACGCCGGTGCCGATCCCGGTACCGATGGTGGTATAGGCCACAGTGGTGCAACCCTGTCCCGCGCCCGCCTGCCATTCGCCCAGCGCCGCGCCGTTGACATCGGTATCCACCACGATCGGCGCGCCGAACGGGGCCAGCACATCGTGAAACCGCGCCCCCGCCCAGCCGGGCTTGGGCGTGGTGGTGAACGTGCCATAAGCGGCAGAGGCCGGGTCGATGTCGATCGGGCCGAAACTGGCCACGCCGAACCCGGCGATCGCCCCATGCGCCGCGGCGGCATGGCGGAAGAATTCGGCCAGCGCGGGAAAGCATTCGGCCGGGGTTTGGGTGGGAATGCGGGTGCGGGCCAGCACGTGTCCGTCCTCGCGCGCCAGCGCGGCCACGAACTTTGTCCCGCCGGCTTCGATCGCCCCGATCAATCGCTGTGCCATCTGTCCTCACCCTCTCTTCGTCACCGGCTGGTCGCACGGCGCATGGGCGGCGGCAATCCTTTGCATACGAAATTATAGGTGAAATTATGGCCGAAATTATGGGCCGGGCGGCACGGGCGATGCGGCGCTGGTCAAGCTGTGGGCCAAGCCGTAAGCTTGCCGGCGATGAGCCTAACTGACAGCCTGCCCGCCCCTTCGGTCACCATTTTCGAGCGCATGTCGGGCCTTGCGCGCGAACTGGGGGCGATCAACCTTGGGCAAGGGTTCCCCGATCTGCCCGAACCGGCCGAGCTGACTGGGGCGGCCGCCCGCGCGTTGACCGGGCGATCGAACCAGTATCCGCCGATGCGGGGCTTGCCCGAATTGCGCGCCGCGATTGCCGGCTGGTACGCGCGCGAACAGGGCCTGGCCGTGGCCAGCGAAGAAATCGTGGTCACATCTGGCGGGACCGAGGCGCTGGCCGCCAGCATCCTTGCGCTGGTTCGGCCGGGGGACGAAGTGATCCTGGTCCAGCCGCTCTACGATGCCTATCTGCCACTGGTGCAGCGGGCCGGCGGCACGGTGCGCCTGGTGAGCCTGGCTCCGCCGGAATGGACCTTGCCGCTGGACCAGCTGGAAGCCGCGATCACCCCCAAGACCCGGTTGCTGATCCTCAACACGCCCAACAACCCCACTGGCACGCTGCTGGACCGCGCGGCGCTGGAAGCGGTGGGGTTGCTGGCCCAGCGCCACGATTTCTTCGTGCTGTGCGATGAAGTGTGGGAAGCCATGCTGTATGATGGGGCAACCCACGTTTCGCCGCTGGCGATCCCCGCCTTGCGCGACCGGGCGATCAAGGTCGGCTCGGCCGGCAAGATCTTTTCGCTGACCGGGTGGAAAGTGGGCTGGGTGGTGGCCGCGCCGCCGATTGCGGCGGCGATTGCCGATCGTCACCAGTTCCTGACGTTCACCACGGCCACCCCGCTGCAATGGGCTGTTGCCGAAGGGCTGGCGCTGCCGGGGGACTGGTTCGCCGCGCACCGCGCCCGCTATGCGCAGGCGCGCGAACGCCTGGTGGGCGGTCTGGCTGCGGCGGGGTTCCAACTGCTGCCCGCCCAAGGGACATGGTTCGTGATTGCCGATCTGGCCGCGTCCGGCCTGCCCACCGACGATGCCGCGCTGGCCGAACGCCTGATCCGCGAAGCCGGGGTGGCTTCGATCCCGGTCTCGGCGTTTTATGCGCAGGCGCCGCAGCGCGGCTATTTGCGGCTGTGCTTTGCAAAGGCGGATGCCACGCTGGACGAAGCGGCCGAGCGGCTGGCCGCCTTTCGCAAGGCGATTTAAGGCCGCGCGGCCACGTCCATTCATCCGGTTGCGAAACAAGACTTGCCGCCGGCGTGCGGCCATGCAAGCCTGCGTCCAAATAGAATCTAATGGGCGAGAGTGATGCATTACAGCGAACTGAAGCAAGCGCGTGAAGAGTTGACCGGTCCGGGCGGGCAGTTCGAAATTGTCGAGGCCGCGGTGCTGGGCAACCGCATCCGGACGTACAAGAATGCCCCGCCCAGCGTGCGCGAATTCTGGCTGTCCACCGCGCAGTTCGCGGATCGGCCTTACCTGATCTATGGCGATGAACGCCTGAGCTATGCCGATGCGCACCGCCAGGTGAATGCGATTGCCGCATGGCTGGCCGATCAGGGCATCAAACCCGGAGACCGGGTGGCGATCGCGATGCGCAACTATCCCGAATGGCTGCTGGCCTATTGGGCCTGCGTTGCCACCGGGATTGCCGTGGTGGGCATGAACGCGTGGTGGACCAGCGATGAAATGGCCTATGCGCTGAACGATTCCCAGCCGCGCGCGATCATCCTCGATGCCGAACGGCTTGAGCGGCTGCGCGGCTGCGCCGGCATCGATCCGGCGATGCAGCTGGTGGGTGTGCGGCTGGACGATTGCCCGGCCGATGTTACCCCGTGGTCGGCGGTGATCGGGCAGGGCGGCGCGATGCCGCAAGTTGCGGTCGATCCCGATAGCGATGCCTGTATTTTCTATACCTCGGGCACCACCGGCCACCCCAAGGGCGCGCAGTTGACCCACCGTGGCTGCGTGGCCAACCTGATGAACATGCTCTACGCCGGCGCGTCCTCGGCCCTGGCGACCGAACGGGCCACCGGGGTGGCGCCGCCCGCCGAACCTCCGATCCCGGTGCTGCTGGTCACCACCCCGCTGTTCCACGTCACCGCCAACAATTGCGGCGCCTATGCCACCACCGCGGTGGGCGGAACATTGGTGCTGATGTACCGCTGGGATGCCGGTGAGGCGCTGCGCCTGATCGAACGCGAACGCATCACATCGATGAGCGGCGTGCCGGTGATGGCGCGCGAAGTGATCAACCATCCCGATTTTGCCACGCGCGATACCTCCAGTCTGGCATCCTTGGCGGGCGGCGGCGCACAAGTGCCGCCGGATCTGGTGCTGAAGATCGAAGAACGGGTGACCAGCGCGCGGCCCAGCACGGGTTACGGGATGACCGAGACTTGCGGGATCATCACCTCGATCGCGGGCGATTTCTTTGTCGACAAGCCCGACAGCGCCGGGCCGTATATGCCCAATTTCGAAGCCAAGTGCGTCGATGATGATGGCCGGGCCGTGCCGCAGGGGCAGATCGGCGAATTGTGGGTCAAAGGCTCGTCGGTGATCAAGGGCTATATCAATCGCCCCGATGCCACGGCGGATTCGATCACCGATGGCTGGCTGCACACCGGCGACGTTGCCCGGATCGATGAAAACGGGTTCATCTTTATCGTCGACCGCAAGAAGGACATGGTCCTGCGCGGGGGCGAAAACGTCTATTGCGCCGAAGTGGAAGCCGCGATCTATCGCCATCCGGCGGTGGCGGAATGCTGCGTGTTTGGCGTGCCGGACGAACGGCTGGGCGAAGACGTGGGCGTGGCCGTGGTGCTCAAGCCCGGTGAAACCCTGACCGCCGATGAACTGCGCGCCGATTGCCAGCGCCATATCGCCAAGCACAAAGCCCCGCGCCACATCTGGTTCATGACGGAAGCCTTGCCCCGCAACGCCAGCGGCAAGTTCCTGAAGCGCGAATTGCGCGACCGGCTGGCAGGCGAAGTGGTGGCCGCCTGATCTTCGTTACCGCCTGACCCTAGTTGATGGTGACAACGGCATTCGATCGACTTACAGGGCCGGGCGATGCAGCCGTTTCGCGCCTTGCTGTTGCGCCACCGCGCGATCGCCTTGGTTTTGGCGATTGCGGCATTGTGCCTGAAGGCGGCCATGCCGGCGGGCTATATGCTGGGCCAGATGCAGGGCCAGCAAGGCCGCGTGTTGACCGTGGTGCTGTGTTCCGATGCCAGCGGGCAGGCCGTCACACACGACATCGTGCTGGGCAATGCCGGCAAGGCTGCGCCCGCCGGGGACCAACACGCCAAGGCTGAACCGGCCTGTCCATGGTCGGCCTTGGCGTTCGCGGCGCTTGGCGGGGTTGATGCCCCGCTGCTGGTTGCCGCGCTGGCGTTCATCCTTGCGCTGGGCTTTGCCCCGTTCGCTGCCCCGCAGCCGCCCCGTGTGGCCTGGCTGCTGCCGCCACTGCGCGGCCCGCCCATTCCGGCCTGACAAGCGCCTGCCGGTTCGCCGGTTCAGGCACCCTATCGCCCCGATGTTCAGCGCTGCTTGAACCAGCAGCCGGGCCGTGCCTGCGCGCATGGCCACCCGCGATTGAAAGTTGCCAACGATGCCTGTTGTCCAATCCACCCTGCGTGCCCTGCTGGGCGCGTCCACCGCCGTGTTTCCCGCCGCCGCATTTGCCCAGCCCGCCGCCATCGCTCTGCCCGCGGTTGAAGTGCCCGCCGATCGCCCAGTCGATGCCATCGCCACCGCGCCGCTGGCAGGCACGCAGGTCGGCCACGACGACCTTGCCCGGCGCAAGGCCAGTTCCAGCGATACCGCCGATCTGCTGCGGCAGGTGCCCGGTGTCAGCGCCAATACCGGCGGCGGGTTTTCATCGCTGCCCGCGATCCGGGGGCTGTCGGAGCAGCGCCTGAAACTGACCGTCGATGGGCACCCGATCGATGCCGCCTGCCCGAACGACATGAATTCGCCGCTATCCTATACCGATCCCCAAACGGTCGGTTCGATCCAGGTTGTAACCGGCGTGGCCCCGGTCAGCATGGGCGGCGACAATATTGGCGGGGTGATCGACGTGGCCAGCACCGCGCCCCGCTTTGCCAGTGGGGCAAGCCTGCTGGCAACCGGCGAGGTATCCAGCTTTTATCGCTCGAACGACGCGGGCTTTGGCGGATCGCTGCGCCTGACGCTGGCCAGCCGCACGTTCAGCGCAACGTATGCCGGGTCTTACGCGCAGGCCGGCCGTTATACGGGCGGGGGCGATCGCGGGCTGGTCCGCTCCAGCGAATATGCCAAGACCGATCACGCGCTGGATCTGGCCCTGCAAACGCCGGCCGGGCTGTTTCGGCTGAAGGGCGGCTATCACTTTTCGCCGTATGAAGGCTTTCCCAACCAGGCGATGGACATGGTTTCCAACAGCTCATGGTTCGTGAATGCCGATTATGCGGGCGAATTTGATTGGGGTGGATTGAAGTTCAGCGCCGATTACCGCGCAACCGATCATGCCATGGACTTTCTGCGGGACAAGCAGCCCGGCGCCATGCCGATGCTGACGCATGGGCACACGTTCGCCGGCACGCTGAAGCTGACGCTGCCGCTGTCGCCGCGCGATACCGTGCGGCTGGGCGGTGAATATCACCACCAGTGGCTGGATGATTACTGGCCCGCCGTGGCCGGCAGCATGATGATGGGCCCCAATCCCTACATCAACCTCAACGCTGCGCACCGCGACCGGTCGGGCGGGTTTGCCGAATGGGAAGCACACTGGAGCGATCGCCTGTCCAGCGTGGTGGGCGTGCGGCTGGATCGGGTGGCCATGAACACCGGGGCGGTTCAGCCTTATTCCAGTTCGATGATGAACCTCGATGACGCGCGGGCCGCAGCGGCGTTCAACGCGGTGGGCCATCGCGGGGCGGACAGCAATTGGAGCGCGTCGGCGCTGGTCAGCTATGCGGCGGCCGATGGGATCACGCTGGAAGCCGGCTATGCCCACAAGGCGCGCTCGCCCAACGTGTACGAGCGGTACAGCTGGGGGCGGGGCGCGATGGCCAGCCGGATGATCGGCTGGTACGGCGATGGCAACGGCTATGTCGGCAATCTGAACCTCAAGCCCGAACGCGCCGACACGCTGAGCGCGGCGCTGAAGCTTGATGGGGCGGCGGGCGGCTGGTCGCTGAAAGTGGCGCCCTATTACACCCATGTCGATGACTATATCGATGCGGCGTTCGTGAAAATCCTGCCCGCGATGGGCATGCCAACGCCGTGGGTGCAGCTGCAATTCGCCAACCAGGCCGCCGAATTTTACGGTGTGGACCTGTCGGGGCAACTGGTGCTGGCGCGCGGCGCGGGCGGGGCAGTGAAGACCAGCCTGACCGGATCGCTGGCGTGGCTGCACGGGCAGAACCTTGCTGATGGCGGCCCGCTGTACCATCAGATGCCGCTGGACCTGAAGCTGGGCCTGCAGCACCGCGCCGGCCCGGTTCAAGCCCCGCTTGATGTCGGTATCGAGCTGGAATGGGTGGGCGACAAGACCCGTGTCGATGCCACCCGGCGCGAACCGGTGACCCGCGATTATGCGCTGGTGAACGTCCGGCTGGGTTACGATCTTGGCGCGGCCCGGTTGAGCGTGGCGGTCGAGAACGTGTTCGATCGGGCTTATGACTTGCCGCTGGGCGGGGTTTCGCTGGGTGATTACAAGGCCACGGGCGCATTGCGGGCAGTGCCGGGGAGGGGCCGTTCGGTGAACTTCGGCGTAACCACGGGGTTCTGACCGTGACCGCGGCAGGATGCGGCCCCGGCCCGCGCACCCGCTGGGGGGCGGCACTGGCGGCGTTGGCGGTGCATGGGCTGGCTGCGGCGCTGGCGCTGTGGCTGGGCGGTGCGCCGGCGGTGCAGCGTTCAGAGCGGGCGCTGCACACGATCGTGATCGCACCGCTGCCGCCGCGCCGGGCCCCGACCGAACCGGCGCATGGCGCGGCGGTTCGTCCGGCCAACGCCAGCCGGGCGGCACCTGCGGCGCAGCTTGCGCCGCCCGCCCCGGCTGCGTCGGCGCCTGTGATCGCCGCCAAAGTGCCGCCGTCCGCTCCTGCGCTGCCGCCACCGTCGCAACCTGTGGCCGATACCGTGCGGGCGGCGCTGGACGGTTATGCGCAGCGGCTGTGGCAGCACATCGCCGCGCATCGACCGCGCGGCGCGGGGATGATCGGAACGCCCGTGATCCGCTTCCGTGTGACGGCCGCGGGCGCGCTGCTGTCAGCGGAAATCGCCAGCTCAAGCGGCAATCTGACCCTTGATCGGATCGCGCTGCGCGCGGTCCGCCAAAGCGCGCCGATGCCGCCCCCGCCAAGCGGGCTGACGGGCGATCAGCTGACGTTCACCATTCCGGTCGCGTTTCGCTGATCGCCCGGTGGACAACGCAGCAGGGCAAAGTCGCGGATATATTCACCGCTGACATCGATTTTCCTTGCTTTTGGGGCGGCCGTCAGCCCATTCCCCGGCCGGAAAATGCGTGTCACTTCTCTATCTCGCCGCCGCACCACCCGGGATCGGACGCTCCACCCGACGCGTCTGAAGCTGCTGGACACTGTCGAGCGCTTGCTGACCGAATATTCGCCCGAGCAGATCACCGCAGACATGGTGTTGACGGAATCGGGAGTGTCGAAGGGTTCGCTGTACCACCATTTCGAAGACTTCCCCGATCTGATGACCACCGCGATGGTCCACCAGTTTTCGCGGAATATCGATCGCGATCTGGCCGTGACCAAGCCATTGCTGGAGAACGCGACTTCGGCCGAGGAACTGTTCGCCGAGATGGATCGGCTGACCGATGCGACCCAAGGGCCAGATCTGGTGGAACAGCGTTTGCGCCGCGCACGCCTGATCGTGTTGGCTTCGCAGGATTCCCGCGTTGCCGCCAAGCTGGCGGCCGAACAGGATCGCCTGACGGCGGCTTTCGCCGAATTGTTCGAGATTGCCCAAAAGCGCGGATGGTTCCGGTCTGATTTTGCAGCAGACGCCGCTGCCGTGCTGATCCAGGCCTATACCTTGGGCAAGCTGCTTGATGATTTTTCTGGAACGCCGGTTGATCCGGCGCGGTGGAACCACTCGATCAAGCAATTCATCCGGAGCGCGTTCAGCGTAGCCGGTTGAGGCGAAGCTTCCGCCCTGGGGTGGGTGCTGCGATTTGCCGGTGTTAAGCCGTTTCAGATTAAGGAAAGTCGCGAAATGCGTGTGTTGATCCTGGCCCTTGTGGCCGCTTCGCTGACGGGCTGCGTTGGCACGATCGTGTCCAAGGTGGTGACCGCGCCGGTCAAAGTGGTCAGCAAGACTGTCGATGTGATGACCACCAGCCAGGACGAGGCCGATCGCAACCGTGGCCGCGCCGCCCGCGAGGCCGAGGACGATTGACGCGGTGAAGCCGGGCAGAAGGTCGATATAAAAACGGGGACTGCAGCGCTGCAGTCCCCGTTTTTACAGGTTCGTCACCAGCGGAGCGTCAGGCTGGCTGCAGCGCGCCGGCAATGCGTTCTTCCAGTGCGGCCTGCTGGGCTTCCAGCGCCGCCGGGATCTTGCCCAGGCGGGCCAGGTCGGCGCGGTTGGCGGCGGCTTCTTCCTGCCACTGCTGCGCATCGATCGCGAACAGGGCAGCCATTGCGGCCGGGCTGATATCCAGACCCGACAGGTCCAGCCCGTCTGCTGCGGGGATGCGGCCGATCAGGCTGTCCACCGCATCGCGGCTGCCTTCGCAGCGTTCGATCGCCCATTTCAGCACGCGGGCATTGTCGCCAAAGCCGGGCCACAGGAACTTGCCGCCATCGTCCTTGCGGAACCAGTTGACGAGGAAGATCTTGGGCAGGGCGTTGCCGCCATTGGCGGCCTTCTTGGCCATGTCGATCCAGTGGCCCATGTACGAACCCATGTCATAGCCGCAGAACGGCAGCATCGCGAACGGATCGCGGCGCAGCGCACCGATCTTGCCTTCGGCCGCAGCGGTGCCTTCCGAGGCAACGTTGGCTGCCAGATAGACGCCGTGATCCCAGCCAAAGCTTTCCACCACCAGCGGCACCGAAGTGGCGCGGCGGCCCCCGAACAGGATGGCCGAAATCGGCACGCCGGCTGGATCGTCCCATTCGGCCGCGATCGAGGGGCACTGTTCAGCCGGTACGGTGAAGCGCGCGTTGGGGTGCGCGGCGGGGGTGCCGGCAGCGGGATCCCACGGCTGGCCCTGCCAGTCGATCAGGCCGGCGGGCGGGGTCTTGGTCAGGCCTTCCCACCACACATCGCCATCGGCGGTCAGCGCGGTGTTGGTATAGATCGCGTTAGAATGCAGCGTTTCCACGGCATTGCGGTTGGTGTTGGGGCCGGTGCCCGGCGCCACGCCGAAGAACCCTGCTTCGGGGTTGATCGCATAGAGCCGGCCATCCTGGCCCAGCCGCATCCAGGCGATGTCATCGCCAACCGTTTCGACCTTCCAGCCGGGCAGCGCGGATTCGAGCATCGCCATGTTGGTCTTGCCGCAGGCCGAAGGGAATGCGGCGGTGACGAAATGGACGTTGTTCGACGGGCCGGTCAGCTTCAGGATCAGCATGTGTTCGGCCAGCCAGCCATCGTCGCGCGCCATCACGCTGGCAATGCGCAGCGCGAGGCACTTCTTGCCCAGCAAGGCGTTGCCGCCATAGCCCGAGCCATAGGACCAGATTTCGCGCGTTTCGGGGAAGTGGACGATCCACTTTTCGTCGTTGCACGGCCACGGCACATCGGCTTGGCCAGCGGCCAGCGGCATGCCGACCGAGTGCAGGCAGGGGACGAAGAAGCCATCGGTGCCCAGCATGTCGAGCGCGCCTTGGCCCATGCGGGTCATGATCTTCATCGACAGCACCACATAGGGGCTGTCGGTCAGCTCTATGCCGACGACCGAATGTTCCCTGCCCAGCGGGCCCATGCAGAACGGCACGACATACATCGTGCGCCCGGCCATGCAGCCATCGAACAGGCCCTTCAGCGTGCCGCGCGTTTCAGCGGGATCGCGCCAGTTGTTGGTCGGCCCGGCATCTTCTTCGCGCTGCGAACAAATGAAGGTGCGGCCTTCCACCCGGGCCACGTCGCTGGCGGCGGAACGGGCGTAAAAGCTGTTGGGGCGCTTGACCGGATCAAGCCGGATCAGCGTGCCGGCATCGACCAGTTGCGCGGTCAGGCGGTTCCATTCGGCATCCGAGCCATCGCACCACACCACCGCATCGGGGCGGGTCAGGGCAGCCATTTCTTCCACCCATGCGACAAGCCCGGCATGGTTGGTCGGGGCGGCGGTGGTGGCGGAATCGGGCATTACTGGTCTCCGTTTGCGCAAACGTATGTAGGATTCGCTGAAGCCCCTAGTTCATGGATTTCCGAGAGTCTGCAAGATTACGACACGATGGTGCGTTTTTCCACGAATTGAGTGGTCAGTTCGCGGGATTTGGCCAACCCAGATCGATGGCGGGGCGATGCGATTCATCTTGTTCCGGTGCCGATTGCGCGAACGAGCCCTTGCCAGACGCCCGCAACGCGATCACTCTCCCGGGCATGAGCAAAGACCTGACGCTGACCTTGCACGGTGCGGCGCGCACCGTAACCGGTTCCTGCCACGAATTTGTGTGCGGCGGCACGCGGGTGCTGGTCGATTGCGGCCTGTTCCAAGGTTCGCGGACGCTGGAAGGGCTGAACGCCGGGGCGTTTGGGTTTGATCCGCGCAAGGTGGATGCGGTGCTGCTGACCCATGCCCATATCGACCATTCCGGCTTGCTGCCCCGGTTGGTGGCCGAAGGGTTCACCGGGCGGATCTGGTGCAGCCAGCCCACGGCAGATTTGCTGGAATATATGCTGGCGGATGCCGGGCGCATCCAGGAATCGGATACCCAGCGCCGCAACCGCCGCCGCGACCGCGCCGGCGAGGACGAGTTTACCCCGCTTTACACCGAAGCTGATGCCTTGGCGGCATGGGGGCAGTGCGCGCCGGTGGCGCTGGAAGAATGGTTCGAGCCTGCCCCCGGCTTTCGCGCCCGGCTGTGGAACGCGGGGCATATCCTGGGTTCGGCTTCGGTCGAACTGGAAGCTGCCGGAACGCGGGTGCTGTGCTCGGGCGATCTGGGGCCAGAGAACAAGGCCTTCCACGCTGATCCCGAAGGCCCTTCAGGTTTCGATTACGTGCTGTGCGAAAGCACATACGGCGATCGCGCCCGCGAACCGATCACCATCCCGGCCCGGCGCAAGCTGCTGGAAGCGGAAATTCGCGGCGCGCTCGAGCGCGGCGGCAATCTGGTGATCCCCACTTTCGCGCTGGAACGTACGCAGGAACTGCTGCTGGACATTGCCGAACTGGTACGGACCAAGGCGATCCCCGATGTGCCGGTGTTCATCGACAGCCCGCTGGCAAGCCAGGCCACGCGGGTCTTTGCCCAGCACGCGGGCGAACTGGAAGATGTTGATCCCGGCTGTACGTTCAATTGCCCCAATTTCCACTTCACCGAAGGCGTGCAGGAATCGATCCGGCTTAATTCGGTATCCGGCGCGATCATCATGGCGGCATCGGGCATGTGCGAAGGCGGGCGCATCCGCCACCACCTGCTGCACAACCTCCATCGCCGTGAATCGACGGTGCTGTTTGTTGGCTATCAGGCCCAGGGATCGTTGGGCCGCGTGATCCTTGAAGGCGCGCCGCGGGTGCGCATTTCCGGCGAAGACGTGATCGTGCGCGCCGCGATCCGCCGGATCGACAGCTATTCCGCCCATGCCGATCAGGGCGAACTGCTGGATTGGATCGCCGCCCGCGCGCCCATTGCCGGGGGTTTGTTTCTGGTCCACGGCGAACAAGTGGCGCTTGATGCCCTGCGCGATCTGGCCGCTGCCCGTGTGCCCGGCACGCCAATCGTGACGCCCGAAATCGGCGAAACGTATGCCTTGTCGCCGGGCGCGCCGGCGCGCCGCACCAAAACCGGGCGCAGCGATCTGACCGCTGCGTTGGGGCATGACTGGCAAAACAGCTATGCCGAATTTGTCACCGGCCTGAAACGCGAACTGTCGCGGATCGAAGATCAGCACGAGCGGGAACGGGCGATCGCGGAAATGCGCAAGGTGCTGGATAGCTACACCCGGTTCCGTGCCGACCGCAAAGAGCGCGGCGATGGCCAGCCCAAGCGGCGCGGGCATCGCTGAAGGGGTGCAATGTGCGGGCATGGGCCTGCACGGCGGTTGGCCGAGGCCATGAACCCGGACGACAGGATCAATCTCAGGCCGCCGCTGCGCAGCCGATTTGGCGTGGTCTTGCTGGTTGCAGTGTTGCACGTGCTGGCCGTGCTGGCGTTGATCAAGGCCTTTGCGTCGCACTTTGCCGATCAGGCGGTGGATGCAGTCGTATCGACGTTTGCCGTTACCATTACCGCGCCGCCGCCGCCGCCCGCCACCGCGCCAGAGCCGGCCGGGTCGGCGGGCAAGGCGGGGATCCGGGCGGTGGCGCGCCCCGAATATGCCGCTACTCCGAAAGTTCCACTCGCCCCGCAGCCTGCACCGCGCGTTGCCAGCACCGGGGATGCCAACACGGCGGGGGCGACGGATGCCGGCAGCGGCACGGGCGCCGGGGGCGATGGCCGCGGCACTGGCAGCGGCACGGGCGGAGCCGGGCAGGGCGGCGGGTTGTCGCGCAAGGCCGAGAAAATTGCCGGAGCCATCGTCGAACGCGATTACAACAAGGCCAACCGCGCGATCCGGCTGGGCCATGCCGTAACGATCGCGATTGACGTTAGCGCCGCAGGCCGCCCCACCGGCTGCCGCGTGGTCAGCGCCAGCCCCGATCCCGAGGCCGACGCACTAACCTGCCGGCTGGCCGTGGAACGGTTCCGGTTCCGCCCGGCCACGGATGTGCAGGGCAATCCGGCCGCGTCGACCTATGGCTGGCGGCAGCGCTGGTTCCATTGATCGCCACTGCCCCGGCTGTACTGCCCCGGCTGTGTTGACCGGGCGGCCACCGCCCCTCTAACTGCCGGACAAACGATTCCCGGAGAGAGTGTCATGGCCAGCAAACACCCCGTGCCTGCCGAATGGGCCAACCGCGCCTATGTGAATGCCGAGCGGTATCAGCAGCTTTATGCGCGGTCGCTGGCTGAGCCGGAAGCGTTCTGGCGCGAAGAGACGGCGCGGCTCGATTGGATCAAGCCGTGGACCAAGCTTAGCAAATGCAGCTTTGACGAGGCTGATTTCGGGATCGAATGGTTTGCCGATGGCACGCTGAACGTTTCGGCCAACTGCCTCGATCGCCATCTGGCCGAGCATGGCGAGCGGGTGGCGATCATTTGGGAAGGCGATGACAGCCAGCACCAGCGCCGCCTGACCTACCGCCAGCTCCACGCCGAAGTTTGCCGGATGGCCAACGCGCTGAAGGAACTGGGCGCAAAGAAGGGCGATCGGATCACCATCTATATGCCGATGATCCCCGAAGCGGCGGCGGCCATGCTGGCGTGTACCCGGATCGGGGCGATCCATTCGATCGTGTTCGGCGGGTTTTCGCCCGAAGCGCTGGCGGGGCGGATCCAGGATTGCGACAGCAACATCGTAATCACCGCCGATGCCGGGATGCGCGGGGGCAAGCAGGTGCCGCTGAAAGCCAATGTCGATGCCGCGCTGGATACTTGCCCATCGGTCAAGGCGGTACTGGTGGTGCAGCACGTTGGCAATGCGGTGACGATGGCGGCGGGCCGCGATCACTGGTGGCACGATCAGCGCGAAACGGTTGCCGCAGCGTGCCCAGCGGAAGAAATGAACGCCGAAGACCCGCTGTTCATCCTCTACACTTCGGGTTCCACCGGCAAGCCCAAGGGCGTGCTGCACACCACTGGCGGCTATCTGACGTGGGCGGCGATGACCCACCACTACGTGTTCGATTACCGCCCCGGCGAGATTTACTGGTGCGCGGCCGATATCGGC
Source organism: Pseudomonadota bacterium (assembly GCA_046050825.1). Classification (GTDB taxonomy): domain Bacteria; phylum Pseudomonadota; class Alphaproteobacteria; order Sphingomonadales; family Sphingomonadaceae; genus Novosphingobium. Next base: position 31,065 of record JBJOPJ010000009.1, read on the forward strand.
TGGGTCACGGGCCACAGCTATGTCGTCTATGGCCCGCTGGCCAACGGGGCGACCACGGTGATGTTCGAAGGCGTGCCCAACTATCCCGATCACAGCCGCTTCTGGGACATCGTCGATCGCCACAACGTCAACATCTTCTACGGCGCGCCCACGGCGCTGCGCGCGTTGATGCGCGAAGGCGACGCGCCGGTGAAGAAGCATGCGCGCTCGACGCTGCGCCTGCTCGGGACTGTCGGCGAGCCGATCAATCCCGAGGCGTGGGAGTGGTA
>JBJOPJ010000010.1:0-31081 GCA_046050825.1 Pseudomonadota bacterium
TCTGCCTGCCCAAACCCGGGATCAGCCAGAAACACTTTCCAGAGCGTCGCTATCGACCCACGCGGTCCATTTGCCTGAGAGATTCCGGGGCGGTTGCTCCTTCGGCGCCCGGCGAAACGTCCAATCAGACGAATCGACGGGGCTCTCCCGCGCGATCAGCGACGATGTCGGTCTGGCTTTGCCCCGCGGCGAAGTCAACCGCGGCCGAGATTATTCCCCGGCCCGCCACTCTCCAGCCCGGCGAACCGCACGCAAGATCGCATCGTGTTCGAACACAAACCGCCCGGCGGCCTTTTCCTTGGTCAGCCCAACGATTGCGCGCGCGATCAGATCATCGCTGACCGAACGATATTTGGTGTATTTCCCCTGCAAAAACAGATCAATTACCGGGAAAAATCGCTGGGCAACCCATTCGGCCGGGCGGAATTCGCGCCGCGCGCCGCGCAGCAATCCGGGCCGGATCACATCGAGCCGGGTGGGCCGCAGCCGGGCCAGCGCCTGTTCCACTTCGCCTTTCACCCGCAAGTAAAAGTTCTTCGACGTGGCATCGGCCCCCACCGATGAAATCGCAATAACCTGGCGGATTCCGGCGTCCTTCGCGGCCTGCGCACAAGCCAGCACCAAGTGCTGATCGACCGCCCGGAACGCCACTTCGTCCTTGCCGACCTGTTTCCACGTTGTCCCAAGCGCGCAGACCAGCACATCGGCGTTGGCCGCAGCGATCGCATCGGCCCAGTGGTCTGGATCGGCCACCAGCACTTCCATCCGCGCGCCGCGCGGCAACGGGATTTCACTGCGGGCGATGGCGATCACGCGAATGTCGCGGCGTTCCACCGCCAGGCGGATCAAGGCGCTGCCGATCAGGCCCGATGCCCCGACCAGCGCGATCCGGGTGGGCTTAGACATTGCGCAATCCCTCGGGCGTGTGGCCATAGATCTTGGCATGGGCCGAAATCGCATAGCGATCGGTCATTCCGGCGATGAAATCGGCGATGTGCCGGCTGCGGCCCGGCTCTTGCCCCGGCAACCGTTCGGCCCAGCCGGCATCCATCAGGCCGGGCTGCCGCGAATAAGCGGCATAAAGTTCGGCCGTTACCGCGCGGGCGCGTTCGGCGGTCTGGAGTTGCTGGGGGTGATGATAGAGCCGTTCGTACATGAAGCTTTTCAAGGTCCGCTCGTTATCGGCCAGCGGGGCGGAGAACGCGGCGGTGGCCCGCCCGGCGGCCCGCACGTCATCGACCGAGGTCATCCCGGCCGCGCGGGCGGATGTTTCGCGGATCACATCGTTGACCATCCACCCGATCTGGCTGCGCACCAGTTCGCGCAGCCGCCGATCTTGCGGCACGGCGGGAAACTTGCGCTCGATCGCGCGCCATTGGTCCGCCACGAAATCGAGGGTCAACAGCTCGTCCAGCTCAAGAAAGCCGGCGCGCAGGCCATCGTCGATGTCGTGGTTGTCATAGGCGATATCGTCAGCCAGCGCCGCCACTTGCGCTTCCAGCGAAGACCATTGCGCCAATTCCAGCGGGAACGCGCCGTCCAGTTCGGCCAATGCCCAGTTGACCTTGCGGACCGGCCCGTTGTGCTTAGCCAGCCCTTCCAGCAATTCCCACGTCAGGTTCAGCCCTTCATGCTCACAATACGGGCTTTCCAGTCGCATCAGCGTGCGCAGCGACTGGGCGTTGTGATCGAACCCGCCAAACTGGGCGAGCGCGGCATTCAGCGCATCCTCGCCAGCATGGCCGAACGGCGGGTGGCCAATATCGTGGGCCAGGCACAATGCCTCAGTCAGGTCTTCGTCCAACCCCAGCGCGCGGGCAATCACGCGGCCGATCTGCGCCACTTCAAGGCTGTGGGTAAGGCGGACGCGGTAGTGATCGCCATCGGGGGCGATAAACACCTGCGTCTTGTGACGCAGCCGCCGGAACGCGATCGAATGAACGATCCGATCACGGTCGCGCTGGTAATCACTGCGCGGGCCGCGCGCCAGCGAACCCTCGATCGGAAATTCGCGCCCGCGTGTCTTGGCGGGATCACAAGCGAAGGGAGCGCGCATCAACTTAGCCTTCGCATCTGGCGCATCTGGCGCATCTGGCCCACGGTGGCGACAAACGCCCCCGCGGCACCGCCAGCGCACCCGCTGCCGGACGCGCACTGCACCGCCGAACGCGTTGGCCCGCGCCCGATCAACTGCAAAATCAAGCGATCAGGAAAACAACCAGCGCAACGACCAGCGCGATCGCCACGCTGCCCCACGTGGCCATGTTGATGAACCCTTCATAGGTTGCCACGTGCGCCTTCATGTTGTTGCCGGTTGCCATTGTCTGTTCCCATCGCGGTAAGGTGAGTTCGTGTTGCGCGCCGCTCTATCGCCAGCTTGGCTGCGGCTCAAGGGCCAACCTGCCCCGCGCAATCACATTCCGCAGCCTTAATGCACCATTTACCTGCACCCACTATGACCAGCGGCTCAATCTCAACGGGGGTTCGCGCAAAGGCAATGTCGGAAATCGAACAGCGAACGCTGATGCTGATCGATAACGATCCAGCGCAATGCCGGCTGGTTTCGGCACTGGCTGCGCGTGAGGGTTGGCGCACGATCGTGGCGCGCGATTGCCCCATCGCAATCGCCACGCTGACCACCCGCCAGGGATTGCAGCTGAGCGCGATCATCCTCGATCAGGGCGTGCCGGGCGACGAAGCCTGCACGCTGATCGCCGAGCTGAAACACCGCCGCCCCGCCCTGCCGATCCTGATGATCACCGCCAGCGCATCGCCGCTGCTGGCAGTCGAAGCCATGCGCGCCGGCGCGACCGACTATCTGGTCAAACCGGTGGCCCCGGATCGCCTGATGCTGGCGCTGCGCTTGGCCACCACCCGCGAAGCCCCGCGCGATGAATTGCAGCCGCTGACCGAAAAGATGTCATCGTCCGGCGATTTCGAAGCGATGATCGGTGCGGCACCCACCTTTCGCACGGCGCTGGCGGTGGGCGCCAAGGCCGCGCGCGGCCAAGGCCCGGTGCTGATCGAAGGCGAAAGCGGCACCGGCAAGGAAATCCTGATCCGGGCGATGCAAGCGGCCAGCACCCGCGCCAAAGCACCGTTCCGCATCGTCAACATCGGCGGGATTCCGGCAAATTCGGTTGAAAGCGCGCTGTTCGGCCATGAAAAAGGTGCCTTTCCCGGCGCGTTCGATCGCCACGTGGGGGTGCTGCAATGCCTCGACAGCGGAACCTTGGCGCTGGACGAGGTCGATCGCTTGCCGCTGGCGGTGCAGCACCGCTTGCTCGAAACGCTGCAACGCGGGGATGTCCGCCCGGTCGGCGCCCGGCATTCCTTCCGCATCGACGTGCGGATCATTGCTGCCAGCAACTTGCCGCTTAGCGATATGGTGGTGGGCGGGCATTTCCTGCCCGAACTGCACCGGATGCTGTCGGCCACCACGGTGATACTGCCGCCACTGCGCGATCGCGCCGGCGATATACCCGCGCTGGCCCGGCATTTTCTGGCGCGGATCGGTGAACAGCCGGGGCTGCGGCCGCTGGTCATCACCGATGGCGCGCTATCGCTGTTGGCCGCCTATGACTGGCCCGGCAACGTGCGCCAGTTGCAGGCCGTGCTGTTTCGCGCCGCGGTGTTTTGCGATGGCGATGCCCTGACCGCCGAAGATTTCCCCCAGCTATCCGATTTGCTGGGCGGCTCTGCCCCGGTGCAAAGCGGCGTGTTTCAGGACAGCGTGGGGGTGGTGCTGTACACATCGGACGGCAACTTGCGCCCGCTGGAGGAAATCGAGGCCGATGTGATCCGGCTGGCGATCGGCCACTATCGCGGCCGGATGACCGAAGTGGCCCGACGTCTGGGGATCGGCCGGTCCACGCTGTATCGCAAGCTGTCGGATCTGGGGATCGGCGACGCGGCCTGATAATCAGCTGGCCCTGCAATCAGCGGGAAAGCTGGGAAAAATCGGTCAATGCCGCATCGCGCAAGCCGCGCCAGACGCGCACGGCCTGCACCGTTTCGGCAACATCATGAACCCGCAGCAGTTGCACGCCGGCTTCCATGCCTTTCAAGGCCAAAGCCAGGCTTCCCGCCAAGCGCTGGTGCGCGGGCGCCTCGTTCGATAACGCGCCAATCATCCGCTTGCGGCTAACCCCCAGCAGCAGCGGCTGACCCAGCGCATGGAACAGCGCCAAGGCGTTCATCAGCGCCAGATTTTCGGCCAGCGATTTGCCAAACCCGACGCCCGGATCAAGAATGATCCGATCGCGCGCGATCCCCGCGGCCAGCGCGGCATCGCGCCGCCGGCGCAGCCAATCGAACACGTCCAGCACCACATCGCCATAGGCGGCGCCGGCGTGCAGATCGTCGCCATCGCCCGGTGCGTGCATCAGCACCACCGGGGCGCCGCTGGCAGCGGCAAATTCAAGGCTGCGCGGATCGTGCCGCAAGGCCGAAACATCGTTGATGATCTGCGCCCCGGCCCGCAGCGCGGCTTCCATCACCGCCGGGCGGCGGGTATCAACGCTGATCGCCGCGCCCATCGCCGCCAACCGTTCAACCGCCGGAACGACGCGCTGCAATTCATCGCCTTCCCACACCGCCGCCGCGCCGGGCCGCGTGCTTTCCCCGCCCACGTCGACCAGCGCCGCCCCGGCTTCGAGCATAGCGGCAGCATGGGCATGGGCCACTTCGGGATCGTCCATGAACTGGCCGCCATCCGAAAAGCTGTCGGGCGTGACGTTAAGGATGCCCATGACTTGCGGCTGATCCAGCCGCACCGAACGCACCCCGCCATCGTTCAGCGCCAATTGCAGCGGGGCATGGCTGCGTCCCAAATTTTCGAACTGTTCGCGCACATCGCCGGGCAAACTGGGCAGCGCCGCTTCCAGTTCGCTCAGGCCAAAGCACTGGCGCGAGACGACCTTGCCCGCTTCGCGCACGATCACGGCAAAGCGGCTGGCATATGCCATCCCGCCGGCCAGCCGCAGCGCGCCGCTGGCATCGCTTTGCGGGCTATCGCACAGTGCAATCGGGCGAAGATAGCAAGACTGGGTCATCGGTTTCCCTTCGCACCCGCTATAGGGCGGATGGCCCAATCGGGGAGGATGATCCAATCGGGGACGATGAGCCGGCGGTCAATCCTCGGTGGCAAGCAAATACAGCTGGCGCAGCGCATCCAGCGGCTTGACCGCGCCTTCGTGCTCGATGTGCCAGAACGTCCAGCCGTTGCACGATGGCGCGCCTTGCAGCTTGGCGCCCAAGCCGTGGATCGAACCGCTATCCGCGCCCGCCACCAGCGAACCATCGGCGCGTACGGTGGCTGAAAGCTTGCGCTTCTTGTCAGTAATGACCGTGCCGGGGGCGATCATCCCGGTTTCAACCAGCGTGCCGAACGCCACTTTGGGCGCGGCCTTGGGGCTTTGCATCGTGGTGATCGCGCTTTCATCCAGCGGCAGCGCCAGTTCGATCCGTTCCAGCGCGGCTTCGCGGTAATCGCCTTCGCGTTCGCAGCCGATCCATTCGCGGCCCAGCCGCTTGGCCACGGCGCCCGTGGTGCCAGTACCAAAGAACGGATCAAGCACGACATCGCCCTTGTTGGTCGTGGCCAGCATCACCCGATACAGCAGGCTTTCCGGCTTCTGCGTGGGGTGAACCTTGTGGCCACCCTTTTTCAGGCGTTCCTGCCCCGAACAGATCGGCAAGACCCAGTCCGAGCGCATTTGCAATTCATCGTTCAGCGTCTTCATGGCGCGGTAGTTGAAAGTGTATTTCGCCTTTTCGCCCATCGAGCACCAGATCAGCGTTTCGTGCGCGTTGGTGAACCGGGTCCCCTTGAAATTCGGCATCGGGTTGGCTTTGCGCCACACGATATCGTTCAGGATCCAGAACCCCATGTCCTGCAACATCGCGCCCAGACGGAAGATGTTGTGATACGAACCGATCACCCACAGTGAACCGTTAGGCTTCAGCACGCGGCGGGCCTCGGTCAACCATTCGCGGCTGAACTTGTCATACGCGGCAAAGCTGTCGAATTGGTCCCAGTGATCGGTCACGGCATCGACGTGACTGCCATCGGGACGCGAAAGATCGCCGCCCAGCTGAAGGTTGTACGGCGGATCGGCAAAAATCATGTCGACCGAGGCCGACGGGATCGACCGCATCGCTTCGATGCAATCGCCATCAAGGATTTTTCCGAGCGGAAGATCGGGACGCGCGACTTCCTTTGCAGCGCGCAGCCGCGCCTTCTCACCAACCAACATCTGACCCATAAACGCGCGTCGAACCCCCTTTGAGTTATCCACAGGGTGAGTCATCCGGAGTCTCACGTCAAGTCGCGACTCCGCGGGAATCCTTGCGATTCAGGGTTATGGGCGGGGCAGTTCAAGCAGAACAGAACGAGTCCCCCACACGATGTAGAGTCCTGCCACCGGGCAGAGACTCGATATCTAGTGGTGTGGTGAAAGGGACTCGGCTGTGCGAAATATTTATTCGGACAGCGCCAATTGCGCCACCGGGGCGAAGCTGCGGCGGTGAATCGGGCTGATCCCATGCTGGCGCAAGGCTGCGATGTGCTGGGCCGTGCCATAGCCGGCGTTGCGCTCCCACCCGTAATGCGGCCAGCGCTGGGCATAGGCGCGCATCAGCCGATCGCGGTGTTCCTTGGCCAAAATTGACGCCGCTGAAATCGGCGGCTCCAAGCCATCGCCGCCCACGATTGCTCGCGCCTGCCAGCGCCATTCCGGCACCCGGCCCAGCGGGGTCATGTTGCCATCGATCAGCACTGCATCGGGTTCGCGGCCCAGCGCGGAAACCAGTTCGCCCACCGCGCGGGTCATTGCCAGCATGGTCGCCGCGAAAATGTTGATCCGGTCGATCTCGTCCGCTTCGACCACGCCCAGCGCCCAGCCGCAACTGTCCTGGATCAGCGGTTCCAGCGCGGCGCGGCGTTTCGCGGACAGTTTCTTGGAATCGTCCAGCCCGGCCGGGGCCTGCGCCCCCAGCACGCACGCTGCCGCCACCACCGGCCCGGCCAGCGGCCCGCGCCCGGCTTCGTCCACCCCGATCACCAACGGTCCGTGCAGCGTAAACCCCATCACAGCGCTTTGTCCTGCAGTCACGCCCGGCGGCAAGGCGCGGCGGCAGGCTATCCCCCTTTACCTTGCCACGGCCACCTTTGCCTTGTCACGTTCAGCCGCCTGCCGTATCGGCGCCGGCCATGACTGCCGCCCCCGAAACACCCCCGACCAGCGCGACCTTGATCCCGCTCGACCAGATCGACACGCAGTGGATCGAAGCCTTGCTCGATCGCGCGTTCGAACCGGGCCGACAGCAGCGCACCGCGTATAAAGTGCGCGAAGGGATGGACTGGCTTCCCACCCTGTCGTTTGCCGCGCTGGACGAAGGCGAACACCTGGTTGGCACGATCCAGTGCTGGCCCGTGGCGCTGACCGATCCGCAGGGCAAGGCCCACCCGATGATCATGGTCGGCCCGGTGGCGGTGGTGCCCGAAGCGCAAGGGCTGGGCTATGGCCAAGCGCTGATGACTGCCAGCCTCGCCGCGCTCAGCCCGGAGGCGCCGCTGCCGCAAGTGATGATCGGCGATCCCGAATACTATGGCCGGTTCTGGGGCTTTACCAATGCCCACACCGGCGGCTGGACCCTGCCCGGCCCGTTTGAGCAGCACCGCCTGCTGGTGCGCGCCGCGAACCCCGCGATCCTCCCCCGCGAAGGCGTGCTGGGGCCTTGGCGCGGCTAAGCTGATCTGGCAGGGCATGACCAATGCCCTACGAACCGCCGCCTGATCTTGCCACGCTGTCGCTTGCGGAAATTGCCGCGCTGGCGGCGGCCCGCCGGTTGCCCCCGGTAGAGCAATGGAACCCGCAGGTTTCGGGCGATAGCCTGATAGTGATCAAGGCCGATGGGCGCTGGTTCCACGATGGCGGGGAAATCCGCCGCCCCGCGATGGTCCGCGCCTTTGCCGGCCTGCTGCGCTGCGATGAACAGGGCCAGCACTGGCTGGTCACGCCGCACGAACAACAGTCCATCGCCGTGGAAGACGCCGCCTTCATCGCCACCGACGTGGCCCGGCAGGCCGATGCGCTGGCCTTTCGCCTGAACACCGACGAGATCGTGATCGCCGGGCCGGATCATCCGCTGATCGCGCGCGGAGACCCGGAAACGCCCGCGCTGTACCTTGGCGTGCGCCACGGCACGCAGGCGCGGATCAACCGCAGCACGTGGTTGCAACTGGTCGAACTGGCGGATGCAAACCTGAACCTGGCCAGCAATGGCGCGCATTTTTCGCTGGTGCCGGCATGACCATTGACGCCGGCCTTGTCGCCCGGCTGCAGCGACTGCACGCCGAAGGCCACGCCCGCGAAATCGAACACCGCGATGAAACCGGCCTTGCGGCGCAGGATCTGCGCCCGGCCGCCGTGCTGGCCGCGATCACCCAGCGCCGCGATCGGCCGGGGTTTCTGCTGATCCACCGGCCATCGAACATGCGCTCGCACCCGGGGCAGGTGGCTTTTCCCGGCGGCAAGATCGATCCGGGCGAAACCCCGGTCGAAGCCGCCTTGCGCGAAGCATGGGAAGAACTGGGCATCCACGAACGCGATGTTACCGTGATCGGCCCCAGCGACGTTTATCGCACCGGCAGCGGTTATGCGATTACCCCGGTGATCGCCGTCGTGCCCCCCGATATCGAACTTAGCCCCAGCCCCACCGAAGTGGCGCAATGGTTCGAAGCCCCGGTCGATTTCGTGTTCGACCCGGCCAACCACACCACGCATTCAGCATTTTGGGACGGGCGCGAACGGCGCTACATCGAAATCATGTGGCAGCAGCATCGCATCTGGGGCGTTACCGCCGGAATTATCAGCAACCTGGCCAAGCGGATCGCGTGGGCGGACGGGGGCGGGCATGGCTGACCATATTGCCGCCCCGTGGATGCAGCGCGCGGATCTGGCCGCGCTGTTCGCCGCGCTGGGCGCCGGCCAAGCCCGCTATGTTGGCGGCGCGGTGCGCGACACGCTGCTGGGCCTTGCCGTCAAGGACATCGACGTGGCCACCCCGCTGCTCCCGGCAGAAGTGATCGCGCGATTGGACAGGGCCGGCATCCGCACCGTGCCAACCGGGCTGGAACATGGCACCGTTACCGCCATCCTGCGCGGCGGGCCGGTGGAAATCACCACGCTGCGGCGTGATGTGTCCACCGATGGCCGCCGCGCCACCGTGGCCTTTTCGACCGACTGGCACGAAGACGCCGCCCGCCGCGACTTCACGATCAACGCGCTCTACGCCGATCCCGCCAGCGGCGCGGTGTGCGATTACTTTAACGGGCTGGCCGATCTGGCCGCGCGCCGGCTGCGCTTTATTGGCGATGCCCGCCAGCGCATCCGCGAGGACCATTTGCGGATCCTGCGGTATTTCCGCTTTCAGGCCCGCTTCGGCAGCCAGCCTGCAGATAACGAGGCGGAAAGCGCCTGCGGCGAACTGGCCCCCATGCTGAAAGGCCTGTCGCGCGAACGCGTGGGGATGGAAATGATGAACCTGCTGGGCCTGCCCGATCCCGCCCCCACCGTGGTGCGCATGGCGCAGCTGGGGGTTCTGGCGGTGGTGTTGCCCGAAGCCGATCCCGCCGCCCTGGCCGCCCTGATCGCCGAAGAAGGTCGCCAGCACGTGGCCCCCGATGCGCTGCGCCGGCTGGCGGCACTGCTTCCCGCCGACACGGCGCTGGCCGAGCAGGTCGCCAGCCGGTTCCGCCTGTCGGGCGCGCAAAAAAAGCGGCTGGCCGTGGCTGCCGCGCGCGGCAACGGCCCGGCAGACGCCCGCGCACTGGCCTATCGGCTGGGCCGCGATGCCGCGCTGGACCGTTTGCTGCTGACGGGGGCGGACAGCGCGCCGCTGAACGGGTGGGCAGCGCCCACTTTCCCGCTCAAGGGCGGCGAAATCGTTGCGCGCGGGGTTGGCGCCGGGCCAGAGGTGGCGCGCATCCTGCAAACAATCGAAACGCGCTGGATTGCCGAAGGGTTCCCCGATGCGGCGCGCGTCGCCGCGCTCTTGGACGAAGAACTGGCCTAAGCGCCCTTTGAACGCACAGCCTTAGAACTTGTTGTCGCGCGGGAAGCCGTTGGGCGGCATCCGTCCGGCCGCACCGCGGGCCACCTTCCACAGGCGCATATCGGTTTCGGTGCGGGTCCGGCCGCTATCGCCGCCCATCTTCCAGCTCAGGCCTTCGTCCAGCTTAAGCGTAACCGCATCGGCCATCCCGCCATCGCGGTAGCGTTGCAGGGTCACGCCCTGGCCCTTGGCCAGCACCGGCAGTTCCTCAAGGCTGAAGATCACCAGCTTGCGGTTATCGCCCACCACGGCAACGTGATCGTGTTCGGCCGGAATTTCGCGCACCACCGCCAGCTTGACGCCGGGCTTGGTGGTCATCACGCCGCGCCCCTTGCGGGTTTCGGCCAGCAGCTCATCCGCTTCGGCGGCAAAACCGCGGCCGCTATCGCTGGCCAGCAGCAGTTGCGCCTTGGGCCGGTATACCAGCAAGGCCACGATCTGGGCCGATGCATCGATATCCACCATCGTGCGGATCGGTTCGCCAAACCCGCGTGCGGACGGCAGTTTGTCTGCCCCCAGCGTATAGAACCGGCCATTATCGCACGCGATCAGCAGCTTGTCGGTGGTTTGCGCGTGCAGCGCGAAGGCCGGGCCATCGCCTTCCTTGAACTTGAATTCCTTGTCCAGTGCTTCATGCCCGCTGGCGCCGCGGATCCAGCCCTTGGCCGACAGGATCACCGTGACCGGCGCCTTTTCGATCATCGCGTCCATGCTGAATTCAACGGTTGGCGCGGCTTCGGCAATAGTTGTGCGACGGCGGCCCAGCGCGGTATCTTCGGCGTAATCCTTGCGCAAGTTGGCCAGATCGCGCTTCAACCGGGTGCGCTGCCGGGCGGGGCTGTCGAGCAGCTTTTGCAGTTCTTCCTGCTCGGCCCGCAATTCGTCGCGTTCGCGGCGCAGCTCCATTTCCTCAAGCCGGCGCAAGCTGCGCAGCCGCATGTTGAGGATTGCTTCGGCCTGACGGTCGTTCAGTTCGAATTCCGCCATCATAACGGGCTTTGGCTCATCCTCGGTGCGGATAATCTCGATGATCCGATCCAGGTTGAGGTAGGCGATGATATAGCCGCCCAGCAGTTCCAGCCGGCCGGCGATCTTTTCCATCCGGTGCTGGGCGCGGCGCAGCAGGATGTCGATCTGCGCGATCACCCATTCCTGCAGCAACAGCTTAAGCCCCAGCACGCCGGGGGTGCGCGTGGCATCCAGCACGTTGAGGTTCAGGCTGAAGCGGGTTTCCAGATCGGTCAGCTTGAACAGCGATTCCTTGAGCAGTTCGGGATCGACGTTGCGGCTTTTCGGCACGAACACGATCCGGATCTGTTCATCGGATTCATCGCGCACGTCCTCAAGGATCGGCAGCTTCTTGTCCGCGATCAGTTGGGCGACTTGTTCGATCAGCTTGCCCTTGGCCAGCTGGTAGGGGATTTCCGAAATCACCAGCTGCCATTGCCCGCCGGCCAGCTTTTCGACCCCGGTTTCTTCCCACGTGCCGTCTGCGTTGCGCCCGGTGGAGAAGCGCCCGCGCACGCGCATCGCGCCCTTGCCGGTTTCATAGGCGGCGGAAATCACCGCGGGGCTTTCCACCACCACGCCGCCGGTCGGGAAATCAGGGCCTTTGAACACGTCCATCAACTGGGCGTGTTCGACATGGGGATTGTCGATCAGCAGCAGCGTGGCATCGATGATTTCGGCCACGTTGTGACTGGGGATGTTGGTGGCCATGCCCACCGCAATCCCGCTGGACCCATTGGCCAGCAGGTTGGGGAACAGACCGGGGAAAATTTCGGGTTCTTCTTCTTCGCCGTTGTACGTGGCGACGAAATCGACCGTGCCTTCGTCCAGCCCGGCCATCAGCTGGATCGCGGTCTTGGTCAGGCGGGCTTCGGTATAGCGATACGCCGCAGCGTTATCGCCGTCGATGTTGCCGAAATTGCCCTGCCCATCGACCAGCGGATAGCGCAGCGAAAAATCCTGCGCGAGGCGAACCATCGCGTCATAGACCGACTGATCGCCGTGCGGGTGATATTTACCGATCACATCGCCCACGACGCGGGCCGATTTCTTGAATGCCTGGCTGGGATCAAGCTTCAACTGCCGCATCGCCCACAACAGGCGGCGATGCACCGGCTTCAGGCCATCGCGCAGATCGGGCAGCGAGCGCGCGGTGATCGTCGACAGGGCATAGACAAGGTAGCGCTGCGACAACGCCGAATCGAACGGCGCATCGACGATGGCATCAAACGGATCGGGTTCGGTCGTGTCGGTTACCATTGCAGGATTGCCCTAGCAGGCCGCAAATCCGCCCGCCAAGGGTCAGCGGCGCTGCATGTCGTGGCTTTCCCCCGGAATTCTGACTTCAAGCCCATCCAGTTCGTCTGTCAGCATGATCTGGCAGGCCAAACGGCTGGTCCGAGCCACCCCGGCGGCCAGATCCAGCATGTCTTCCTCGTCCTCGCTGGCGGGTATCAGCTTGTCGAACCACGCGCTGGCGATGATTACGTGGCAGGTCGAACAGGCCATCTGCCCTTCGCACGTGCCTTCCAGCGGCATGTCGGCATGCTGGCCCACTTCGAGCAGGCGATCGCCAACCCGCCCCTCGGCCCCAACCTTGTCGCCATTGGCGGTGATGAACGTAACCCTGACCATCAGCACCCCTGCTCCCGCGCTGCCGCATCCAGCGTGCGGCACGCCTCAACCAGGTCATCCCTAGTCGTATAGCGGCCAAAGCCCAAGCGGATCGAATTCTTCGCCTGCGCCGCTGACAAGCCCAGTGCCGACAACACGTGGCTGGGCCGCCCCGATCCGCTGGCACAGGCCGATCCGGCGGAAAACAGCACGCCCCGACACTCGCTCATCAAGCGCGCCACATCCAGCCCATCCAGCCGCAGGTTAAGGTTGCCGGGCCAGCGCTGCACCGCGCTGCCGTTCAGGGTCCAGCGCGCCAGCGCGGCGCGCGCCGCCTGCCCCAGCATCGCAACGTGGGCCGCGTCCTGCTCCATCCGCGCCAAACACAGCGCCGCCGCCGCGCCGAACCCGGCGCACAATGCGGGGCTAAGCGTACCCGATCGCAGCCCGGCTTCCTGCCCGCCGCCGTGGATCAACGGGCGCAGCGGCACCCCATCGCGCACCCACAGCGCGCCGATCCCCTTGGGGCCGTAAAGCTTATGCGCGGACAGCGCGATCAGATCTGCCCCGGCCGGCGCCGCCAGCTTGCCCGCGCCCTGCACCGCATCGCACAGAAACAGCGCCCCGGCCGCGCGCGCGCGCTGCGCCAACTGCTGGGTCGGCTGAACCGTGCCGATCTCGTTGTTGACCTGCATCACCGCGATCAGCTCTACCCCGGCGGGCAGCGGCACTTCGGGATCGACCAGCCCGGCGCCGTCCACCGGCAATTCCTGCACCGCGCAGCAGGCCCGCGCGGTGTCCAGCACGGCCGCGTGTTCAATCGCGGATACCGCGACACACCTCGCGCCGCTGCCCTGTATTGCCAGATTGAGCGCTTCGGTCGCGCTGCCGGTGAAGATCACCCGCCCCCCCGGCGGCAGCAACGCCGCCACTTGATCGCGCGCCACTTCGACCGCCGCCTTGGCCGCCCGGCCCATGCGGTGCGGGCTGTGCGGGTTGGCGAAGCCATCGTCCGCCAGCCACGGCAGCATCGCCGCGCGGGCTTCGGGGGCCAGCGGGGTGGTGGCCTGATAATCGAGATAGATCACGTCGCTGCCCCGCCCCCGCTGATTTCATCCCATGCGGCGATAAAGCGGTCCACATCGGCGGCCGTGGTTTCCCGGCCCAGCGACACCCGGATCACTTCATTGGCCCCGGCGACGCCCATCGCCGCCAGCACATGGCTGGTGCGCAGCGAGCCGGACGAACACGCACTGCCGGCAGAAACCGCAATGCCCATCGCATCGAACCGGATCAGCTGCGCGTTGGCCGATTTCCCCGGCATGCGATAGGCGCCAATGGTGGGCAGGCGCGGCGCAGCGGCGGCAACCACCGTCCCGCCGGCTGCCACAATCGCACCGTCCAGCCTGGCCCGCAGCCGGGCCGTTTCATCCAGCCAGCCGCGATCCGCGTCCAGCGCGGCCACCATCGCCAGCACGCCGGGCAAGTTTTCCGTACCGGCGCGATAGCCGCGTTCCTGCCCGCCGGTGGGGCGCAGCAACGCCCAATCCCTGACCAGCAACGCCCCCACCCCGATCGGTCCGCCAAACTTGTGTGCCGACAGCGCGATCAGATCGGCATCGGGAAAGTCCAGCTTGCCCGCGGCTTGCGCGGCATCGACCAGCAGCACGCCCCCGGCGGCCCGCACCCCGGCGGCCAGCCCGGAAATCGGCTGGATCACGCCGGTTTCGTTGTTGACCTGCTGCACCGCGACCAGCCCGGCCCGCGCGCAGGCGGCCGGATCGACCAGCCCGGCCGCATCAACCCCCAGCCGTTCGGCCGTGCCCGCATGGCGCAGCACGGCTTCGTGTTCGACCGCGCTGGCCGCTGCCAGCGGCTGAACGCAGCGCGTGATGGCCAGCGCCAGCGCCTCGCTCGCGCCGCTGGTGAACACCACTTCGCCATCCCAGCCCAGCACCGTTTTGAGCCGCGCGCGGGCGTCTTCCAGCGCCGCACGGGCGGCCCGCCCGGCGCGATGCGGGCTGGACGGATTGGCCCAGATCGCAAAGCCGCCCAGCATCGCAGCGCGCGCTGCGGGCAGCAGCGGCGTGGTCGCGGCATGGTCAAGATAGATCGAATCAGCGGTCATGTTCGCAAAAAGTTGCTTTTGGGACTTGCGTTTCTATATAGCGCCTGTCTCCCGATCACAGCCCCAACCGGCCCGGCATGCCGCTTTATTGCGGACGCCGCGGGTGGGGCGCCGACAAGAAACAGGTGCGCACACATGCCTTCCGTCATTTTTCCCGGCCCCGAAGGGCGCCTTGAAGGTCGTTTCCAGCCCGCATCGCGCCCGCGCGCACCGGTGGCGATGATCCTGCACCCGCACCCACAGGCCGGCGGCACGATGAACGATCGCATCACGCAGGCGATGTACAAAACCTTCGTCAACCGGGGCTTTGCCACCCTGCGTTTCAATTTCCGCGGCGTGGGCCGCAGCCAGGGCAGCTTTGACAACGGGATCGGCGAACTGTCCGATGCCGCAGCCGCGCTCGATTGGGTCCAGTCGATCCATCCCGAAGCCAGCACCACGTGGATTGCCGGCTATTCGTTCGGTGCGCTGATCGGGATGCAGCTGCTGATGCGCCGCCCCGAAATCCGGGGTTTCATTTCGGTCGCTCCGCCGGCCAACATGTACGATTTCAGCTTCCTTGCGCCCTGCCCATCCTCGGGGATCATCGTCCAAGGCGCGGGCGATACCGTGGTAACGCCGAACGCCGTACAAAAGCTGGTCGACAAGCTCCGCACGCAAAAGCACATCACCATCCACCACGAGGAAATCCCCCGTGCGAACCATTTCTTCGAAAACGAAATGGATGATCTGATGCGCTCGGTCGACAATTACCTCGACATGCGGCTCGCACCGGATTGCCCGATCAAGTAATCACTTCAACTCGGTGGAAACCGGGACCGAAGTGCCGAAGATCGGCAGTACCCAGATCGCGACATTGGCGGCCAGCACGGCGGCCATGACCAGCATCAGCACCACCTGCTTGCGCGGTCCGCCGCGCCGCCACAGCGCATGGGCGCCCCACAGCAGCGCGATCGCCGCCAGCATCAGGATCGAAAGCACGGTATCCATGCCGGCCAAGTAACAGGTCGAACGGGGTTTGACACGCCCCCACGCCTGTTTATCGATCGCGGCATGAACACTTTTGACCTGTCCCGCCGTCAGGCGCTGGCTCTATTGGGCGCCGGCACCGCCGCCCTTGCCTTGGAAACACCCGCCGCGCGCGCCGCCGCGCTGGCCGCGCCGCCGCAAGATGCCGCGGCATTCCTTGATGCGCTGGCGTGGCGGATGATCGAACTTGCGCCCGAAAGCGCCACGTCGCTGGGGATCGACAGCGGCGCGCACAGCGCCTTGCGCACCCGCCTGGGCGATCGCTCCGCCGCCGGGCAAGCCCGGCAGGCAGCGCTGCTGCGCGATGCCTTGCAACACCTGACGGCGTTTGACCCCGCAATGGTCGATCCCGCCACGCAGACCAGCCTTGCGGTTGTGAAAAGCGCGTTTTCAACTGCGCTTGATGGCTTTGCCATGCCTTATGGCGATGTGGCGGTGGGCGGTTATCGCAACACCCCTTACGCGGTGATCCAGAACGTCGGGGCTTATCTTGATACCCCGCGCTTCCTTGATTCCGATCATCCGGTGCGCACGGCGGCCGATGCCGAAGCCTATCTGGCCCGGCTGGACCAGTTCCCCGCCCAGCTGGACGGCGAAACCGCCCGGATTGCCGATGCCCGAGCCAAGGGGCTGGTGCCGCCCGCGTTCCTGCTCGACAAGACCATCCGCCAGCTGGAAATCGCCCTGAACGATGCCAAGGTGGGCGGCGATCTGGCCGGCTCGTTGGCCAAGCGCACCACCCAGATCCCCGGCGATTGGGAACGCCGCGCCGGCACGCTGGCCAGCGGCCCGGTGGCCGCCGCGCTGGAGCGCCAGTTGGCCGAAATCAAGCTCCAGCGCACGCTGGCCACGGCCGATGCCGGGCTGTGGGCGCGGCCGCACGGCGATGAATTTTATGCCTGGGCCTTGCGCGCCAGCACCACCACCCGGCGCACGCCCGATGAAGTCCACGCGCTGGGGCTGGAACAGCTGGAAATGCTGCACGCCCGGATGGACCCGATCCTGAAATCGCTGGGCTATACCCAAGGCACCGTGGGCGAACGGATGACCGCGCTGGGCGCCGATCCGCGCTTCAAGTTCCCCAACACCGATCAGGGCCGCCAGCAGATCATCGCGCTGATGCAGGGCAAGATCGACTTTATCCGCGGCAAGCTGCCACTGGCATTCCGCACGCTGGTGCGCGGCAACCTTGAAATTCGCCGCCTGCCCCCGGCCGAAGAAGCCGGCGCGCCCGGCGCCTATGGCGGGGCGGGTTCGATCGACGGTTCGATCCCCGGCAAGATCTGGCTCAACCTTGGCGATACCGATCGGCACAGCCGCTATTCACTGCCCACGCTGGCCTTCCACGAAGGCATTCCCGGCCACGTCTGGCAGGGCGAATATGCCAATCGCCTGCCGTTGATCCGCACCCTGCTGGCCTTCAATGCCTATTCCGAAGGTTGGGCGCTTTACGCCGAAACACTGGGCGATGAACTGGGCGCCTATGACGGCGATCCAGTGGGGCAGCTGGGCTATCTCCAATCCATCGCATTCCGGGCCTGCCGCATGGTGGTCGATACCGGCCTGCACGCCAAGCGTTGGACCCGCGAACAAGCGATCCACTGGTTTTCCAGCACCAACGGATCGGGCCTGGCCGAAGTTACCCCGGAAGTGGACCGGTATTGCTCGTGGCCGGGGCAGGCCTGCGGCTATAAAATGGGCCACAGCGAAATTCTGGCCCAGCGCGAACGCGCCAAGGCCGCGCTGGGCGGCAAGTTCGATTTGCGCGATTTCGATGATGCGGTGGTGCTGGGCGGCAATGTGCCGCTGGACGTGCTGGGAGATAATGTATCGCGCTATATCGCCCATGCCGCGGGGGGTTAAGCTGGATGCTTGCGCCGGATTATTGCATGCCGCGCCCTGAACGGGTAACCGGTGGGTCTGCACACCGCCCCGCCAGCCCCTCATGCCGGAAGCCGCAATGGCCGATGCCGCCCCCCCTGTTCCGGAATTGAAACAGACGCCGGACGCAAAACAAACCATTGCGCTGGTCGACGATGACCGGAACATCCTGACCACGGTTTCGATCGGCCTGCAGGCCGAAGGCTATGCCACGCGGGTCTATTCCGATGGCGCCACCGCGCTGAAATCGTTGCTGGACAATCCGCCTGACCTTGCGGTGTTCGACATCAAGATGCCGCGGATGGACGGGCTGGAGCTGCTACAAAAGCTGCGCGAACGATCGGCGGTGCCGGTGATCTTCCTGACCAGCAAGGACGAGGAACCCGATGAAGCGCTGGGCCTGGCGATGGGGGCTGACGATTATATCACCAAGCCGTTCAGCCAGCGCCTGCTGATCGCCCGAATCCGCGCGATCCTGCGCCGGGCAGAACTGGTGCGCGGCGAATTGGAAGCCGCCCCCAGCACGCCCGCGCCCGAAGCCATCCGGCGCGGCCGGCTGGAAATGGACCCCCAGCGCCACCACGTCACGTGGGATGGGCAGCCGGTTTCGCTGACCGTGACCGAATTCCTGATCCTTGAGGCGCTGGCCAGCCGGCCCGGCGTGATCCGCAGCCGCAACCAGCTGATGGACGCGGCTTACGATGATGACATCTTTGTCGATGATCGCACGATCGACAGCCATATCAAGCGCCTGCGCCGCAAATTCCGCGAAGTGGATGCGGAATTTTCGGCCATCGAAACGCTCTATGGCGCAGGCTATTCGTTTACCGATGGCTGACGCGGAGCCAACCAGCGATTCCGTGTCCGAACGCCTGTTCTGGACCCGCCGCACATCGCTTACCGCGCGCATCCTGGCGGTGAACATCATCGCGCTGGGGCTGATGGCGGGCAGCTTGTTCTACCTCGATTCCTATCGCAAGCAGCTGCTGGAAGAACGCTTCAAGCTGGCTCGCAGCGAAGCCGAAATCACGGCGGACGGCTTGGCCGAAACCCCGGTAAGCGGGCGCCGCGCGCTACTGGAACGGGTTGGCACCGAACAGACCCTGCGCCTGCGGCTCTACAACGCCAAAGGCCAACTGGTGACCGACAGCTTCGCCACCGGCGCGCCGCCCTTTGCACTGGTCGATCCCACCAGCGAGCCGTGGTACCAGCAATCGGCACGGGTGCTTGACCGGGGCATGAACTGGCTGCTGGGTACGGCGCCGATCCCGGCCTACCGCGATCCGGCACAAGACAGCGTGGCCGCATGGCCCGAATTGCAGCAGGCCCTGACCAGCGGGCAGACCGTGGTGGTGCAGCGCGCCGCGCCCGATGAAACGCCGGTCATCAACGCGGCAACCCCCGTGGGGGTGCGCGGCGAGATGTTGCTGATCACCCGCAATGCCACCGACATCACCAAATCGGTCCGCGATGCCCGCCAAACCTTGGCGATCCTGCTGGCGGTGACGCTGCTGATTTCGGTCCAGCTGTCGCTGTTTCTGGCCCGTACGATCGTTCAGCCGCTGCGCACGCTGGTGCGGGCGGCGGTGCGGGTGCGCCTGGGCCGCGACCGGGAAGTGGTGGTGCCCCGCCTGCCCGAACGGCGCGACGAAATCGGCCTGCTGGCCCGCGCGATTTCGGATATGACCGCGGCCCTGCGCAAGCGCATCGATGCGGTCGAAGCCTTCGCCGCCGATGTTGCCCACGAAATCAAGAACCCGCTGGCTTCGCTGCGCAGTGCGCTCGAATCGCTCGACAAGGTCGAAGACCCGCAATTGCGGCGCGAACTGGGCGCGATCGCCGCGCACGATGTGCAGCGGATTGATCGGCTCGTCACCGAAATCGCCGAAGCCAGCCGGATCGACGCCGAACTTAGCCGGACACGGTTCGAACCGGTTGATCTGCTGGCCTTGGCCCGCACGCTGGTGCGCGCCCGGGATGAACGCGGGGCCAACCGCGATTGCACGGTCGAACTGGCGCCGCTTGGCCCCGGCCCGTGGGACGTGCCGGGCGATGCGGCGCGGCTGGTGCGCGTGCTCGAAAACCTGCTCGATAATGCAATCTCGTTTTCGCCGCCGGGCGGCCGGGTACGGATCGCCTTGCTGCACACTGCCGATGCGCTGGAACTGTCGGTCAGTGACGATGGCGCCGGCATTCCGGCCGAGGCCCGGGAAAAAGTGTTTGAACGCTTCCACTCGCTGCGCCCCCATGGCGAAGAATTCGGGAACCATTCCGGACTGGGGCTGGCGATTGCCCGCACCATTGCCGAAGCCCACGGCGGCACCCTGATCGCGCGCGACCGGACCGACGGCGCCCCCGGCGCTTGCCTGGTGCTGGACCTGCCGATGCCCGAGGCCGCCGAATGAGCATCCTGCACCAGGCCAGTTGCGTGGCCATCGGCGCGCGCGGCGTGCTGATCGAAGGCCCGCCCGGTAGCGGTAAATCCAGCCTGGCGCTGGCGCTGATCGATCGCGGGGCTGTGCTGGTGGGCGATGACGGCGTTACGCTGGACCCATGCGGGGATCGCATTCACGCCAGCCCCGCCCCGCAGATCGCCCGGCTGATCGAAGTGCGCAATGTCGGCTTGCTGACGTACCCCACCGTCAGCGCCGTGCCGGTGGCGCTGGTGCTGCGGCTGGACCCCGCCGCGCCGCGCTTCATCGACTCCGCCGAATGCGCGCACCTGGCGGGCGTTCCCGTGCCGCTGGTGCGGCTCTGGCCCGATAGCCCAGTGCTGGCACTGCGCGCCGAAGCCGCGCTGCTCCGCTGGGGGCTGGCCTGAACGGCGCACAACGCGCGCTTGGCCCTTCCCTTTCGCAACAACCCTGCCCAAATAGGCACTTGCCCATGACCGCACCCCAGCATCCTTCGGCGCCACCGCCCCTGCCACAACACCGCCAGCGCGTGTTGCTGGTCACCGGCTTGCTGGGCGCGGGCAAGACCACCGCGCTGCGGGTGCTGGAAGACCTTGGCTGGGAAACGATCGACAATTTCCCGATCCGCTTGCTGGGCCGCCTGATCGACAGCGCGGATGCCCCGGCCAGCGATTTGCGCACCCCACTGGCAATCGGGTTCGATTCGCGCACCCGCGGGTTCGATCCCAACAAGGTGATCGAACGGGTGAAACGGCTGGTGGAACGCCCCGATATCGAACTGACCACCCTGTTCCTCGACTGTTCGGGGGCAGAACTGGAACGCCGCTACAACGAAACGCGCCGCCGCCATCCGCTGGCGCAAGATATGCCGGCAGCCAGCGGGATCGCGGCCGAACGCGAAACGATGGAACCGCTGCGCCGCTGGGCGGATCTGGTGATTTCCACCACCCAGTTTTCATCGAACGACCTGCAACTGGCCATTCGCGAGCAATTCCTGCCGGATGCGCCCACGGCGCTGACCGTTTCGGTCACCAGCTTTGGCTTCGCCCGCGGGATGCCGCCCATCGCCGATCTGGTGTTCGATATGCGGTTCCTCGACAATCCGCATTGGGACCCGCAATTGCGGCCGCAAACGGGGCAGGATGCGCCGGTGGGCGAACATATTCGCAAGGACCCGGCCTTTGCCGAAGCGTTCGAACGGATTCGCGACCTGATCCTGCTATTGCTGCCGCGCTATCAGGCGCAGGGTAAACCGTACGTCAATATCGCGTTCGGCTGCACCGGCGGGCGGCACCGGTCGGTGTTTACCGCCGAACAGATGGCCGCCGCGCTGCGCGATGCGGGCTATGCGCCAAACGTGTTCCACCGCAACCTGTCCGCGCGCGCAGCCGATCTGGTCGAAGGCCAAAAGGACGGCCAAGGGCAAGGAAAGCATTGACGGTGACGCGCAACAACGGCATGGCCCGGCGCCACTTTGCGGGAAAATCTACCGCATCGACGCAGTGCGCCGGTCCGGATTTGCGGAGCATCATTCCAGCATGATCGGCTTGATCCTGGTCACCCACGGCAAACTTGCCGAAGAATTCGTGCATGCGATGCAACACGTCGTCGGGCGGCAGGAAGCCGTGGCCACGGTGTGCATCGGCCCCAACGACGATATGGAGCTGCGCCGCCGCGAAATTGCCGATGCGGTGAAAGCCGTGGATTCGGGCAGCGGGGTGATCATCCTGACCGATCTGTTCGGCGGAACCCCTTCCAACCTGGCGATCTCGTTGATGCAGAGCGGCAAGGTGGAAGTGATCGCCGGGATCAACCTGCCGATGCTGATCCGGTTGGCCAAGGCGCGCGGTTGCATGAATTTGGCCGCAGCAACGGTGGCCGCACGCGATGCCGGCCGAAACTATATCACCATCGCTTCGGAATTTCTGGGGCAAGAGGGATAAGACGCGCAAGCGCAGGGGGAAACGATGGCCGAAGCACGGGAAAGCGTTGAAATTATCAACAATCGCGGGCTCCACGCGCGGGCCAGCGCCAAATTCGTCAACGCCGTGACCAAGCTGGGCAGCAGCGTCGATGTGCGCGTGTTCAAGGACGGCTCGGACGCGGCCGGGGCTTCGATCCTGGGCTTGATGATGCTGGGCGCGGCCAAGGGCGATACGATCGACATCGCGGTTTCGGGCGACGGCGCCGACGTGGCGCTGACCAAGCTGGTCGGCCTCGTCAAGGATGGCTTCGGCGAGGATTGAGCGCGTGAACCAGCGCCGCCAGATCACCGGCTTTTCCAATCCCACGGTCAAGTTCCTGCGCTCGCTGCGCGAAAAGAAGCACCGCAAGGCTGCCGGCAAGTTTCTGGCCGAGGGGCTGCGGCTGCTGACCGATGCGCGTGACAGCGGCAAGCTGCCCGAAATTCTGGTCATGGCCAGCGGGCGCGCACCGCACCCGCTGCTGGATGCGCTGGAAACCGATGTGCTGGCCGCCGGCGGCGAAGTGCTGGAAATGGACGAGGACATCCTTGCCAAAGTGACCGGCAAGGACAATCCGCAGGCCGTGGCCGGGGTGTTTGCCGAATACGATACCAGCCTGGCCCGGATTGATCGCTCCACGGCCAAGATCTGGCTGGTGGTGCAGGCGCTGCGCGATCCGGGCAACCTTGGCACGATGCTGCGCACGGGCGATGCCGTGGGTGCGGGCGGGCTGATCCTGCTGGATGATTGCGCCGATCCGTTTTCGGTCGAAGCCGTGCGCGCCAGCATGGGCGCGGTGTTCACCCAGGCGATCGCACAGGCCCGCTGGGATGAATTCCTGCCGTGGCTGCGCGCGGGGTCAGGCCAATTGGTGGCGGCATCGCTGCGCGATGCCCAGCCCTATCGCCAAGCCCCTTATCAGGCGCCTTGCTTCCTGATGGTCGGCAACGAATCGCGCGGCTTGCCCGAAGATTACGAACTGGCCTGCGATCTGCGCGTCACGATGCCGATGAAGGGCCGCGCCGACAGCCTGAACGCGGCCGTTGCCGGCGCCGTGCTGGCCTATGAGGCACTGGCCGCGCTGGACGGCTGATCCGCGCGCCCAGCCTTATTCCGCGCTATCTTCCGCCACGGGCAGTGCGGCGGTTTCCCCGTAACGCGGCGCGGCTTCAACTTGCGGGATGTCCTCGATCTCGCGCTTGCCGATCGCGATGCCCTTGTCCCGCAAGCGCCGGCCCGAAGCCATGACATTGCGTTCGTAGCTGCCAACGAAATCGTTGTATTTGCGCACCGCCCGGTCCAGCCCGGCGCCAACCCCCTTGAGGTGTTCGCCGGCGGTGGCGATGCGTTCGTACAATTCGCCGCCCAGACGCCCGATTTCGAGCGCTTCCTGCGCCAGCTTGTCCTGCGTCCAGACCATCGCCACCGTGCGCGCGATCGCCACAAGGTTGGTTGGCGTGGCCAACAATACCCGCCGTTCGAAGGCAAAGTTCCACAGGGTTGGATCATGTTCCAGCGCAGTGGCCACAAAGTGTTCGCCGGGAACGAACATCACCACGTAATCGGGGGCGTCCTTGAACTGGCTTTGATAGCTTTTCGCGCCAAGCTGCTGCACGTGGTTGCGCATCGAGGCAACGTGCTGGGCCAGCTTGGCATCGCGCGTGGCTTCATCCTGTGCCTCAAACGCTTCCTGATAGGCGTTGAGCGAGACCTTGGCATCGATGATCAGGCTTTTCTGGCCGGGGATATGCACGATCGCATCGGGGCGCAGGCGCCCCTCTTCGGTGTTGATCGAATGTTCGGCGACAAAATCGGTATGTTCGGCCAAGCCGCACTGTTCCAGCACGTTGCGCAGCTGCTGTTCGCCCCAGCGCCCGCGCGCCTTGGGCGCATTACGCAGCGAATTGCCCAGCCGGGCGGCTTCGGCGCGGACTTCGTCCTGCCCCTTGCGGACTTGTTCGATCACCCCGGCCAGCTGGCCGAACGCATCGACCCGCTGCTTTTCCAGCGCGGCGACTTGCTGTTCATAGCTTTTCAGGCGTTCGTCGACCGGCGCGAGCAGCGCCTTCAAGCGTTCGGCGCTTTTTTCTTCGGAATGGGTGAAGCGTTGCTGGGCCTGCTGCAAGAACATTTCCTGCGCCTGATGCAACACTTTGGCCCCGGCCGCTTCAAATTCGCGCTTCAGGCTGTCTTGCGCGGCGATCAGGCCGGCCTTCTGTTCATCAAAATGGCTGGCGTTGGCTTTCAGCGTGGCCAATTCGATCGAGGCATCGCCCAGTTCCTTGATCGCCTGGCGGAACTGCGCATCCAGTTCGCGCGCCTGCGCTTCGGCTTCGGCCAGCCGGGTGCGCAAATCGGCCGCCGGGCGTGCGCCCAGAAACCAGCCCAGCGCGGTTCCCGCGCCAAGCCCCAGCATCAACAACACGAAAGTAAGAATCTGCCCATCCATCCCGCAACGCTAAACGGAACGGAGCAAGAACGCCAGAGCGATTATGCCGCCTTGCGCAGCTTTTCCAGCTTCTTGAGCGCCATCTGCCGTTTCAGCCGGCTCAGGTGGTCGATGAACAGGATCCCTTCCAGATGGTCCATCTCGTGCTGCAGGCAGGTGGCCATCAGGCCGTCCATGTCTTCTTCGTGGACGGTGCCATCCAGATCCTGCCAGCGGGCGCGGATGCGCGAGGGGCGTTCAACATCGGCATAGACTTCGGGGACCGACAGGCAGCCTTCCTGATAGACCGTATACTCTTGCGAAGGATCGAGGATTTCTGGGTTGATGAACACCCGCGGTTCCCGCTTCACCGGTTGGTGGGTGTGCGAATGGCCACCATGCGCGGTGCAAACTTCGGGTTCGGCATCGGGATCATCGGGCTGCAGATCGATCACCAGCGCGCGCAGCGGCACGCCGATCTGGATCGCGGCAAGGCCAATGCCCGGGGCATCGTACATCGTCTCGAACATATCGGCGACCAGCGCCTTCAGTTCGTCATCGAACTGGGTGACAGAGGCAGAGATCTGCTTGAGCAGCGGATCGGGAGCTTCAATGATTGCGCGAATAGCCATAGGCGCCAGATAATAGCGATCCGCCCGGTTCGCAAGGCGGCCGGGCCGATCAGCCTGATCGCCTATCCCACCGGGCGGCGGGCGCGCAGCGCTTGGGCCAGCGTGCCTTCATCAAGGTAATCCAGTTCGCCCCCCACCGGCAGGCCATGGGCCAGCTGGGTGATCCGCACCGGATAGCCTTCCAGCCGCTCGGCAATGTAGTGCGCGGTGGTCTGCCCTTCCAGCGTGGCGTTCATCGCCAGCACCACTTCATCGATCCCGCCTTGGGCAACCCGGTCGATCAGGCTGCCGATGGTGAGGTCTTCGGGGCGGATGCCTTCCAGCGCCGAAAGCCGCCCGCCCAGCACGTGGTAACGCCCGGTGAACAGCCGCGCCCGATCCAGCGCCCACAGATCCGCCACATCTTCCACCACGCACAGCGAGCGCTGATCGCGCCGCGGATCAGTGCAGATCCCGCAAGGGTCGGCGGTATCGACATTGCCGCAAGTCTGGCATTCAACCAGCGTTTCACGTACCGCCGCCAGCGCATCCACCAGCTGCATCAACGCCGTTTCGCGCCGCTTGATCAGCCACAGCACCGCCCGGCGGGCCGAACGCGGCCCCAGCCCCGGCAGGCGCGACAATGCGGAAGTCAGTGTCTCGATCTCTTGCGATGCCATGTTCCGGTCGATAGGGCTTGCCGCCCGACTTAGGAAGCCATCATGCGTGTCATCTTCATGGGTACCCCCGATTTTGCCGTTCCAGCGCTGGTCGCGCTGGTCGAGGCGGGGCATGATGTGGTCGCGGTCTATTCCCAGCCGCCGCGCCCGGCCGGCCGGGGCAAGCAATTGCAGCCATCGCCCGTCCAGCGCGAGGCCGAAGCCCGCGGGATCGCGGTGCGTCATCCCGCCACGCTGAAGGGGGCAGACGAACAGGCCGCCTTTGCCGCGCTGGATGCCGATGTGGCGATTGTGGCGGCTTATGGCCTGATCCTGCCGCCAGCGGTGCTGGCCGCGCCCCGGCACGGCTGCCTGAACATTCACGCCAGCCTGCTGCCGCGCTGGCGCGGGGCCGCACCGATCCAGCGCGCGATTCTGGCGGGCGACAGCGTGACCGGCGTCACGATCATGCAGATGGAAAAGGGCCTTGATACCGGGCCGATGCTGTCCACCTGCCGCACCCCGGTGGACGCCAAGACCGCCGGCGCGCTGACCGCGGAACTGGCCGAAGCCGGCGGGCGGCTGATGGTGGAAGTGCTGGCCAACCTGGCGGCGCATCCCCCGCAGCCTCAGCCCGAGCTGGACGTCACGTATGCTCACAAGATCGACAAGGCCGAAAGCCGCATCGATTTTACCCGCGCGGCGGAACAGATCGAACGCCAGATTCGCGCCTTTGCGCCGGCGCCGGGGGCCTTCTTCGAACTTGATGGCGAACGCTACCGGGTGCTGCAGGCCGAAGTGATCGGGCGCGAAGGAGCCAGCGGCCACACGCTGGACGACGGGTTGACGATTGCCTGCGGGCATGGCGCGATCCGCCCCGTGCTGATCCAGCGGGCCGGGCGCCCGATCATGGACCGGGCCGCGTTCCTGCGTGGGCGCGCCATCCCGGCCGGGGTGAAGCTCGCTTGACCCGCTTTGCGCTAACTCTCGAATTTGATGGCACCCCGTTCATGGGCCTGCAGCGCCAGCCGCATGGCCCATCGGTGCAGCAAGCGCTGGAAGATGCCTTGCACGCAATTACCGGCGAACGGGCCACGCTCCACGCCGCGGGGCGCACCGATGCGGGCGTTCATGCGCTGGCGATGCGGGCCCACACCGATGTGGCCAAGGCCATCGCCCCGTTCCGGTTGATGGAGGCGCTGAATTTTCATCTGCGCCCCGCCCCGATCGCCGTGCTGGACTGCGCCGAGGTGGCGGACGATTGGCACGCGCGGTTTTCCTGTCTGGGGCGCGAATACCTGTATCGGATCGCCAATCGCCGCGCACCGCTGACGCTGGATCGCAACCGGGCGTGGCAAGTGCATCAGCCGCTTGATGCCGCCGCGATGCACCGAGCCGCGCAAGCGCTGGTTGGGCGGCATGATTTCACCACCTTCCGCTCGGCCCATTGCCAATCGCAAAGCCCGCTGAAAACGCTGGATCGGCTGGACGTGGAGCGTGTTGGCGATGAAATTCACATCCGCACCGCCGCGCGCAGCTTTCTGCACCATCAGGTTCGATCCATGGTGGGGTGCCTGGCGCTGGTGGGCATGGGGCGTTGGGAAGAAGCGCAAGTGGCCGCCGCCCTGGCCGCGTGCGATCGCACCGCGCTGGGCCTTAATGCCCCGCCGGACGGACTCTATTTCACCCGGGCGCTTTACCCCGGCGAGTGATCGGGTAAGTTGCAATCTGAAACGCCGTCACGACCGCGGCGATAATCATCCGGGAGACAGTCCATGACCTTTAGCGGCAAGCAGCTTACCACCCAGCTCGATGCAGACGGCACTTTGACCGTTCAGCTTAACGACAAGACCTGGGATGCCCCCAAGGCCGGGCAAGTGCTGATCAAGGTTGAAGCCACCCCGATCAACCCTTCGGACCTTGGCCTGTTGTTCGCATCGGCCGATACCGACCATGCGGCCTATTCGCCCGGCAAAGTCGTGGCCAAGATGCCCGATAACGCCACGCGCGCGATGAAAGCGCGCCACGGCTTGGCCATGCCCGCGGGCAACGAAGCGGCCGGGATCGTGGTGGCCGCCGGGGATTCGCCCGAAGCGCAGGCCCTGATGGGCAAGCGCGTGGCCTGCGTGCCGGGCACCGCTTATGCCGATTATGCCATTGCCGAAGCCAACATGGCCTTTGCGGTGGATGATACGGTCAGCGCCGAACAGGCCGCCAGTTCGTTCGTCAACCCGATGACCGCGCTGGGCTTTACCGAAACGATGAAGCTGGAAGGCTTCACCGGCATCGTTCACGCCGCGGCCGCTTCGAACCTGGGGCAAATGCTGGTCAAGATCTGCCGCGAAGACAATATCCCGCTGGTCAACATCGTGCGCAGCGAAGCACAAGTGAAACTGCTCAAGGATCTGGGCGCAACCCACGTGCTGAACATGACCGACGCCGATTTCATGCCCAAGCTGATCAACGCGATCGCCGAAACCAAGGCGATGATCGGGTTCGATCCGATCGGCGGCGGCACGCTGGCCGGCCAGATCCTGACCGCGATGGAAGCCGCCGCCAGCCGCGGCGCCGCGTTCAGCCGCTATGGTTCGTCCGAGGCGAAGAAAGTGTATATCTATGGCGCGCTCGATCTGGGGCCGACGATCCTCAATCGCGCGTTCGGCCTGACCTGGGATCTGGCCGGCTGGCTGCTGACCCCGTTCATGATGAAAGCCGGCCCCGAAGTGGTCGGCCGGATGCGCGCACGGGTGATGAAAGACCTGACCACCACGTTCGCCAGCCACTACAAGGCCAAAGTCAGCCTTGAAGGGATGTTGAGCAAGCCGGCAGTCAGCGAATACAACGCCCGGCGGACCGGCGAGAAGTATCTGGTTACGCCGAACTGAAAATGCCAGCTGGACCCCGGTCAGGTCCGGGGTGACGGGTGGTGGTCCCACTTGCGTCACCCCGGGCTTCGACCCGGGGCCCAGCTATTCCATTATTTTCGCATCGTCCGCTTAGCGCCGCAAACCGGCCCGCAAACCGGCAGCATCAGGCTTTGGCGACCACGCTTTCGGGCAGTTCCGTGCCGAACACGCGCTGATAGTATTCCGCCACCAGCATCCGCTCAGTCTCGTCGCACTTGTTCAGGAACGAGAGGCGGAAGGCAAAGCCGGGGTCCTTGAAAATCGCTGTGTTCTGGGCCCACGTAATCACGGTGCGCGGGCTCATCACGGTGGAAATATCCCCGTTGATGAAGCCCTGCCGGGTCAGATCGGCGACCTTCACCATGTTGGTCACCACATCGGCGGCCATATCGGTGACTTTCTTGAGCACGATTTCGGCTTCGACCGCGGCGGGCAGATAATTCAGCGCCACCACGATGTTCCAGCGGTCCATCTGCGCCTGGTTGATCGCCTGCGTGCCATGATACAGCCCACTGGTATCGCCAAGGCCCACGGTGTTGGCCGTGGCGAACAGGCGAAACCACTTGTGCGGGCGGATCACGCGGTTCTGGTCCAGCAAGGTCAGCTTGCCTTCGGTTTCCAGCACGCGCTGGATCACGAACATCACATCGGGGCGGCCGGCATCGTATTCGTCGAACACCAGCGCCACGGGATGCTGCAGCGCCCACGGCAACAGGCCTTCGCGGAATTCGGTAACCTGCAACCCATCGCGCAGCACGATCGCATCGCGGCCGATCAGGTCGATCCGGCTGATATGGGCATCAAGGTTGATGCGCATGCACGGCCAGTTCAGCCGCGCAGCAACTTGTTCGATATGGGTTGATTTGCCGGTGCCGTGATAGCCCTGCACGATCACACGGCGATTGTAGGCAAATCCCGCCAGGATCGCCAACGTGGTATCGGCATCGAACACATACGTGTCATCGATGTCGGGCACGCGTTCGTCGGCCTGGCTGAAAGCCGGGACCTTCATGTCGATATCGATCCCGAACACCTCGCGCACGTCGATCTCGCGATCGGGGGCGTTCAGGATCGTGGTGCCGGAAGTGTCGAGCTGGGTGCTGGGAATATTGGTCATCGCACCGACCCGCCTATACGCGCCCGCGGCACCCTGCAATAAGCTTTGCGTTGCAAAACACGACTCAAGGGGAGAATCGCGTGAACGGCTGTCACGCCATCCGCCAGCGCGGTTCCCCCCATGCGCCGCAGCACAGCCGGAGATTTCCCGATGTATGAACTGACCGTAACCCGCCTGATCGACGCCCCACCAGCGCACGTGTGGGATGTGCTGACCAACCGGATCGGCGAATGGTGGTGCCCGCAGCCGTGGCGGGCCGAGGTCGCAAAAATGGATCGCAAGGCCGGCGGATCGTCAGAAATCGTGATGCACGGCCCCGATGGCGAAGTGAATCGCCATCCCGGTTTCGTGCTGGCGTGGGACGAAGGCCGCCGCTTTGCCATCACCGATGCGATCGAGGGCGATCTGCAACCCTCTGGCCCGTTCATGATCGGCATCTGGGAAATCGCGCCCGAAGGCACCGGCACCCGCTATACCGGCCGCGCCCGGCACTGGAGCGCGGAAAGCCACGCGCATCACCGCGAAATGGGGTTCGAACGCGGCTGGGGCGAAGTGGCCGATCAGCTCAAGGCGCTGTGCGAAGCGTGAGCGGAGCGGAGCCAGCGGGTCTGGCCCCTAAAGTTCAGGCAAACGCCGCCGCCTTGCGCAGCAACTGAAAGGCTTCGATCACCGCCTGAAGGCGCTTTTCGCTGGATCGATCACCGCCGTTGCGATCGGGGTGCAGCGCGTGAACCAGCTCGGTATACCGCCGGCGCAGGGCCATGCGGTCGCAATCCAGCGGCAGGCCCAGCGCATCGAGCGCGCGGCGCTCGTCCGGGGTTACCGCCCGCCCATCCTTGCGCCCAATCTTGCTCTCAGCCGGGCGGCGCATCCGGGCGCGGCCGCTGATCGCTTCCAGCGGGTCTTTGAAATCGGCCCAGCGCGGCGCGGAATCGATCCCAGCCGTGGGTGAAAAGGCGCGGGTTTCGCGCTCCCAGCCGTGGATCGGGGATTGCGCGCGCATGATTTCTTCCGCGCTCATCCCGTCGAACCAATCGTAACCGGCGTTGAACTGGCGAATATGTTCCAGGCAGAACCAGCGATAATCGCCCGGGCCGTCGAACGAGGGCGTGCGCGGCCCGGGCGCGCGAAATTCGCCGGCTTCACAGCAGCCCGGCGCATCGCAGCGGTGCCCGGTGCCGCCAATGCGGCCATGAAATCGAT
>JBJOPJ010000011.1:0-29653 GCA_046050825.1 Pseudomonadota bacterium
CGATCTGATCAAGCATGGCCAGCGAAGACCGCTGCCCGATGGCAGGGACCGCCGCAGCTGCCACCACGACAATTGCACCGCCCACAATCTGCAAAACCGTCTTGTTCACCGCCTGCCTACCCTGAACCTTCATGTGCCATCGCACCTCTCGTCGATGTTTAACACGCAGATCGCAAGCGACCAAGTGTGTATTACTAGCGATGAAGCGAAGAAATCAGGCGTCGATCTCGAACAAGCGCGAGCAAAAGGCGCAATCAACCACGATCAACCCGCGATCGTCGCGCATATGCGCCCGCTCGTCCTCCGGAAAACGACTGATGACCGATTGGTAATGCGCGATACTGCAGCGGCACCCGCGCGAAAGCGACGCGGCAGGCTGGACCCGCACTTCGCCTTCATCGTGAAACAGCCGCCAGACCAGCGCTTCCAGCGACAGGTCGGGATTGACCAGCTCTTCGTGGCGGATGCTTCCGGCCAGCACAGCAACGTGTTCCCATTCGGGATGGTCCATCCGCACGTGCAGGCGCTGACGCCCGTCTTCGCCTTCGGCCAGGTGCTGAACCAGCAAACCGCCCGCAACACAGCCCGATCCATCGCTGCGCACAGCGACGCGGATCAAGGTTGGAACTTGTTCGGACTGCGCGAAATAGCTTTCGCATGCCTCGGCCAGCGAGCTTCCCTCCAGCGGAACGATGCCCTGATAGCGCTGGCCGCTTGTGGCAAGATCAAACGTGATGGCCAGATAGCCTTCGCCGAACAAGGCCTTGAGCGAGGGGTTGGTCCCCAAGGCAGCCAGCCGTTCGGGGTCGTGGCGGACATATCCCCGCAGCTCACCGCCCCGGAAATCGCAGACCAGCAGATCAACGATCCCATCCTGGGTTTGCGCCTGCATGGTCAGCTGGCCATCCCCGTCCTTGAGCAGCGATCCGATCAGCGCCGTCACCACCAGGGCTTCCGCCAGCAGGTGCTTGATGACGGGCGGATAATCGTGCGCCGCAAGGATCGTTTCAAGCAACGGACCAAGCCGGACCATCCGGCCGCGCGCGTTGCGCTCGGCCAAGGTAAAGCCCAGCACCTGATCGTAGCCGGTCTCACCCGCAAGAATGTGTTCGGGCGCGCTCACAATTGGCCGAACACCCAACGCAGAACGCTTTTCTGCGCGTGGATGCGGTTTTCCGCTTCATCCCACACCACCGAGCGCGGGCCATCGATGACCGCATCGGTCACCTCCTCGCCGCGGTGTGCAGGCAAGCAGTGCAGGAACAAGGCGTCCGCCTTAGCGGTTCCCATCAGGGTTTCGTTGACCTGATAGGGCGCCATCGCCGCAATCCGGGTTTCCGCGCCAGTCTGGCCCATCGAAACCCACGTGTCCGTCACCACCACGTCGGCACCCGCCACCGCTTCACGCGGATCACGGGTCAGGCTGATCCGTGCGCCCAGGCCTTGCGCGCGAGCGATGAAACCGGGGTCGGAATCATACCCTTCGGGCACCGCAATCCGGACATTGAACCGCATCAAGCCCGCTGCCTCAACGATCGAATTCAGGACGTTGTTGCCATCGCCCAGCCAGGCCACTTCCAGCCCGGGCAGGGCTTTGCCGTGTTCGATCACGGTCTGCAGATCGGCCATGATCTGGCAGGGGTGCGATTGATCGGTCAGGCCATTGATGACCGGAACATCGGCGAAATGGGCCAGCTCCTCGATCTTGGCGTGATCATCGGTGCGGATCATGATCGCATCGGCCATACGGCTAAGGACGCGCGCGGTATCGGCAATCGTCTCGCCCCGCCCCAGCTGGGTGGTGCCCGCTTCGAGGATCACCGCGCTGCCGCCAAGCTGGCGCATCGCCATGTCGAACGACACGCGGGTACGGGTCGAATTCTTCTCGAAGATCATCGCCAGCACGCGCCCCGCCAGCGGTGCATCGGCATCGGCCTGCCCCTTGGGCCAGGCCGCGCGCGCCGCCTTGCGGGCGATTGCATCGTTCAGCATGGCGGCAATCGCATCGCCGCCAGCATCGCTCAAATCCAGAAAGTGCCGGGTCATCACGCCCCCTCAGGCGGCTGATAGCTTGCCGCCCCAGCCGAAAGTTTTTCAAAAAATTCATCGATGTGCGCATCATCGATGACCAGCGGCGGAACCAGCCGCAACGTGTTGTCGCCTGCCGAAACGGCCAACAGTTGATGGTTGTCGCGCAAGTGCGCCACGAACGCGCGGGCCTCGTGGGTCATCTTGATGCCCAGCATCAGCCCCATGCCGCGGACCAGCACGAACAGATCGGGGTAATTGCCGATGAACTGTTCCAGCCGCGCGCGCAAACGCTCGCCCGTGGCGCGGACTTGCGCCAGAAATTCATCGTTAGCCACCGCATCCAGCACGGCTTCACCCGCCGCCATTGCCAGCGGGTTACCCCCATAAGTAGAGCCATGGGTGCCGATCACCATCCCGCGCGCCGCCTTTTCCGTGGCCAAGCAGGCGCCGATCGGGAACCCGCCGCCAATGCCTTTGGCCGTGGCCAGCACATCCGGCTGGATCCCGTACTGTTCGTAAGCATACATCGTGCCGGTACGGGCAACGCCGGTCTGCACTTCATCAAGCACCAGCAACAGATCGTGCTCATCCGCCAGCGCGCGCAAGCCCGACATGAATTCCTGCGAGGCCGGGCGAATCCCGCCTTCGCCCTGAACCGGTTCGACCAGGAAGCCAGCGGTATTGGGCCCGATCGCGGCCTTGGCCGCTGCAAGATCGTCAAAATCGACGTACTTGAAACCCTGCAGCAACGGCAGAAAGCCCTTGTGCATCTTCTCTTGGCTGGACGCGCTGATCGTGGCCATCGTGCGACCATGGAAGGCGTTGTTGAAGGTGATCAGCTCGTACTTGTGATCGTTGCCGGCATGGCTGTGATAGGCCCGCGCGGTCTTGATCGCGCATTCCACCGCTTCGGCCCCCGAATTGGTGAAGAACACCGTATCGGCAAACGTCAGATCGACCAGCCGCTGGGCCAGGCGTTCGCCCTGCGGGCTGCCATAGAGGTTGGAGACGTGCATCAGCGTTGCGGCCTGGCGCTGAATCGCGCCGATCAGGCCTTCGTGCGAATGGCCCAGAATATTGACCGCGATGCCCGCCGCGAAATCGAGGTATCGGCGCCCGTCCTCACCGATCAGGTGACAGTGGTCACCGCGCACCGGCCGGAAGCCGCAGCGGGGATAGACTGGCATCAGCGGGGTGATCGACATCGCTTCAATCCTTCAGAAAGTGAATGTGGGAGAACTCGGAAACGACAAATGGCGGCCCCCCTCTCCAGATCGGGAGGGGACCGCCATTGCCGTGTTAGCTAGTCTGTCGCAAGGGATGCAGCCTATTCCGACTGCATCGGCTTGCCGGCGGGTCAATCCTGACGCGGCACCAGGTTGACCGCCGAGTACTTGCCTCGTCGATCGACTTCGATGTCGAATTCCAGACGGTCGCCCTCGTTGAGGTTCGACATGCCCGACCGTTCCACTGCGCTGATGTGAACAAACGCATCCGGCTGGCCGTCATCACGGGTGATGAAACCAAAGCCCTTCATCGAGTTGAAGAACTTGACCGTGCCGGTCGCGCGTTCGCCGGTCAGCTGACGCTGCGGCGCAACTTCGCGCTTTTCGACTGCGATCACATCGCCCACCGCTTCGAGATCGCTGGCCGAAACCTTGCCGCCGCGATCAACCAGCGTGAACTTCAGCTGCTGGCCTTCGGCCAGGCCTTCCAGCCCGGCGCGTTCAACCGCACTGATGTGAACGAACACGTCTTCGCCGCCATCATCCTTCTGGATGAAGCCAAAGCCCTTGGCAGCGTTGAAAAACTTGACGACGCCCGAGCCTTCGCCAACGACCTGGGCCGGCATTCCGCCGCCACCACCGCCTCCGCGCGGGCCGCTGAAGCCGCCACCACCGCCGCCGCCACGCGGGCCGCCGCTGAAGCCGCCGCGATCACCGCCGCCGAAACCACCGCGGTCACCACCGCCGAAGCCGCCGCGACCACCGCCACCGCCGAAACGATCACCGCCGCCAAAACGGTCGCCGCCGCCCGCGAAAGGATCAAAAGTTTCTTCGCCGAAACCGTCCCGCTTGTCACGGCCACGACCGCGACGCCCTCTATCAAAACCCATAAACCCGAACGTACCTTCGTTTCGCCCTAATCAACACAGCCCGGCAGCGTGGACGAATCGCACCGGGCGACAGAACAAAAAGGCCGAACGGCCCCTCTTCTGCGATTCCCCCGTTAGACGATTCGCGCCGATCTGGCGAACAGAATCACATATCGGCCAAATCGGCCCGTTCAGAAACGATGCGGTGTGACATTTCTGCCAATCCCGTTCGGACCCGAGAGTGCCAGCATTCCAGCCTGCTTTTGCCGGTGATAGCGCCCACTTGCTTCCGCACGCGGCGCACGGCAGACAGTGGGCATGGAACTCTTCACCCTTTTGACCGAACCGGCCGCCTGGGCCGCCCTGTTAACCCTGATCGCGCTCGAGGTGGTCCTCGGGATCGACAATCTCGTGTTCATCGCCATCCTCTCAAACAAGCTACCGGCGCACCAGCAGCAGACTGCGCGGCGCCTTGGCCTGGGGCTGGCGCTGGGGCTGCGGATCGGCCTGCTGCTGCTGATCGGTTGGATCGTGTCGTTGCAGCAACCGCTGTTCGATCTGGGGATTGCCGGCGCGGCGGGCGCGCATGGCGAGCCAACCTTCGAAACGGCGTTTTCGGGGCGGGATCTGATCTTGCTGGCTGGCGGGCTGTTCCTGCTGTGGAAGGCCACCACCGAAATCCACCACAACATCGACAGCGAAGGCCCCAGCGGCGAATTGCTCGATCATGACAAGGGCGTTGCCCAGATCGCCTTTTCCGCCGCCATTGCCCAAATCATCGCGCTGGATCTGGTGTTCTCGATCGATTCGATCCTCACCGCCGTGGGGATGACCGATCAGGTCGCGATTATGATCGCCGCCGTCGTCATCACCGTGGCCCTGATGATGGTTGCCGCCGCCCCGCTGTCGCGCTTCATCGAGAAGAACCCGACACTGGTCATGCTGGCTCTGGCGTTTCTGGTGATGATCGGCGTGGTGCTGATTGCCGATGCTTTCGGGGTGCATATTCCCAAGGGCTACATCTATGCGGCAATGGCGTTTTCAGCGCTGGTCGAATCTCTCAACATCATCTCGCGCCGCCGCCGCAACCGCAGCCGCGCCACCGAAGGACAATAACCCACGATGTTCCGCCAACTATCGCACCGCATTTTGACCAGCCCGCAAATCACGGTGGCCGAAGTCGATGAAGCCGCCAGCCAGGGGATTGGCCTGATCATCAACAACCGCCCCGAGGATGAGAGCGACGACCAGACCCCCGGCGCTGCGATTGCCGCCGCGGCTGCGGCTGCCGGGATCGCCTATGTGGCCATTCCGGTCACCCACGCCGGGTTTTCCGATGGGCAAGTAAAGGCGATGGCCGCCGCGCTGGCCAGCACCACCGCGCCCGTGCTGGCCTATTGCCGCTCGGGAACGCGATCGACCCTGCTGTGGGCGCTGGCTGAAGCCAGCCGCGGCGAAAGCCCGCAGGCGCTGGCCGCGGCCGCTTCCGAAGCGGGCTATGACGTAACCCCGGTGCGCGCGCTGATGGACATGCTGTCCGCCAAGGGCGCCTGATTTGCCGATGCCCCATCTGCAGGTGCCATTCCTTGCGATCCAAGTCGGCGTCTCGGCCGTCCTGATTCTGGCGGTGACGCTGCTGTCCCAGCGGTTGGGGCTGGGCGGGGACGTGCGCTTGCGCGGCGCGGATGAGGCCAAGGCGCTGGCCCGCGCCGCGCTGTGCGGGTTCGAACCGATTGACCTTGCCATCGACCGCGCCGGGATCGGCGCGCTGCTGCGCGACCAGAGCGGCCGGGTCATGTTGCTGCGGCGCCACGGCGTGCAATTTGCCGCCCGCCTGCTGGATAGCCACGCCTATACCCGGCTGGACCGCAACTTCCTGACGGTCGGCACTGGCGAACGGTTATTCGGCGCCATCACGCTGGACCTTGGCGAGCAAGCCCAGGTGTGGGCCGCCAGTTTGCGCCGGGTGGGGGCTTAACCAATGATGCATTTTGGCCCCGTCGAACTGGCGATCCCGTTCTTCATCCTGGCGATCGTGATCGAAATGGTGTGGGCCAGAAAGAGCGCCCGCCAGGCTTATGAACCGCGCGACACGCTGACCTCGCTGGCGTTGGGCACCGGCAGCACGCTGGTGAACGGGCTGACCGTTGGCGTGGTTGCGGCCGCCGCCATGTGGTTGTTCCAGCACCGGGTGGCCACGATCGGCTGGGCATGGTGGGCGTGGATCGGCTGCTTCGTGCTGGATGATTGCAATTACTATTGGGCGCACCGCACCGGCCATCGCATTCGCTGGTTCTGGGCCAGCCACGTCAATCACCATTCCAGCCAGCACTACAACCTGTCCACCGCGCTGCGGCAAACGTGGACCGGGTTCATCGCGCTGTCGTTCCTGTTCCGGATCTGGCCAGCCTTCATCGGCTTTGATCCGGTGATGATCGTCACGGTCGGCGCGGTAAACTTGGTCTACCAGTTCTGGATTCACACCGAAGCCATTGACCGGATGCCGCGCTGGGTCGAAGCGGTGATGAACACCCCCAGCCATCACCGGGTTCACCACGCCACGAACCCGCGCTACCTTGATCGCAACTATGCCGGGGTGCTCATCGTCTGGGACCGGCTGTTCGGCACGTTTCAGCCCGAACGGGATGACGAGACGATCCAATACGGCATCGTCCGGCAACTGGGCACGTTCAACCTGGGCTGGGCAGCGTTCCACGAATGGATCGGGATCGCGCGCGATGTTTGGCACGCACCATGGCGCTACAAGCTGGGCTATATTTTCATGCAGCCCGGCTGGAGCCACGATGGCAGCCGCGACACATCCGATACGATCCGCGCGCGCTGGCGCGAACTGCACCCGGCGCACCCGCCCGAATGATGGCCCAAAGATCGCCAATAGAATAAGTTGCCCCGCCTTAATCGAACGATTAACCTGCACCAAAGCATGGGCGGAGCGGGTAGATGGACGAATTTGACGTAATCGTGATCGGCGGCGGCAGTGCCGGCAGCGCGGTGGCCGCGCGCCTGGCCGAAGACCCTCGCCGCCGGGTCTGCCTGCTGGAAGCGGGCGGCACCAACGATACGGTCCGCGTGAAGACGCCGGGCTTCATGCCATGGATTCCCAAAACATCGAACTATCGCTTCGATACCGTGCCGCAGGCCGGGCTGAACGGGCGGGTGGGCTATCAGCCGCGCGGACGGGGCCTGGGTGGATCGAGTGCGATCAACGCCATGCTCTATGTCCGCGGGCACGCCTTCGATTACGATCAATGGGCGGCGCTGGGCTGCACCGGGTGGGCCTATGCCGATGTGCTGCCATTCTTCCGCAAAGCCGAAGGCAACGAACGCGGTGCCAGCGAATTCCACGGCGGCGATGGGCCGCTGTCCGTATCGGACCAGCATTGGCCCAATCCCGGAAGCCGGGCTTTCGTGGCCAGCGCCGCGCAGCTGCAACTGGGCGCCAATCCGGATTTCAACGGCGCGCAGCAGGATGGCTTTGGGCTGTATCAGGTAACCCAGAAAGGCGGCGAACGCTGGTCTGCGGCGCGGGCCTATTTGTCCAACCCGCCCGCCAACCTTGCGATCCGCACCGGCGTGCAGGTTGATCGGATCGTGGTCGAAAACGGCCGCGCCACTGGCGTTGCGGTCAGCGTTGACGGCAAGTCGGACGTGCTGCGCGCCGCCGGCGGCGTGGTGCTGTGCGCCGGGGCGTTTGGCTCACCGCAAGTCCTGATGCTGTCGGGCATCGGGCCGGGGGCGCACCTGGCCGAACACGGGCTTGGGGTACACGTCGATCGGGCCGCTGTGGGCAGCGATCTGCAAGA
Source organism: Pseudomonadota bacterium (assembly GCA_046050825.1). Classification (GTDB taxonomy): domain Bacteria; phylum Pseudomonadota; class Alphaproteobacteria; order Sphingomonadales; family Sphingomonadaceae; genus Novosphingobium. The sequence continues at coordinate 7,951 of JBJOPJ010000011.1, forward strand.
CCACATCGACTATGTCCATGGCTGGAAAACGCAGTCGAAAGACTTCATTGGCGATAGCCTGACCGGCGCGTGGAAGATGCTGTCCGCGATCGTCGAGCATCGCCGCAAGCGCACCGGCATGATGACCACGCCCTTCGCCGAAGCCGGCGGGTTCTGGCGTTCGGCGCCCGATCTGCCCGCGCCCGACATCCAGTACCACTTCGTTCCCGCGATGCTGGAAGACCATGGGCGTGACAAAGTTCACGGCCACGGCTTTTCGATCCATGCCTGCGTGCTGCGTCCCGAAAGCCGCGGCACCGTGCGGCTGGCGTCGCCCGATCCCGCCGCCGCACCGCGGATCGATCCCAACTTCCTGGCGGACGACCGCGATATTGCCACGTTGCGCCGCGGCGTGCGGATGATGCACCGGATTGCGCAAGTGGCCCCGCTCAGCGATTATCGGCCCGAGGACCGCCATCCGGTCAACCTTGATGATGATGCCGCGCTGGACCAGCTGATCCGCAACCGGGCCGATACGGTCTATCACCCGGTCGGCACTTGCCGGATGGGTAGCGATGCCGGGGCGGTGGTTGATCCCACGCTGAAGCTGAAGGGGCTGGATGGGCTGTGGGTGGCCGATGCTTCGGTGATGCCGCGGCTGGTATCGGGCAACACCAATGCCCCGTCGATCATGATCGGCGAACGTGCAGCGGAATTCGTCAAGGCTGCGCTGGCGTAACCAGCCTAATGCCTGACCGGCCCAGGCCAGATCGACGCAGGTCAGATCGGCCTAATGATTGCAGGCCAGCGCTTCCGCCACGTCGTCCAGCCGGGCGGGATCGCCCAGCGCCAGCACCCGGCCATCGCTGGCGGCGTGCAGCGGATCGCCGTTCCAATCACACATCATGCCGCCCGCGCCTTCGACCACGGGGACCAGCGCGGCCCAATCGTGCAGCTTGAGGTTGGCTTCGCACACCACATCCAGATGGCCGCTGGCCAGCATGGCATAGTTATAGCAATCGCCGCCCATCACCATCCGGCGGTGATCGGTCTTGGCGGCCAGGCCCATGAAGTGCGCGACATCATGGTCATCGAAATAGTGCGGCCCGGTGGTAGCCAGCGCGGCATCGCCCAGCGCGGCACAGTGGCGGGTGCGCACCGGCTGGCCATTGAGCGTGGTCGGCTGGCCGGTCACGCCAACCCAGCGTTCGTCAAGGATCGCCTGATCGATCACGCCCAGCACGGGCCAGCCTTCCACCACCAGCGCAATCAGCGTGCCGAACAGCGGCCGGCCGGCCAGAAAGGCCGTGGTTCCATCGATCGGATCAAGCACCCAGGTGCGCCCCGAGTTGCCCGTGGTGGCGCCGAATTCCTCGCCGTGTACGGCATCGGCCGGCACTTCAGCGCGCAGGATCGCCCGCATCGCTTCTTCGGCGGCGCGATCGGCCAACGTGACCGGGGTGGCATCGCCCTTGCGCTCGCTCGTCAGGCCTGAACGGAAATGCGGGCGAATGGCCGCGCGCGCCGCATCGGCCAGGCGATGGGCGAGAGCGATATCGGCGGTCAGATTCATCTTAGTCGAACAGGCTCGAAACCGAGCTTTCATCGGCAATCCGGCGGATCGCTTCGCCAATCAGCGGCGCGATCGTCAGCACCCGGACTTTGTCCGATTGCTGGGCGGCTTCGCTGGCCATGATCGTATCGGTGATGACCAGTTCCTTAAGCGCCGAATTGCTGACCCGCGCCACCGCGCCGCCCGACAGCACGCCGTGGGTAAGGTAGGCCGTCACGCTGGCCGCCCCTGCTTCCATCAGCGCCTGCGCGGCGTTGCACAGCGTGCCGCCCGAATCGATGATATCGTCGATCAGGATGCAGGCGCGGCCCTTTACGTCACCGATGATGTTCATCACTTCGGATTGGCCGGGCTTGTCGCGGCGCTTGTCAACGATCGCCAGCGGGGCGTTATCCAGCCGCTTGGCCAGCGCGCGGGCACGAACCACGCCGCCCACGTCGGGGGAAACCACCATCAGGTTCTGACCGCTGTAACGCGCCAGAATATCCGCCGCCATCACAGGGGCGGCAAACAGGTTGTCGGTCGGAATATCGAAGAAGCCCTGAATCTGTCCGGCGTGCAGATCAACCGCCAGCACACGGTCAGCCCCGGCCGTGGTGATCAGGTTGGCAACCAACTTGGCCGAAATCGGCGTGCGCGGGCCCGGTTTGCGATCCTGCCGGGCATAGCCGAAATACGGCACCACGGCGGTGATCCGCTTGGCCGAAGCGCGGCGCAGCGCATCGGTGCAGATCAGCAGTTCCATCAGGTTGTCGTTGGTCGGGAAGCTGGTGGACTGAACCACGAACACATCTTCGCCGCGCACGTTTTCGTGGATTTCCACGAACACTTCCTCGTCGGCGAAGCGACGCACGCTGGCATCGGTCAGCGGCAATTCAAGATAACCCGCAATCGCCCGAGCGAGAGGCAAGTTGCTGTTGCCGGCGACGATCTTCATGTGCGCATATCCTTCCCGCAGCCCATGGACCGCGCTCTAGCCGAGCGCGGCGCGATTGCAAGACGGGCCATGGCGTAAACGGTGGATCAGCGGGGCTTGCGATGCTCGCCCTTGACCCAGCGCACGGTGCCCGAACTGGCGCGCATCACCACGGTGTGCGTGGTCATCGTGCCGTCCTTCAGGCGCTTCACCCCATCCAGCAGCGATCCATCGGTCACGCCGGTTGCGGCAAAGATGCAATCGCCCTTGGCCAGTTCGTCGCGCGTGTAGATCTTGTTCAGGTCGGCAATGCCCCACTTACGAGCACGGGCCTTCTCGTCATCGTTGCGGAACAGCAGGCGGCCGTTGAACTGGCCGCCCACGCAGCGCAGCGCGGCTGCCGCCAGCACGCCTTCGGGGGCGCCGCCAGAACCCATGTACAGATCGATCGTGGTGTCTTCGTTGGTTACCGCGATCACCCCGGCCACATCGCCATCGCCGATCAGCACCACGCCGCAACCCAGGCCGCGCAGTTCGGCGATCAGATCGGCATGGCGCGGACGATCCAGCACGCAGACGATGATGTCGCTGGGGGCCACGCCCTTGGCGGCGGCCACGGCCTTTACGTTTTCGGTCGGCGATTTGGCCAGATCAATGATGCCTTCGGGATAGCCGGGGCCAACCGCCAGCTTGTCCATGTAGACATCGGGCGCGTTAAGCAGGTTGCCTTCCTCGGCGCAGGCCAGCACGGCCAGCGCGTTCGGGCCGGCCTTGGCGGTGATGGTGGTGCCTTCCAGCGGATCGAGCGCGATGTCGATCTTGGGGCCGCGGCCAATCGCCCCGCCAACCTTTTCGCCGATGTACAACATCGGCGCTTCATCGCGTTCGCCTTCGCCGATCACCACGGTGCCGTCGATCTCAAGCTCGTCGAACGCCGCGCGCATCGCTTCCACCGCGGCGTGGTCGGCGGCCTTCTCATCGCCGCGGCCAACCAGGGCCGATGCGGCAATGGCGGCAGCTTCGGTAACGCGAACCATTTCGAGCACGAGGACGCGATCGAGAACGTTGCTGGCGGGCGTGGAGTTGCTCATGGTGTGACACTTTCCCCGGCTTGAATACGTATGTACATTGGGACCTCAGGCGCGCTTAGACAGCACACGCCGCGATGTCGAGGCCCAGAACCAGACTAGTCCCCATTCAGGCCGGATTAAGTCCACCCAGGGTCTTTGGACGATCGTCCGAAACGGGGGCATGCGTGCGGTATAGTCAGTTTCTGGACAAACGCATTCTCGCAGCAGGGCTGGCGGCGCTGGCCTGGCCGGCGTTGGGCCAAACCGATGATTTCGATGCGCGTGTCGCCGAACGGATCACGATCACGCGCGACCTCTATGGCGCTCCGCCGCCAAGGCGGCGTTGCGATTCCGGCGGCGATGATACCGCGATCGTGGTCTGCGCGCCGGATCGCGGCGAAGATCAGCGCGTCCCCTCCACCGCCGAAAGCGATCCATCATCGCTGGCCGCGCGGCACGCGTTGAACAACGGCGTTCCGCGTGCGCCGCAGCTTGATCGCGGCTCCTGCCGGGGCAGGCCCGGCTGCGCGGTTGGCGGCTGGGCGCCGCCGCCAGTTTACGTAATCGACCTGAAAGCGATCCCCGAAGCACCGGCAGGTTCAGAGGCCGATCTTATCGCCCGGGGCGAAAAACCGGCGCCCTGATCACCCGCCATGCCCGCCATGCCGGCGGTGGGGTTATTCGCCCAAAATCTGCATGACCAGCGGCGGTTCGGCCAGGCTGTCTGACCCATCAAGCAGGCGCAGTGCTTCGGATACCGCGCTTTCCGGTCCTTCGTGCGTCACCATGGCAACCATCACCTCATCGCCAGAATCACCGCCGCGGCCCTTCTGGATCATGCTTTCGATCGAAACCCCGGCATCGCGCAGTGCGGCGGTGATTTCGGCCAAAACGCCCGGCCGATCAGCAACCATGAAGCGCAGATAGGCCCGGCCCATCCGGTGGCCGGTGGCGGCCGGCGGCATCGTTTCCAGCTCGGCCACCGGGACCGAGAACGCCGCGCCCACTTCGCGTGCGCCTGCGTTTGGCCCGGACCCAGTTGTCGGCCCAGACATGGCCCGCGCGATATCGATCAGATCGGCCACTACCGCACTGGCCGTGGGGCCATCCCCAGCGCCCGCGCCCTGAAACAGCAAGCGGCCCGAAAAGTTGCCTTCGGCGACCACCGCGTTGGTCGCACCATCGACATGGGCCAGCGGGTGATCGAAGGGCACAAGGTGCGGCTGGACGCGCTGGAACAGCGTGTGTGCGCCATTCGCGGTCTTGTCGGTTTCGGCCATCCCGATCAGCCGGATCACATAGCCCAGCGCATCCGCCTGGGCGATGTCCGCAGCGCGCAGGCGGGTGATGCCGGTGGTGTCGACACTGGCGAAATCTATCGTCGTGCCAAACGCGATCGCCGCCAGGATCGAAAGCTTGTGGGCCGCATCGGTGCCCTCGATGTCAAACGCGGGATCGGCTTCGGCATAACCCTTGGCCTGCGCTTCGGACAGCACGTCGGCAAAATCGCGGCCGGTGTCTTCCATGGTCGACAGGATATAATTGCAGGTGCCGTTGAGAATGCCGTAAACCCGCTCGATCTCGTTCGCGGCGGCCCCTTCGCGCAGCCCCTTGATCACCGGAATCCCGCCCGCGACCGCGGCTTCGAATTTCAGCGCCACGCGCTTGGCCTCGGCCTTGGCGGCCAGCTCCAGCCCGTGATGGGCGATCATCGCCTTGTTCGCGGTGACAAAGGCCTTGCCCGCCTCGATCGTGGTTCGCGCGCAGCTGAGCGCCGGCCCATCCGATCCGCCGACCAGCTCCACCACAACGTCCACGTCGTCGCGTTCACCCATGACCACCATGTCATCTTCCCAGGCGTAAGCCGAAAGGTCGACGCCGCGGTCCTTGTAGCGGTCGCGCGCGCCCACCACGGTGATCTGGATGGGACGGCCGGCACGGCGCGCAATCAGCGCGGCGTTCGCTTCGACCAGTCGGATGACCCCGGCACCCACGGTGCCAAGGCCGGCAAGCGCAATACGCAGAGGTTCGGCCATGATAATCCCTTTCGCGCCGCGGCCCTTAAGGTGGCGGCGCACAAGCGGCAAGCGCTTCTGAAGTTACACGCCGCCGACGGTGCTGGCCGACACTACTGGCGGGTGCGCGGGCAACTGCCAAGCTGATCCAGCACAAAGCGGTAATCCCGGCCCGCCGCGACACGATTGTCCGGCGTGCCCGACGTATTCGCGCTATCGGGCAGCACCGGCGGCAGGAAGCAGGCCAGGCGATACCATGCCAGCGTGTCGCGCGCCGGGGCGGCGGCATCGCCGACCAGCTCCGAGAACGACAGCCCCCAGCGCGCCGCTTGACCGGGCTGTCGGCTGATCGTGATGGCGGCCGGATCGCCCGTCAGAGTGGCAAGGAACAACTGCGTCTCGCTCTCTCCGGCCAGATTGCCGGGCACGAATATCGCTTCGCGCACCCCGGTAACGCGCGGCGGCGGTGCTGGCGCGTTCAATTCCGCGATCAGGGCCCGCAGCCGCGCTTCCAGCGGCGGATCCCACAGCAATTGGGCGTCCGGCGCAACCAGCTGCAGCTCGCCCGGTCGGCCGGGAACGGCGCGTGCGAACAGCACCACGCTTTTCTTTTTAAGAACCGGCGCCTTGCCCCGCGCATCCAGCCGCAAGTCAACCAGATAGCGCAATTGCTCGCCCAGCCCGGATCGGCCGAAAATCAGCGCCTCGGTCTTGGCTTCAACATAGAACCGTCCCCAGCCCGGCTTGAGCCCCAGGGCGCGGGCGGCTTCGATCGGCACCAATTTGCGCGGCTGGGCCCGAATCACCAGCGGTGCCCCATCCGTCAGGTCGGCAAGATCCGCGTAACTCGGGGCGGGCGCGGGTACCGCAGCCACCGAATCAGGCCCAGCTGCCGCTGCCGGAGCAAGCGGCGCCAGCGCCGCAAAGCAGAGTGCGATAAAAACGGGTAACTTGTGCATCTTTGCTCCAGAATTTTTTGCCAGGCCGTGCAAGCCGCAGGATGCCGCCCCGATTTACCGCGCGTTTCCATCACCTTTCACGGTAACACAAGTGAATCGACGGTTAATGGATAAAGCGTTGCGCGAGCCGCAGTGCCTCGCTACAGCACTGGGAAAAGCGGGCCCAAGAACAATAAGGGCCCTCGATCTGGCCAAGCAGGTTCGGGTGCCTGCTGGGTTTCCCGGGTTGACCAGCAGGGTGGAAATTAAGAATTTAAGCGGTCGAATCTTCCCTCGGGCAGATTCGGGCGTCGTGTCCGGGCTTGTCCCGGGGGACTGTTATGGAGTGATGCGTCTGAATGGCTTACGCTGACCAGGAGATGAGCGGTAATCGGATTACCGCCTTTGTCGTCGTTGCCCTGATTCACGTGGTTGTCGGCTATGCGCTGGTGACCGGCCTCGCCTATGAAGGGGTGAAGGCTGTGATGAAGAAGGTAACGACCGTCGACATCAAGAAGGACGAGCCCAAGAAGGAGCCGCCGCCGCCGCCCAAGAAGGCTGCTGCGCCGCCCCCGATTGTGGCTCCGCCGCCGAAGATCAATGTGAACGTGACCCCTCCGCCGGTGTCCACGGTGTCTACGCCGCCGCCTGTTGCGCCGCCGATCATTGTGGCTCCGGCTCCGGCCGCACCGCGGTTCCAGCCCAAGCAGCCGGTTCCCCGCGGCCGGTCGACCGAATGGGTAACGACCAACGACTATCCGTCGCGCGCACTGCGTGAGGAACGGGAAGGCACCACGCGCTTCCGCCTCACCGTGGGTCCGGATGGCCGCGTGACGAACTGTGACATCACCGGTTCGAGCGGTAGCCCCGATCTCGATCAGGCTGCCTGTTCGAACCTGGTGCGTCGCGGCCGTTTCAACCCGGCCACCGATGGTGAAGGCAACCCGGCTTCGGGCACCTACTCCAACGCGGTCCGTTGGCAGATTCCCAAGGATTAATTCTCGTTTTCCGGCTCTCTAGAGAGCCTCAGGTTTTCAACTTTATTCTTCTTGAGAGGACTACCGCATGTTTATCGTTAACCTTCTGGCCGAAGCGGCCAGCGCTGCTCCCCAGAACAAGTTCGGCTTCAAGGAAGCCCTTGAGGCTGGCGGTTTCATTTCGTACGCGACCGTGACCATCCTCGGCATCATGTCGTTCGGTTCGTTCTTCATCCTGTTCACCAAGTGGTTCGAACAGTCGAAGATCGTTCGCCAGTATCGCGAAATGCGCGGCAACTTCTGGAAGGCCGCCACCCTCAAGGAGGGCGCTGCCAAGCTGGAAAAGAACACCGCATGGCGCCAGCTGGCCGAAGACGGCCTGGCTGCTGAAGAACAGCACAGCAAGATGTCCAACGAAACCGACGCCCACGATTGGCTGCACGGTTCGCTGGCCCGTTCGGAAGCCACGATCAACGCCCGCCTCGCTGGCGGTCTGTCGTTCCTCGCCACCGTCGGTGCAACCGCACCGTTCATCGGTCTGTTCGGCACCGTGGTCGGTATCTACCGCGCCCTGATCGCCATCGGCGTTGCCGGTTCGGCCTCGATCGACAAGGTCGCGGGCCCGGTTGGTGAAGCTCTGATCATGACCGCGCTGGGTCTGCTCGTCGCCGTTCCGGCCGTGCTTGCCTACAACTACCTCCAGGGCCGCAACAAGCGCATCGCTGAACTGCTGCAGGGCTTCTCGACCGACGTTCTCGCGAACATCACGTCGAAGGGCGCTGTGAAGCCGGCTGCTCCGGTTGCTGCCGCCAAGCCTGCTGCTCCGGCTGCTGCCACGGCTGCCAAGAAGTAAGTCACAGGCCGGTGCCGAGGCGGATTCTTCCGCGCTCAGGCACCGGTTCCTGACCGGCCCGGACGCCACGCCGCAAGGCAGCGTCCGACCAGCCGGACAACGCAAGGATAGGATGTAACTCATGGCGATTTCGATGGGCGGCGGCGGCGAAGAGAAGCCGATGTCGGACATCAACACCACGCCCCTCGTGGACGTGATGCTGGTGCTCCTGATCATCTTCCTCATCGCCGTTCCGGTCGCGATCCAGACCATTCAGAAGCTGCACCTCCCGATCATGGTCTCGGTTGAGTCCAAGGATAAGGTTGAAAACCTTCTCCTGACGGTGAGTACGACGGACTCTGCCGGCCGCAGTGCCGGGGACCCGGGCTTCGAAGGTGCGTCGCTGGGCGGCGAATGCCGGATCTATTTCAACAACATCACGCCGGTCGATTCGAACGAGCTGCGTGATATGGCCTTCAAGCGTCTTGACGATATCGTGAAGCGTGCTGGTGGTCCCGAGGCGCTCGTTGCCAACCCGGAACTCGTGCCCCAGGTGCACATCCGCGGTGACGTGAATGCCCCGTGGCGCTGCATCGCCGGTGCGATCTACAACGTCCAGATCTCGGGCTACCCGACGGTCGGTTTCATCTCGAACCCGGTCGATCCGGCAGGCTGATAGCCGTCAGGCCATAACTTTCAGGAGTAAGACCCCATGGCAATGTCAGGCGGCAAAGACGATGGCGAGCCGATGATGGAAATGAACACGACGCCGCTTATCGACGTCATGCTCGTTCTCCTCATCATGTTCATCATCACCATCCCGGTGGCCACCCACGCGGTGAACATCGACCTGCCCAACCCGTCGGCCCCGCCGCCGGATGTCGTGGTCAAGCGCGACAAGAACAAGCTGGTCATCATGCCGAACAGCCAGATCCTCTGGAACGGTACCCCGCTTGACGGCGGTCAGTTGCTGAGCACGCTGCAGGCGACGATGGCAATCAAGCCGGAACCGGAACTTCAGTTCCAGCCGGACCCGCAGGCTCCCTATGATACTTCGGCCCAGGTGCTGAACATCATCAAGGGTTCGGGCGTGACCGCGTTCGGGTTTGTCGGCAACGAACAGTATTCCGAATTCAGCAAGGAAGCGGGCGCAGGCTCGGCTACCAACTAAGCCGGATCATTCGGAACACAAAAACAAGGGGGCGGAGCGATCCGCCCCCTTTTTCGTTCCGGCCCCCTTTCCATTTCGGCCGGCCTTGCCGCGCGGACCTTTGCCCTAGCGATCAGGCCGCATCGCGGCACCCGCGAGGGATTCCGCCTCGATCAGCAGTTCGTCATCAGCGGTACCTTGCGGCACGCTTTCGCGGCCGATCATCACCAACACCGGCACCGCCAGCGGGCTGACCCGATCCAGCTGGACATGGCGCAACTGCCGTTCAGCGCGGTCCAGCAAGGCCCCAAGCCGGCCGATATCGGTCATACGCGCCCGGGCATCGGCCCAAGCAGCATCGATCAGCACGTGATCCGGCTCGTACCGGCGCAGAACATCGTAAATCAGGTCCGTTGAAAAGGTCACTTGCCGGCCGGTCTTGCGCCTGCCGGGATGATGCCGTTCGACTAGCCCGGCAATAACCGCAACTTCGCGAAAGGCGCGTCGCAGCAAATAGCTGTCCTGCACCCATTCGGTGAATTCATCGGCCATGATATCTGGCGCAAGCAGCGCCGCGGGATCGGTGATCGGCCGCAGCCCCCAGACCGCCAGCGCATAATCGTTAGCCACAAACCCCAGCGGCGCCAGCCCCAGCGCTTCCATCCGCCGGGTCATCAGCATACCCAGCGACTGGTTGGCCGGCCAGCCTTCGAACGTGTAGAACACACTGTAATGCCGCTGTTCGTGCGGGAAGCTTTCAACCAGCAACGTGCCCGGCGCAGGCAACTGCGACCGCCAATCCTGCATCTCCAGCCATTCGCGCACATCGTCCGGAAACCGGCCCCAGCCCCCACGGTCGGCCAGCAAGGCTTGCACCCGCTGCGACAAGTGGGTGGTGAGCGGCATGCGAGCGCCCATGTAACTGGGGATCGCACCGGCCCGCCGGGCCGCGCGCACCACCAGTTCGGTTTCGCGCATGGCCTCAACCTCAAGATCCAGCCCGGCGAACCGGAAGGTCGCCCCCGGATTGAGGCTGGCGGCGAAGCTTTCCTCGACCCGGCCCAGCGCGCGGCCGTTGCGAAAGCGCACGTCAACCATTTCTGAATCGATGATGATCCCGGCATTCAGCCGATGGCGCGCGGCATGGTCCGGATGGGTCAGCCGCCATTGCCCATCCCGGCCGCGAACGATGCGCTGGAACCGGTCATAAGCGCGCAGCGCATAGCCGCCGTTCCCGACGAACCCCAGCACCCGTTCCCAAACCGCCGCATCCACCCATGCATAAGCCGCAGCCGAGCGGACTTCGGCCAAAAGGGCCGCGCCATCGAACGGCCCGGCGCAGGCACAGGCCATAACGTGCTGCGCCAGCACATCGAGGCTGCCGGGGCGAAAATCTTCGCCATCGCGCTGGCCTTCGGCCACAGCCTGCTGCGCGGCGAACGCCTCAAGAAATTCGAAGCGATTGCCCGGCGCCAGCAAGGCCCGGCTGGATTGATCCAGCCGATGGTTGGCGCGCCCGATCCGTTGCAGCAACCGGGACGAGCCCTTGGGTGCGCCCATCTGCACCACCAGATCAATATCGCCCCAGTCCACCCCCAGATCGAGGCTGGCGGTGCAAACCAGCGCCCGCAGTTCGCCGCGGGCCATGGCCGCCTCGACCTTGCGGCGGGCCTCTTTTGACAGCGAGCCGTGGTGAATCCCGATCGGCAGGTGGTCGTCGTTCGCGTCCCACAGCTTCTGAAAGATGAATTCGGCCAGAAAGCGGGTGTTGGTGAACACCAGCGTGGTGCGATTGGCCTTGATCGCGGCATAAAGCTGCGGAACCGCCCAGCCGGCGGCATGGCCGCCCCATGGCACCCGGGCATCCTGGGGCAGCAGGATCGAGAGCTGCGGCGGCACGCCGGCTTCTCCGGTTACCAGCGCCACACCTTCAGGATCGCCGCCCGGTGCCAACCAGCGCCGATACGCATCCGGATCGGCCACGGTTGCCGATAGCGCCACCCGCTGCAAATCCGGTGCCAAGGCCTGCAGCCGCGCCAGCGCCAGCGCCAACAGATCGCCGCGCTTGGTGTTGGCAAAGGCGTGCACCTCGTCGATCACGATCCGCCGCAGCGAACCGAACAGGTCCGCCGCTTCGGGATAGGACAGCAGCAACGACAGCGATTCCGGCGTGGTCAGCAAGACATGGGGCGGGCGGACGCGCTGCCGGGCCTTGCGATCAGACGGGGTATCGCCGCTGCGAGTCTCGATCCGCAAGTCCAGCCCCAGTTCGGCCACCGGTGCCAGCAGGTTGCGCTGCACATCGTCCGCCAGCGCCTTGAGCGGCGATACATAGAGCGTGTGCAGCCCATCGGGCGCTGGTGCGGCCCCAAGCGTGGATGGACAGAACGCGGCCAGCGTGGGCAGGAACCCGGCCAATGTCTTGCCCGCGCCGGTATCGGCCACCAGCAACGCGTGCCGGCCAGCCGCAGCGACCGCCAGCATGGCACTTTGATGGCGACGCACCCGCCAGCCGCGCGCGGTGAACCACTGGTCAAGTTCTGGCGCGAGAGCGGCGGTATTCATGCTGCAGAATGTGGGCGCGATCCGGCGCGGAGGAAAGGGGGGAAGTTGCCACAGCGCCAGCGGCGACAGGTTCCCCCTTCCCCTGGCTTGATCCAACTGCCAAGACCCATCCATGCAGATGCAAGTCGCACTCGATTATGGCGAGCTGGCGGGGCTGGCAGCCGCGCTGGCCTTGGGATTGCTGGTGGGGATCCAGCGTGGCTGGGCACAGCGCCGTGAACCAGCGGGGCACCGTTTTGCCGGGATCCGGACATATGGCTTGCTGGGGTTCGCGGGGGGCATCGCCGGCGCGCTGCAGCAGCGCGCCGCGGGATTTTCGCTGGCGATCATGCTGGCCGCGGCGGCGCTGGTCGTGCTGGGATACTGGCGCACCACCCAGCGCGAGGACAGCATCAGCGGCACGGCCAGCCTGACCGGGTTGATCACCATCGCCTGCGGCTTTCTGGCGGGCAGCGGCGAATTGGCATTGGCCAGCGCCGGGGCCGGGGTCACGGTTCTGGTGTTGGCCATGCGCAGCCGCCTGCATCACTGGCTGCGCCGCATGGACGAGCGCGAGATGATGGCAATCGCCCGGTTCGCACTGATCGCGCTGGTGATCCTGCCACTGCTGCCCGACACCCCCTATGGGCCTTATGACGCCTGGCGGCCGCGCCAGCTGTGGCTGATCGTGGTGCTGGTATCGGGCTTCAGCTTTGCCGGCTATGCCGCGGCGCGCCTGCTGGGGCCATCACGCGGGGTACTGGCCACTGCGGCGGCGGGGGCCATGGTATCATCCACCGCGGTCACCGCATCGCTCGCGGGCAAGCTGCGCGATCCGGCCAACGATACGGCCGTGTGCAACGCTGGCATCGCCTTGGCATCGGCGGTCATGTTCCTGCGGATCATGGTGCTGACCGGGGCCTTGGCGGGGTTCGCCCTGCCCACGCTGGCCATGCTGGCCGTGCCCGGAATGCTGACCAGCCTGATCGCGACGGGGCTGATCCTGCAAACGCGCCGGAATGGCATTCACCCACCGGCTGATGGCGATGCCGTGGCGGTCCGCAACCCGTTTGATCTTGGCCCGGCGCTGGCGCTGATGGCGCTGACCATGGTGCTGACCGTGGCAGCCCACTGGATGCTGGCGCGGTTCGGCCATGCCGGGCTGGCCAGCGTGCTGGCAATTTCCGGGGTGGTGGATGTCGATTCGGCGATCATTACCCTGGGCAACTTGCCGCCCGGCACACTGGCGCCGCGGATCGCGGGGCTGGTGCTGGTTCCACCCTTCGTGCTCAACACGCTGTTCAAAGCGGCCACGCTGGTCAGCATCGCCGGATGGCGCAACAGCTGGCAAGCCGCCGGCGCCATGCTGGCCAGCATCGCCGCAGCCGGATTGGGCCTGCTGCTGGTGCTGTAAGCCGCCAGCGGGGAAAGCCCCGCCGGGCGCGCCCTCAATGCCCGGCTTGCGGTCCGCGCTGCAGGCCCGATGCGGCCAGCTGGGCATCGATCTGCGCCATCAGCCGTTCCAGCCCGGCCGCGTTATCGCTTTCGGCACGCGCCACCAGCACGTCCTGGGTGTTCGAAGCGCGCAGCAGCCACCAGCCATCCGCGGTCGAAACGCGCACGCCATCGGTGGCATCGACATCGGCGCCATCGGCCGAAAGGCGCTGCTTCACTTCATCGATCACCGCGAACTTGCGGCTTTCATCAACCTGAAAGCGCAGTTCGGGCGTATTGACCAGCGCCGGCATCGCGCCGCGCAATTCGGTTACCGACTGGCCCAGCCGCGCCGACGCCGCGATCAGCCGCACGGCCGCGTAAAGCGCATCATCGAAACCATAGTATTCGTGCGCGAAGAACACGTGCCCGCTCATCTCCCCGGCCAGCGGGGCGGAAACTTCCTTCATTTTGGATTTGATCAGGCTGTGCCCGGTCTTCCACATCAGCGGGCGCCCGCCCAGTTCCTCAACCCGGCCAAACAGCGCCCGCGATGCCTTCACATCGGCGATAATCGTGGCCCCCGGCACCTGCCGCAGCAGATCTTCGGCATAGATCATCAGCAACTGATCGCCCCAGATCACCCGGCCCTGGCCATCGATCGCCCCGATCCGATCGCCATCGCCATCAAAAGCAATGCCAAAATCGAGCGACTTGGATGCGACCAGATCGCGCAAGTCGCCTAGGTTTTTTTCCTCGGTCGGATCGGGGTGGTGGTTCGGGAATGTCCCGTCAACTTGGGTGAAAAGCAAATGGTGTTCACCGGGCAGCTTAGCCGCCAGCAGTTCCAGCGCAGGGCCAGCGGCGCCGTTGCCGGCATCCCAGCCGATCCGCAGTCCTTCCAGCCGATCACGCGCAATGCCGTTCAGCCCTTCCATCAGCCGATCGATATAAGCGGCGATGATCTCGCGATGCTCGTTGCGCCCCTCGGGAGCCAGCCCGGTGCGATCGGCCCACGCGCCGCTGGCGGCGATCCGGCCCAGCTCCTGGATGTCGTCCCCGAAAAACGGACGGCCCTGGAATACCATCTTGAAGCCATTGTAATTGGCGGGATTGTGGCTGCCGGTTATCTCGATGCCGCCATGCACGTCCTGCATTGAAGCTTCGGCGTAATAGAGCATTGGCGTGGCGCTGAGGCCGATCCGCACAACATCGACCCCGCTGGCGTTCAGCCCTTCGACCAGCGCCGCTTCAAGCATCGGCGAACTGACCCGGCCATCATACCCAACCGCCACTTTGGTTCCGCCCGCCGCGCGCAGCAGCGTGGCAAAACCGCGCCCGATCGCGCGCGCATCGTCCGCGCCCAGCGTTTCGCCGATGATCCCGCGAATATCGTATTCGCGCAGCACAGTGGAATGGAACTGGTGGGTCATGTTTGCTCCGTTTCGTGGCGGTCGATCCGGGCCAACAACAGATCGCGCGCGCTGTTGGCGGCGTGAACCGCGGCGTTGCTGCCCCCCCGATCGGGATGGACCCGCGCGATCAATCGCCGGTGGGCATCGATCACATCCCGGCGATTAGCCGTTCGGCCAACCCCCAGCAAGGCACGGGCATCAACTTCATCCTGCGAGCGCTGCGCCCCGGCCCACAAGTGCCACGGCCACTGGCCGGTCAGCGCCCGCACCAACACGGCGGCAAGCAGCAGAAGGGTGATCAGCCGGCCCATGCCACCACGCGCGTCAGCGCTGCGCCTCCAGTGCGGGCGTGGCCTGTTCCGGCGCGGGCGCGCGGCCGGCCGGCAGCGGCAGGTTCAACTGGCTAAGCAGCGCGCGCAGTTCCTGCCGTGCCACCAGATGGCTGGTGCCCAGTTCGCCCAGGTGCCCCTTGTCGAGCAGGGTCAGACCCGAGGGGAACAATTCGCGATAGATCACGCGCTCGGACAGGCCATTGGCGATCCGGAAGCCCACGCGCTTGGACAGTTCGGTCAGCGCCTGATCCAGTCGGCGCATATTGCGTGCCTCGATGTGCTGGGTGCGGTTGCGCACCACCACCCAGTCCATCTCGCGGCGGCTGTCCTTGATCGTCGCCATCGCCCGCTTCTTGCGCGCTTCCCAGATCAGTTCGGCATAGAAGGACAGGCGCCGGACCTTGAAGGTTTCGGCATCGACCTGGCCGATCAGATCGAAATCGACAAAACTGTCGTTGATCGGGGTCACCAGCGTATCGGCCCCCGTGGCGACATGGCGGGCAAACTCGTCATCGCGGCCCGGCGTGTCGAACAGCAGGAAGTCCATCCCTTGGGCAAGCTCGTGCGCCATCGCGTCCAGCTCGGCCGTGGTCGTGCCGTTGAACACCGCAAAGCGCGCGCCCGGCAGCGCGATGCCGCGGCGGCGCTCGGTTTCAGTGCGGTTTTCGAGATAGCGGTGGAACGTGCGCTGGCGCGGATCAAGATCGATCGCCGCCACTTTGGCCCCCATGTAAGCCAGCGCGATCGCGACATGGACCGCCGTTGTCGACTTGCCGGTGCCGCCCTTTTCATTGGCGAAAACGATGCGATGAGGCTCATGGGTCGCTGACACGGTTGCCGGGGCTCACTTCTTTCGATGTTGATGTTTGCTGCAACGCAGCGCAAGGGCGGCACAGCAGCCACCCGCCGCTTTCTATCCGAGGGGATTCGCCCGTGCAAACCGTCACGCAGCTTGATCCACTGCGCATTGCCATCGAAACCTTGCGCCGCGATGGCCCGATCGCGCTGGTGCCGACCATGGGCGCGCTCCACGAAGGCCATTTGACGCTGGTGCGCGAGGCCCAGCGCCATGCCGCGCACGTTGCCGTATCGATCTTCGTCAACCCGCGCCAATTCGGCCCGCGCGAAGATCTGGCCAGCTATCCCCGCCCATTCGAACGCGATTGCGAACTGCTGCAGGCCGAAGGCGTGAGCCTGCTGTGGCACCCCGATGCCGCGGCGATGTATCCGGCTGGCTATGCCACCACGATTTCGGTCGATGGCGTTTCGGCCCCGCTGTGCGGCGCCGCGCGGCCCGGCCATTTCGATGGCGTTGCCACGGTGGTGTGCAAGCTGTTCAACCAGGTCCGCCCCGATCTGGCGTTCTTTGGCGAGAAAGACTGGCAGCAACTGGCCGTCATCCGCCGCATGGCCCGCGATCTCGATTTGGTGCTGCCCCATGCCGATGCGATCCGCGGCGTGGCCACCGTGCGCGAAACCGATGGGCTGGCCCGCTCGTCGCGCAACACGTATCTATCGGCCGAGCAGCGCGCACAGGCAGCAGCCCTGCCGCGCGCCATGCAGGCCGCAGTGGCCGCGATCGCCGGCGGGGCGCCTTATGCCGCGGCGCTGGCTGGTTTGGAAAACGATCTGCTGGGCGGCGGGTTCAGCGCGGTCGACTATGCGGAAATCCGCGATGCCGCGTCGCTTGAACTGCGCGATGGCCCAGCCCCAGCCCCGGCCCGCCTGTTCGTCGCCGCGCGCATCGGCACGACGCGGCTGATCGACAATATCCCGGTCTGAACGAAAAACTGGTGCACCCGACAGGATTCGAACCTGTGGCCTCTGCCTTCGGAGGGCAGCGCTCTATCCAGCTGAGCTACGGGTGCGCGAGAAGGGCCGGTTAGCAGCGTGCGGCGCGGCGCGCCAGTGCCTTTGTGCGAAAGGTCGCGGTTAGCGATTTGGCAAGCAGACTCGGGCTAGTCCCGATTCGATGAACATGCAGCCCACCTTTACGGCTCGGCCCACCCCCGGCGGCAGCGCCGCACCGTCATCCGGGCGGCCCGGATTCGAGCAGGCCACGGGCGGTGCGATCGACATGAAGTGGGCGGTTCTGCACGAAGCGGCAGCCGTGGTCGCGCAGCTCGCCGGGCTCGAATCCGAAGCAACGCTGGCCGAGATCCTGCACTTTCCCGCGGTTATTCGCGAAGCCGGAGGCTGGCGCCGAACGCTGGCCGAACAGGGCATTGAAGATCTGAGCGCGATCATGGAGCCCGGCCTGGCCGCATTGCTGACGGTCCATGCCCGGGGGATTGATCCCGCAGCGGCGGCGCGTTCGTTATGGCAAGAGTTTGCAGCGGCGCGCACCGCGCTGCTCAGCCTAGCCCCGCCGCCGGCAGAGGTTGAGCTGCCCCGCCTGACCTGACGCGCGCTTGCAAAGTTCACATTATGTTCCTAAACCATACGCATGCTTGGCGCCATCCCGAATCACGCTTCCGCCGCACCGGTTGAACCCGATCTCAAGGCCGCCCAGGCGGTTGCCCGTGGGATCGGACGGCTGTTTGCCCGCAACGATATCTGGTGCCTGCCCGAAATGCCGCTGCGCAATGGCCGGCGGGCCGATCTGATGGGCATCGATGCCAAAGGCCACCTGGTGATCGTGGAAATCAAAGTGGCCCGCGCCGATCTGCTGGGCGACAGCAAGTGGACCGACTATCTCGATTACTGCGACCGCTTTTATTGGGGCCTTGCTCCGCAGCTTGACCGCGCGTGCATGGCAGAACCGGCCTTTCTGCCCGAGCGCTGCGGATTAATCGTGGCCGATGGCTATGACGCCGAAATCTTGCGGCCAGCCTCCACGGTGCCGCTGGCCGCTGCGCGCCGCAAGGTTGAGACTGAGCGGCTGGCCCGGGCCGCGCTGCGCCGCCACGGCGTGCTGGCCGATCCGCACCTTTCGGGTTGGGGGTAATGGCGACCGGGGCATGGCCCGGCAGCCCGCTGCTTGTTCTGCTGGGCGCGATCAACGCGTGGACCTGGCTGTCATTCTGGTACGACAAGCGGCAAGCGGCAACTGGCGGGCGCCGCATTGCCGAACGCACTCTGCTGGGGCTGGCGCTGATCGGGGGAACGCCGGCAGCTTTCTTTGCGCAGCAAACGTTGCGACACAAGACCCGCAAGCAGCCATTCCGGGCCTGGCTGTGGCTGATCACGGCGGCACAGGCCGGGCTGATCGCAGCCAGCGCCATTGCATAAGCGCGTGAGTGCAGAAAGCTGGCGTTCGCCCGCGCCGCTGCAACAGCGCGTCAGTGCGGTTTGCCCTGTCCGCAAGTTCGCGCCATAGTCCCCCGCGATGCCATCTTCGCTGACCGCTCCCGGAAAACCTTTCGCGCCATTCCGCTATCCGGCCTTCCGGGCAATCTGGACGGCGAACCTGACATCGAACATCGGTTCGATGATCCAATCGGTGGGTGCCGCATGGCTGATGACCGACCTGACCCGGTCGCACCAGCTGGTGGCGCTGGTACAGGCGTCCACCACGATTCCCGTGATGGTCCTGGGAATTTTCGCTGGGGCGATTGCCGACAATTACGATCGCCGCAAAGTGATGCTGGCGGCCCAGGGCGCAATGCTGATCGCATCGGCCATGCTGGCGGCAATGACGTGGGCCGATGCGATCGGGCCGGGCTTGTTGCTGGCGTTCACGCTGGCGGTGGGGGCGGGGACCGCGCTGAACGGCCCGGCCTGGCAGGCGTCGGTGCGCCTGCAAGTGGGCCACGAGGATTTGCCGCAGGCGATCTCGATCAACACCATTGCCTTCAACCTGGCGCGCAGCGTGGGGCCGGCGGTGGGCGGATTGCTGATTTCGCTGACCGGCCCGGCGCTGGCCTTTGCGCTTAACGCGCTCAGCTTTGTGGCCTTGATCGCCGTGCTGCTGCGCTGGCACCCCGAAGCGCCGCCGCGCACCCGGCATCCGATTTTCCTGTCGCTGGCCGCGGGGCTGAAGTTCTGCGCCGGATCAAGCCCCGTGCGGCGGGTATTGCTGCGCGGGCTGGTGTTCGGGTTCGGCGCGGCGGGCGTGCAGGCCTTGCTGCCGCTGGTGGTGCGCGAACAGTTGCACGGCAGCGAAGTCGATTACGGACTGGTGCTGGCCGGCTTTGGGCTGGGATCGATCGTGGTTGCCTTGTGGGTGGCCCCGCTGCGGCGGCGCTTTGGCAGCGAAGCGGTGGTCAGCGGATCGACGGTGATTTTCGCCCTGGCGATGCTACCGGTGGCCCATGCCGGATCGCTGCTGCTGACGCTGGCCTGTGTCTTCGTGGCCGGCGGCGGGTGGGTGGCCACGCTGACCAGCCTGAACGTGGCGATGCAATTGCGCTCGCCCGAAGCAATTCTGGGCCGGTGCCTGTCGATCTATCAAGCCGTGACATTCGGGGGCATGGCGCTGGGCGCCTATGCCTGCGGGCTGGTTTCCGACCTTGCCGGGCTGCCCTATGCGATTCAGGGCGCGTCTGCGCTGCTGCTGCTAACCTTGCCGCTGCTTTATTGGCTGGCACCGATGCCCGGGCGCGACGAGGGGCGGATACCGAATTGAACATACTGATATTACATTAGATATTTCATCGGCAGCACTTCAAAGTAGGCGCATCGACGTCAATTCCAGCGCAACTTAACGGTTAATTCACCATGTCGCGCCACAACCCCGTTGACTGAATGTTGGTGGGGAAGCCACATGGATACGTACCGCGGAAATTTCGCCGACAACGCCGAACCCGGCGATGACTATGGCGAAGACGAAATCGTGCGCGAAGCCCCGCCGGTGGCGATTGGGCAGGATGAGCGGCGCATGCAGGTGCGCGCTTACAATCACTGGGCAGCGCTGCTCGAAAATCGCAACTTCCCGACGATCGAAGACCTTGACCCCGGCGCGCTGCCGGATTTCGGACCCTATAGTGTACTGCTCGACTTTACCTGCGGCATCACCGATCCGGCGATCCGGTTCCTTGGCGAAAAGCTGGCCGAAGAATGCGGCACGACCTGCCTGATCGAAACGCTGGCGGATGTCCCCAGCCGGTCGCTGCTATCCCGCATTACCGATCACTACATGCAGATTTTGGCCAATCAGGCACCGATCGGGTTCGAGGCGGAATTCGTCAACCAGCGCGAACGGAGCATCCTCTATCGCGGCATCCTGCTGCCCTTTTCCAGCGATGATGACACGATCGACTTCATCTATGGCGTGATCAACTGGAAAGAACTGGCCGATCAGAAGACCACCGACGAACTGCTGCTGGAAATCGATCAGGCGCTGGATTCCAGATCGCCCGAACCCCGCCGCGCCATTGCGCTTACCGACTGGGCCGATGGCCCGGCCGATTTCAGCCCGCCTTCGTTCAACGCCGCCGATCTGGACGACGGGCATGTGCTTGATCTGGCGATGCTGGACCATGCGGTTGACCTGAATGGCATGGGGCTTGCCGATTGCCTGGCCGCAGCCCGCGATCTGGCCGCGGCGGCCCAAGGGGCGGAAGATCGCACCCGGCAAGCGCTCTATGGCGCGATCGGCAAAGCCTATGACTTTTCACTCGCCGCCGCGCAGGCGCCAGAGGAGTTTGCCGAACTGATCACCGATGCCGGGCTGACAGTGCAGGACCGGGCGCCCATGACCCCGGTGGTCAAGCTGGTGTTCGGGGCCGATTACGACAAGACCCGGCTGACCGAATATGCCTCGGCCCTAAGCCACGCGCAGCGCATCGGCATCGCCCGCGGAGGGCTGGCCCGGTATCTGGCGGTTGCCCCGGGCGGGCTGAAAGGCGTGGTCGGCGAAGAACGCCGCCTGAAGCGTGCCGCCAGCGGCAAGCCTGCCCAATGGCCCGCGCAGTGTCCCGGCGCCCCCAGCGCAGCGCTGGCCCGCCAGTTGCGGCAGCTGAATTACGGGCTGCTGGATATGGTGGCGGCACAGGGCAGCGAATTCACGGTGCTGGTTGCGCGGCGGCTGCCTTCGGGCGGGGTGGTGGTGCTGGGCGAGGTGGCCGACGATCTGGCCCTGCTGGAACGCGCCGCCCGCAAGCTGATCGCCTGACCGTAAACCCAAATAGACCGCACACCAAAATAGACCGCAGGCCAAAATAGACCACAGGCCAAAATCGACAGTGGCCGCAACGGGAATGGCGCGCCCGGGCATTGCAAGCTAGGTTCCGGCATCAATCCGTCTTCAGCGCCGGTTAAGGTGCCCGGATGCCACAAGGAACACGATGCTCAAGTCCGGCCTGATCTCGTTCGTTGCGCGCCACGCCCCCCGGCTGTGCGCCCGGCTGTGTGCCGCCATCGCGGCAATCGGGCTGGCCGTTCAGCCGGTCATGGCGCAATCGATCCTGCGTGATGCCGAAACCGAAGCCCTGTTCCGCGATATGGCGGCCCCGGTGGTTGCCGCAGCCGGGCTTGATCCGCGCAATGTCGATATCGTGCTGGTCAACGATCCTTCGGTGAACGCATTCGTGATCGGCGGGCAGGCGGTTTACCTCAATTCCGGGCTGATCAACGAAGCCACCAGCG
>JBJOPJ010000012.1:0-29004 GCA_046050825.1 Pseudomonadota bacterium
GACAGAACCCGATGAAGCCGGCGCCGCCGGTAACCAGAACACGCATGGCCGATGTCAATAATCGTTACGGCGGCAATCGTCGCGCTCTTATTTTATGATTTATATTCATATACTAAGCCGAATGGCTATGAATCGCCCCGCCAAAATCCTCGTCGTGTTCGGGACTCGTCCCGAAGCGATCAAGCTGTTGCCCGTGGTTGCCGCGCTGCAGGCTGATCCGCGCTTTGCCCCGGTGGTGTGCGTTTCGGCGCAGCACCGCGATCTGCTGGACCAAGTGCTGGAAATCGCCGGGATCGTGCCCGATCACGATCTGGATCTGATGCGCCCGGACCAGACGCTGGACGGCCTGACCGCGGCCCTGCTGACCGCACTGGGCGCGGTGATGGACCGCGAGCAGCCGCTGCGCGTGATCGTGCAGGGCGATACCGCCACCGCGATGGCCGGGGCCTTGGCGGCGTATTATCGCAAGATTCCGGTCGATCATGTCGAAGCCGGGCTGCGCTCGGGCGATATCTATCAGCCCTGGCCCGAAGAGGTGAACCGCAAGATTATCGGCGCCATCGCCGCGCAGCATTTCGCGCCGACCGATGCCGCGCGGGCTGCGCTGCTGGCTGAAAACATCGATTCCGCCCGGATCCACGTGACCGGCAATACGGTGATCGACGCGCTGCACTGGGTCCGCGCCCGGATCGTCGCCGATCCGGCGCTGGTTGGCGCTTTGGCCGATTTGGAGGCGCGCTTTGCGGGCAAGCGGATCATCGCTGTTACCAGCCATCGGCGCGAAAATTTCGGCGCCGGGCTGGCGGCGATCGCTGCGGCGATCCGCCAGATCGCGGCGCGCGATGACGTGGCCGTGATCTTTCCCGTTCACCCCAACCCCAGCGTGCGCAAGGCAATGAATGCGGCGCTGGCCGGCCTGCCCAACGTCGCGCTGATCGCGCCGCTGGATTACCCGCACTTCGTTCACTTGCTATCTTTGGCTGCGATCGTGCTGACCGACAGCGGCGGGGTTCAGGAAGAAGCCCCGGCCTTGGGCAAACCGGTGCTGGTGCTGCGCGACACCACCGAGCGGCCCGAAGGCGTGGCGGCGGGAACGGCCCGGCTGGTGGGGACGGCCACCGCCAGCATCGTGGCGCACACCTGCCAGTTGCTGGATGATCGCGCCGCCTATGACCGCATGGCCCGGGCGCACAATCCGTTTGGGGATGGCCAAGCGGCCCAGCGGATCGTGACGCGGATCGCGCAGGACATCGGGGGGCACGAAATAGGGCGTCGGGGGTTTTAATGGGCGCGCGATTGGGGCACGCTCTCCCTACCGTAACGTAGGAACTGCCATATGATTGCGCTGCGCCTTTATCTGATTGCTGCCTGGGCCGCCTTGATCGCCTTCACCGCATTTGTCGTGGGGCGCGAAGGGCTGGACTTGCTGCCAACGTTTTTTGGCGCGATCGCCGATGGCCGCTGGCCGGGCCAGTTCAACGCCGATTTCCTGACGCTGCTGGCGCTGTCCGCCGTGTGGACCGGGTGGCGGAATGGCTGGAATCTTGGCGGCTGGGTGCTGTCCGTGCTGGCCTTTTTCGGGGGCGGCGGGTTCCTGATGGGCTATCTCTTGGTGCTGCTCCATCTGGAAAAGGGCGACTTGCGGCGCGTCCTGCTGGGTGTGAACGCGCCGTCAGCCTGATCGTCCGGGCTTAGACGCCCTGGGTTACGAATACCCGGTAATCGGCGCCCTGAAAGCGGTGCTTGCGCGCGTCCTGATAGGCATCCGAACGATACCACGCCAAGGCCTCGTCCATCGTCGGAAACTCGACGATGACCGAGCCATCGGCCGTCGGCCCTTCCAGCGTTTCGATCGCGCCGTAAAACGCCAGTGGCTTCGCCGCGTGGCCAGCCAGCGAAGGCCCGGCGGCGGCACCGTAAGTCTCCATCGCGGGGACATCGTGAATGCGTTCGCGAATGAAGACGATATAAGCTGCCATCGGTAATCCTCTCATACGGGTTGTGTTCTGCGGGGATGATGCAGGCTGCGCAGCGGCTTGGGAAGGGGGGTAACGAAAAGACCCGCAGGCTGTTTCCAGCCTCCGGGTCTTGATCGGTCAGGTTTGGCGCCAGTGGGCCGGAACTATGCCGTGGGCCGGGATTATTCCGCCGCCACGCCGGCCGTGCCGAACATGTCGGGTTCCTGGCCCGCGTCGCCGGCTTCGTTCGCGGCATCACCCGTGCGGGCCTTGCGGCGCGAATCGAAGCTCGACCACACTTCGTTCCAGTTGCCCTTGGTGGCGCCCTTCGAATATTCGGTGGCGCGGGTTTCGAAGAAGTTGGCGTGTTCCACCCCGTTAAGCAGCGGGGCCAGCCACGGCAGCGGGTGGTCCTCGATCATGTAGATCGCGGGCAGGCCCAGCTGCGACAGGCGCCAATCGGCGATGTAGCGGATGTAACGCTTGATTTCCTTTGCGCTCATCCCCGGAACCGGCCCTTGTTCAAACGCCAGATCGATGAAGGCATCTTCCAGCCGCACGGTTTTCTGGCAGCAATCGATGATGTCTTCCTTGACCGACTTGGTCAGGCAATCGCGTTCGGCCACGAACGTGTGGAACAGCTTGATGATGCCTTCGCAGTGCAGGCTTTCATCGCGGACAGACCAGGTTACGATCTGGCCCATGCCCTTCATCTTGTTGAAGCGCGGGAAGTTCATCAGCATCGCAAAGCTGGCGAACAGCTGCAGCCCTTCGGTGAAGCCGCCGAACATCGCCAGCGTGCGGGCGATATCCTCGTCGTTGTCGACGCCGAACTGCTGCAGGTAATCGTGCTTGGCGCGCATTTCCTCGTATTCAAGGAACATGCCGTATTCGCTTTCGGGCATCCCGATCGTGTCGAGCAGGTGCGAGTAAGCCGCGATGTGGATCGTTTCCATGTTGGAGAACGCGGCCAGCATCATCTTGACTTCGGTCGGCTTGAACACGCGGCCGTACTTTTCGTGGTAGCAATCCTGCACCTCGACGTCGGCCTGCGTGAAGAAGCGGAAGATCTGCGTCAGCAAGTTGCGCTCATGCTCGCTGATCTTCTGCGCCCAGTCGCGGCAGTCTTCGCCCAGAGGAACTTCCTCGGGCATCCAGTGGACCTGCTGCTGGCGCTTCCAGTAATCGTAGGCCCAGGGATATTCGAAGGGCTTGTAGGTCTTGCGGGCTTCGAGAAGGGACATGGTTACGACTCCGGACGGAAAGCGGACAGGATAGGAAGCGCCCCCACCGCGCCAAAGCGGGCGGGGTGCCTGAAGTGTGGATCAACCGGAGCGGGCCGGTGGAACCGTGCGGGGGCGCTGGTCCGAAGCGTGGCGGAAACCACCTTCATCTCCAGAACCACCGCGGATTGACGCCGCGCACGCTGCGGTTGCGCCACATCTGAATATACAGCCACAGCCCCGAAAAGCTGAAGAACACCATCGAAAAGCCGGCCAGCGTGCCGATCAGCGTGCCGGCCACACCAAAGCTTTCGCCCGAATGCAGGTGGTGCAGCAGCCCGGCATTCAGCAGGCCCTGCGGCTTTTTGGGCCGGCAGGTCATGGTCTCGGGGCAGTGAAAGCCCGCTGGTACCGGCGGCGGTGCGCTGGCCTGTTCGCTGGCGTTTCCGCCCAGCGTTTCGCCCCAGATCGGGATCTGGCTGAGCACGCCTGTTACCGCGATCCACAGCAGGACCACGCCAAACAGAACGGAAAGCCAGCGGTGCCATTTGCGCATTATCGAAATCTCCTTGGGGTGGGGTGGAACCCTTCCCCAAGCGGCCTGACAGCGTGGCGGCAATCCGCAATTGGTCACCAATTGTAACGGCCGCCACAGCCATCGGTTCAATCCTTGCTGACCCGTCTTACTGACAGGCCCAACTTACTGACAGGCCCACCTTACTGACAGGCGAGGCATTCCTCGTAATCGGTCTGGGCGGCCAGCTCCATCACTGGGGCAACGGCGGTATTGTCGGCCTCGACGCCGCCGGCAAAGCCTGCGCGCTGCACCGATTTCGAGCGCAGGTAGTACAGGCTCTTGATGCCCTTTTCCCACGCCTGGAAGTGCAACTGCATCAGATCCCACTTCTCGACGTCGGCCGGGATGTAGAGATTGAGGCTCTGCGCCTGATCAATGTAGGGGGTGCGATCCGCCGCGAATTCCAGCAGCCAGCGCTGATCGATTTCAAAGCTGGTCTTGTAGACGGCCTTTTCCTCGGGGCTGAGGAAATCGAGGTGCTGCACCGAACCGCCATGTTCGAGGATCGAATTCCAGACGTTGGTCGAATCCTTCGACTTCGACTGGAGCAGCTTTTCCAGGTACGGGTTCTTCACCACGAAGCTGCCCGAAAGCGTCTTGTGGGTATAGATGTTGGCCGGGATCGGTTCGATGCAGGCGCTGGTGCCGCCGCAGATGATGCTGATCGATGCGGTTGGCGCGATCGCCATCTTGCACGAAAACCGCTGCATCACGCCCATGTCCGCCGCATCGGGGCAGGCACCGCGTTCTTGCGCCAGCAACAGGCTGGCTTCATCGGCCTTCGCGCCAACGTGGCGGAACATCTTGAAGTTGAGCGCCTTGGCCATCGCGCTTTCGAACGCCACGCCCTTCTTCTGGAGGTACGAGTGGAAGCCCATCACCCCCATGCCGACGCTGCGTTCGCGCATCGCCGAATACTTGGCGCGGGCCATCTCGTCGGGCGCGCGGTCGATATAGTCCTGCAGGACGTTGTCGAGGAAGCGCAGCACGTCTTCGATGAAGCGTTCATCGCCGTTCCACTCTTCCCAGGTTTCCAGGTTGAGTGAGGACAGGCAGCACACCGCTGTGCGGTCGTTGCCCAAATGGTCGCGGCCGGTGGGCAGCGTGATTTCCGAGCACAAGTTCGACGTCGAAACCTTGAAGCCCAGATCGCGGTGATGCTTGGGCATCATGCGGTTCACGGTATCCGAGAACACGATATAGGGCTCGCCCGTGGCCAGCCGGGTTTCAACCAGCTTCTGGAACAGCGCGCGGGCATCGACCGTGCCGCGAACCGAGCCGTCCTTGGGGCTTTTCAGGTTGAATTCGGCGCCGTCCCGCACGGCTTCCATGAACTCGTCGGTCAGCAACACGCCGTGGTGCAGGTTCAGCGCCTTGCGGTTGAAATCGCCCGACGGCTTGCGGATTTCGAGGAATTCCTCGATTTCCGGGTGCGACACGTCAAGATAGCAGGCGGCCGAACCGCGGCGCAGCGAACCTTGCGAAATGGCCAGCGTCAGGCTGTCCATCACGCGCACGAACGGAATGATCCCGCTGGTCTTGCCGTTCAGGCCGACCGGCTCGCCGATCCCGCGCACGTTGCCCCAATAGGTGCCGATCCCGCCGCCGCGGCTGGCCAGCCAGACGTTTTCGTTCCAGGTGCCGACGATGCCTTCAAGGCTGTCTTCGACCGAGTTGAGGTAGCAGCTGATCGGCAGGCCGCGATTGGTGCCGCCGTTCGACAGCACCGGGGTGGCCGGCATGAACCACAGCTTCGAAATGTAATCGTACAGGCGCTGGGCGTGATCCTGATCATCGGCATAGGCAGCGGCCACGCGGGCGAACAGATCCTGGTATTTTTCACCAGGCAGCAGATAGCGGTCGTCCAGCGTATCCTTGCCGAAATCGGTCAGCAGGGCGTCGCGCGTCTCATCGGTGACGATGGTGAAGCGGCGATCGTGGATCGCTTTGGAATCGCGGGCCGGAGCGGCAGCCGCCTTCAAGGCCTCGCCCATGGCGCCGGCCAGCGCCTGCGCACCCATCTGCTCAACCAGATTCGATCCAGCTAGATCGGGGCTGGCCAGCTCGGCCGATCCGGCGTCGCTTTTATCGGTCATTGGCAGTGCCGGGCTGGTGCCCGCCTCCTTGCTTGCCCCCGCCTTTGCGCCGGCTTCTGCCGTCGCACTTGTCGTAGCCGCAACCTCGGGCGCAGTTTCTGCTTCAGCCAGCACTGCATCAACCTCGGCCATCGTCGGCTCGTCCCCGTTTCTGAAATCCACTTGCTGCCCCTGTCGTTCAAACCAAATTGCGCGGCGTTAATGTTCCGCATCCGTTCGAATCGGGGGCGTTGGGCCCATCCTATCAAACGCGAGGTGCGGAACGAGGAAAACTTATCCCCACGCCATCCCCAACCCGGTGCATTCGAGGGCTTGCATCGACCTGAATCCGCCCTTGCCACGCTTTGCGCTGCTGTTAGGCCTGAATCTAGGTCTTGAGGCTCCCCGTCTGCCGGGCACACTATCTATAGTGCCTTAACCGCGATTCCGCGCAAGAGGGTAAATACAAAGTAACTATTCTCACAGGGCATCGGACGCCCCTCGCGGACGCGCTGCAAGGCCGCGACGCGTGGAAATCCGGGCAGTGGTGCGCGGCGCAAGAGTCAAAGTGAAACTGTGAAAAAATTTTTGCCCGGGGACAGGGGGTCCAAGCCGTTGACACAGATGGAATCGGGACCGGTAATTTTGTTGCAGGCAGCCCTATGCGCTACTACGTATTTCGATGACTTTCGGTTTGGGCCAAGCCTTTCGGCGGCAGCACCCCGGAAGGGGCCAGCCTCCAGAAGTGACTGGCCTCCAGAAAGGACTGGGCCGGCAGAGGAGCATACAGGAATGATGAACCTGATCGGAGCGCTGATTGGCGGCCTGCTGATTGGCTGGACAGCGCAGTTCCTTTATCCCGGTCCGGTATCGATGGGGCTGGGGATGACGATCCTGTTGGGGATCGGGGGGTCCATGCTGGCCGGGTTCGCAGCCGGTGGCTGGCGGTTTGGCCCGGATGTTAACCGGGCAGGCTGCCTCGCCTCGATCGTCGGGGCGATGGCGCTGATCTTCATCGGCCGGCACTTATTCTGAGCGCCGCTACCGCAAACCCCGTTCGATCAGGCCTGCACTTGCCCCTGCGCCCGCACTTGCCGCTGCCCTTGCGCCGCCGCGCCTAGCGGGCGTGCGCGGCAATCGCCCCGGCGATCTCATCGACCAGTTCAAGTGGCAAGTCGTGGCCCATGCCGGGGATCGTGTGCAGCTTTGCCCCGGCGATGCTGGCAGCGGTATCGTGGCCGCCTTCCACCGGCACCAGCGGATCGTCTTGCCCGTGGATCACCAGCGTTGGCGCGGACACGGATTTCAGCCGTTCGCGGCGATCGCCATCGGCGACGATTGCGGCGAATTGCCGGGCCAACCCCTGGGGGTAGAAACTGCGCTGAATATCGCGGGTGATGTTGGCCCGCAGGCGCGCTTCCGGCGCTGGATAGCCGGGGCTGCCAATGGCGCGCGCGGTCTGGACCCCGAACTGGACCAGCGTTTCCAGATCGCCATCCAATGGCCGGCCCAGCAGCGCGGCCATGGCTTCGGGTTTGGCGGGCGGGAGATCGCGGTTGCCGGTGGTGGAAAAGATCGAGGTGAGCGTGCGGACCTTTTCGGGATGGTTGGCGGCGACCAGCTGGGCGATCATCCCGCCCATCGATCCACCCACAACGTGCGCGTGTTCGATCCCCAGCGCATCGAGCAGCGCGGCCGCATCGGCGGCCATATCGGTGAGGGTATAGGGCACGTCCGGGGTCTGCCCGGTCATCATCGCGCCGATGATCGCCGGGATTTCCGGCACCCCGGCAGCATCGAACTTGTGCGACAGGCCGATATCGCGGTTGTCATAGCGGATCACGTGATAGCCGCGGCCGACCAGTGCTTCGACCAGTTCCATCGGCCACAGGGTCAACTGCGCGCCCAGTCCCATGATCAGTAGCAACGGCGGGGCGGTTTCATCGCCATAGCGTTCGACTTCAAGCGTGATTCCATTCGCGGCAACCTGAGCCATGCATCGTCCCCAAAAGCGTGATTTGGGCGGAGCTTACCCGGCAGCCGCGAATTCACAACTCCCCAATCGCGCCGCCGCCCTAATCGTCTTTGCCGTGATGGCCGTATTCGCCGCGTTCGTGGATCACATTGGCCCGGCCGACGATCAGATCATCGACCCGGCCGATCCGCGCCGCATCCTTGTCCTTGTAGGGCAGCGAGTGGAGGACATAGCGCATCGCATTCAGCCGGGCGCGTTTCTTGTCGTCGCTCTTGATGACCGTCCATGGGCTGTCGGCGGTGTCGGTAGCGAAAAACATCGCCTCCTTGGCGCGGGTATATTCGCCCCACTTGTCGAGACTGGCGAGGTCGATCGGCGATAGCTTCCATTGCTTCAGCGGATGGACTTTGCGTTCCCTGAACCGGCGGCGCTGTTCTTCGCGGCTGACCGAGAACCAGAACTTGATCAGGTGGATCCCGCTGCGCACTAGGTTGCGTTCGAAATCGGGGGCTTGCCGCAGGAACTCTCTATATTCTTCGTCGGTGCAAAAGCCCATCACCCGCTCCACCCCGGCCCGGTTGTACCAGCTGCGATCGAACAGGACGATTTCGCCGCGGGTCGGCAGGTGTTCGACATAGCGTTGGAAGTACCATTGCCCGCGTTCCACTTCGCTGGGCTTTTCCAATGCAACCACGCGCGCCCCGCGCGGGTTGAGGTGTTCCATGAACCGCTTGATGGCCCCGCCCTTGCCGGCGGCGTCGCGGCCTTCGAACAGGATCACGACCCGCTGCTGCGTTTCCTTCACCCATTGCTGCAATTTGAGCAGTTCGGTCTGGAGCACGAATTTCTGCCGCTCGTAATCCTTGCGCAGCATTTTGTATTTGTAAGGATAGCCGCCGCTGCGCCAATCATCGGCCAGTTCATCGCTAGTTTCGCTGGGGTGGCCCGTTGGCTTGGGCAGGCCCAGGTGGCCGCGCAGGCGTTCGGCATCGTCGGGTGCGGCCCCGGCGATAATCGCCTGAACCCCGTCTTCGCTGCTGTAAGCGGCCAGCTCATCGACCAGGGCGGCTTGCGCGGTCTGAGCTGCGACCACTCGTTCTTCCACCAGGCTGCGTTCGATGGCTATGCGGGCAGCTTGTGCATCGCTGGGCGGGCCAAGGGGTTTGTCGGTCATCGCTTGCACGCTCCGCTACCGGTGTTCGGATGGCGTCGTGACACGAAATCCTTCCCGAACGGTTAGGACCAGAGCCACGGCAAACAGCCGGATCGCGCCATGCGGCAGTTCAGGGGGCGACTCAGGATTGCGAGACGCACGATCTGCCCCGCAGGGCGCAGCGTCAAACGGATTGCGCGGCGATCAGGCTGCCAGCAAAATCAGGGCACCAGCACGGTATCGCGCGGCTGCGGCAGCGCGGCCGGATAATCCAGCGTGTAATGCAGGCCACGGCTTTCGTGGCGGGCCAGCGCCGAACGCACGATCAGTTCGGCGCATTGCAGCAGGTTGCGCAGTTCGATCAGATCGGTCGCCACGCGGAAGTGGCCATAGTAATCTTCGACTTCGGCGTTCAGCAGCTTGATCCGGTGCGCCGCGCGTTCAAGCCGCTTGGTGGTGCGCACGATGCCGACATAGTTCCACATGAAGCGGCGGATCTCGGTCCAGTTCTGCTTGATCACAACTTCCTCGTCGGAATCGGTGACGCGGCTGGCGTCCCATCCGCGCACCGGCGGCGGGGCATCGAAACTGTCCCACCGGGCCAGAATGTCAGCCGCGGCGGCTTCGCCGAAGACAAAGCATTCCAGCAGCGAATTCGATGCCAGGCGGTTGGCGCCGTGCAACCCGCTTTCGGTGCATTCGCCTGCCGCATAAAGCCCGGGCAGATCGGTGCGGCCATTCAGGTCGATCACGATCCCGCCGCAGGTATAGTGTTGGGCGGGCACCACCGGGATCGGCTGGGTGGTCATGTCGATCCCCAGCCCCAGCAGCTTTTCGTGGATGTTGGGGAAATGCTCCTTCACGAACGCGGCGGGCATATGGCTGATATCGAGGTGGACGAAATCCAGCCCGTCGCGCTTGATTTCGGAATCGATCGCGCGGGCCACGACATCGCGGGGGGCCAGTTCCAGCCGGTCGTCATAGTCGGCCATGAAGCGCCGGCCGGACTTGGGGTTGATCAGCCGCCCACCTTCGCCGCGCACGGCTTCGGTGATCAGGAAATTCTTGACCGAGAGATTGTAGAGGCAGGTGGGATGGAACTGCATCATTTCCATGTTGCCCACCCGCGCGCCGGCGCGCCACGCCATGGCGATGCCATCGCCCGTGGCCCCGCGCGGTGCGGTGGAGAACTGATAGACGCGGCCCGCCCCGCCCGTCGCCAGGATCGTGGCGCGGGCGGTGTGGGCTTCAACCTGCCCGGTCTGTTCGTTCAGCGCATAGACGCCCCAGACGCGGCCCGAACCCGAATAGCGTTCTTCGTGCCGGCCGGTGATCAGATCAACGCAGGCCCGGCCCGGCAGCAGCGTGATATTGGGGTGATCCTGTGCGGCTTTGACCAGCGCGCTTTGCACGGCCCAGCCGGTGGCATCGGCCACATGCACGATGCGGCGGTGCGAATGCCCGCCTTCGCGGGTCAGGTGCAGATGCTCGCCGCCATCGCGCTCCTTGGCGGTGTTGAACGGCACGCCTAGTTCGATCAGCCGGTCGATGGCATGGGGCGCGCGTTCGATCACGAATTCGACGGTTTCGATCCGGTTGAGGCCGGCCCCTGCCACCATCGTATCGCGGATGTGGTCTTCAAAGGTATCGCCCGCATCCAGCACGGCCGCGATGCCGCCCTGCGCCCATGCGGTTGATCCGCCGGTCAGATCGCCCTTGGCCAGCACCAGCACTTTCAGCCGATCGGCCAGCGCCAGTGCGGCGGTCAGCCCCGCCGCGCCCGATCCGACGACGATGACGTCGTGGCTCACTCTGCCGCCTTGCTGGTCAGGCTTACGAACACATCTTCCAGATCGGCTTCGCGGGTGGTGACATCAACGATCGTCAGCCCCTGGCCCTGAACCATGCCCAGCACTTCGCCGGCGTTGGTGCGGTCCTTGTCATACGTGATCTCGATCGAACGCTCGCCGGTTTGTTCGCATTTCAGGAACGCGGGGTTGGCCGGCAGCGTGGCGATATCCTGATCGAGGGTCAGGACCACGATCTTTTCGCGCGCCATTTCCACCAGTTCGCGGGTCGGCTTGTTGGCGATCAACTGGCCGTGGTTGATGATCGCGATCCGATCGCACAGCTGTTCTGCTTCTTCGAGGTAGTGGGTGGTCAGCACAACGGTCACGCCGCCGGCATTGAGTTCGCTGACCAGCTCCCACAATTGGCGCCGCAGTTCCACGTCTACCCCGGCGGTGGGTTCGTCCAGCACGATCACCGGCGGGGTGTGAACCAGCGCCTTGGCGATCAGCAGGCGGCGCTTCATCCCGCCCGACAGGGTGCGGGCATAGGCGTTGGCCTTGTCCGACAAGTGGACTTCGGCCAGCAGTTCAAGGCTGCGCCGGGCGGCCTTGGGCACGCCATATAGCCCGGCCTGGTTTTCCAGCACTTCGAACGGGGTGAAGAACGGGTCGAACACGATTTCCTGCGGGACGATGCCGATCGAACGCTTGGCGTTGCGGCTGTCCTGATCGATATCGAAGCCCCAGATTTCGGCGCTGCCACTGGTCTTCATCACCAGCCCCGCCAAAATGTTGATCAGCGTTGATTTGCCGGCGCCGTTGGGGCCGAGCAGGCCAAAGATCTGCCCTTGGGGCACGTCGAAGCTGACCCCGCCCAGCGCGAGCTTGCCCGGGCCGTTGCCGGCGGGGGCATAGCGCTTGACCAGGTCTTGGATGCGGATCGCTGCGGGGGTGTCCATAGCGGACCGCTTTGCGGCAGGATCGCGCTGGCGTAAAGACCCGGCGTGATCCGGCTGGGCCGAAGTTTCCTGCCGCCGCGTTAACCATAACCCGCTAGGCCGCCTTCACCGTCAGAAGATATGCGGGCCTGATGACCGTGGCGGTGATCCGAAACATGTGGCTGCGCGCCGCCCTGGCACTCGTCTGCGCCGGGGCGCTGGCGGTTGCCGCGCAGGCCAAGGAAGTTGCCGTGGCGGCGGGCACCGCGCGGGCTACGATCGTGGCCCCGCTGTCGGTTTCGAGCGTTCAGGGCATCACGTTTGGCAAGATCGTGGCGCGGGCCACGGCAGGCACGGTCACGGTTGATCCGGTAACCGGGAAATGCCTTGTCAGCGGCGGAATCGCAGACGTGGGTTCGTGCCAGTTCGCCACGCTGGCCGGGATGGGCGGCAAGAACCTGACCGGGCGGATCACGCTTAATTCCGCGGTCAGCCTGACCGGTCCCGGTACGGCCATGGTGCTGGACAAGATCACGGTCGGGCCGAATTCGACGATCAGTCTTGCGGGCAATGCCAGCGTGGCGGGCGGCGGTATCGAGCTGACGCAGGGCGGCGGCAACCAGCGTTTTTCGATTACCAGCAACAGTGGCATTTTCGTGCTGAACATTGGCGGGCGGCTGAACGTCAACGCCAATCAGGCGCCGGGTTTGTATGCTGGCACGATCGGCCTTACGGTGCAGTATCAGTAGATTTGCGGGCATCAGCGGGCTGGAAATCGGCACAGTAGGCTGCTAGGCAATTGGCATGAGCACGCAGCAGCCCGAAACCGTCTTCACCACATCCACCCGCGTTTCCTGCGATGGCGCGGCCGACCTTCCTGGCGGCGCAGCGTTGGGGCATCCGTTGGTGTGGCTTGAAATCGACGCGCGTGGTTATGCCGATTGCGGCTATTGCGATCGCCGCTTCGTGCTGAAGGCCGGCCCAGCCGATAGCCCAGCCGACAATAAGGCCGCTTAAAGGCCGCGCATCGGTCTGGCGCTTCGGGTCACAGGCCCTATATCAGGCGCATGACCAGCCCTGATCCGCGTTCGCTTCTCTATCGCCAGCTCGATCCCGCCATGGCCCAAGCCCTGGCGCGCGAAACTTTGGCCAAGTGCGATGACGGCGAACTGTACCTCCAGTTCATCGCATCGGAAATGTTCGCGTTCGATGATGGGCGGCTGAAAACGGCCGATTATTCGCGCGATGCCGGATTCGGGCTGCGCGGCCTTTCGGGCGAGATGACGGGGTTTGCCCACGCCAACGAAATTAGCGAAGCCGCGATCCGCCGCGCCGGAGAAACGCTGCAATTGCTGGATCCGGCCAAGGGCCAGCCGGCCCCGCCGCCGCGCCAGAACAACCGCCACTTGTACACCGATGCATCGCCGCTCGATCTGGTGCCGTTTGCGCAAAAGGTGCGCCTGCTGGAAACGATCGATGCCGCCGCGCGCGCGCGCGATCCCCGCGTGGCGCAAGTATCGGCCAGTCTGGCGGCAAGCTGGTCGGTGGTGGAAATCGTCCGCGCCGATGGGTTCGTGGGACATGATGTGCGGCCGCTGGTGCGGCTGAACGTGTCGATCGTGGCCGAGCAGAACGGGCGCCGCGAAACCGGCAGCTTCGGGATTGGGGGCCGCCGCCTTTACGATGACCTGTTCGCACCCGAAACGTGGAACCGCGCGATCGATCATGCCTTGGCGCAGGCGCTGACCAATCTTGAAAGCGTGGCCGCACCGGCCGGTGAAATGACCGTGCTGCTTGGCCCCGGCTGGCCGGGCGTGCTGCTGCACGAGGCGGTTGGCCACGGGCTG
The DNA here is from genome assembly GCA_046050825.1 of Pseudomonadota bacterium. Classification (GTDB taxonomy): domain Bacteria; phylum Pseudomonadota; class Alphaproteobacteria; order Sphingomonadales; family Sphingomonadaceae; genus Novosphingobium. The sequence goes on from JBJOPJ010000012.1 coordinate 13,537, forward strand.
GAGGGCGATTTCAACCGCAAGGGCACGTCTGCTTTTTCGGGGCGCATCGGCGAACGGGTTGGCGCCCCCGGCGTGACCGTGATCGATGATGGCGCGCTGGGCTCGCCGCTGGGCGGGGGGCGGCGCGGTTCGCTGTCGATCGATGACGAAGGGACGCCTACCGGCGAAACCGTGCTGATCGAGGATGGTATCCTCAAGGGCTATATGCAGGACCGGCTCAACGCGCGGTTGATGGGCGTGGCCCCCACCGGCAACGGCCGGCGCGAAAGCTATGCCCATGCCCCGATGCCGCGGATGACCAACACCTTCATGCAAGGCGGCAGCGATGATCCGGTCGAACTGCTGAGCCGGGTGAAAAACGGGATCTTCGCCAAAAGCTTTGGCGGTGGGCAGGTCGATATCGTTTCGGGCAAGTTCGTGTTTTCCTGCACCGAGGCGTACAAGATCGAGAATGGCAAGCTGGGCGCACCGATCAAGGGCGCAACCCTGATCGGCGATGGCCCCACCGTGCTGACCCGCGTCACCGGTATCGGCAACGATATGGCGCTGGATGAAGGGATCGGGATCTGCGGCAAAGGCGGGCAAAGCGTCCCGGCCGGGGTGGGCCAGCCCAGCCTGCTGGTTGAAGGGTTGACCGTGGGTGGAACTGCTTGATTTTTAAGCCACAGTTCATGTTCGCGGTTTAGGTTGGCGCGGCACGGATAAAGGAACAGGACCATGCGCAAGATGTCATTCGCATTCGCTGCTGTCGGGTTGCTGCTGGGCGGAACCGCGCTTGAGGCGCGCACCCGGCTGACCCCCGAACAGGAACTGGCCAAGCTGATCGAAGGGCGCGAGGCTGGCCCGCCGGTTGATTGCATCAGCCTGTCGGATGCCCACGATATGGTGGTGCTCGACAAGACGGCGATCGTCTATCGGGCCGGCAGCGTCGTTTACGTCAATCGCCCGCAAAACCCGGAACAGTTGCGGTCTGACGATATCATGGTCACCCACCCCACCGGCAGCCAGTTTTGCCGCCTGGATATTGTGAACACCGTTGATCGCGCCGCGCATTTCAGCACGGGCTTCATCAGCCTGGGCCAATTTGTGCCCTATCGCAAAACCGCCAAGGCCAATTAGGCCGGGATTTGGCCCTTCGGCGACTGCCCTGATGCCGGCTTGACTCCTTGCTCCGTAAATTTAGGGTCATCACCCTAAAACATGATTCCGTCAGGGGATCGGGAGAGGGCCATGGCTACAGCCGCCACGCTTGATCAGGGGATTGCCCCGATCGATGTCAGCCGCGCCGAATTGTACAGCGAAGATCGCTGGCAGGAACCATTCCGCCAGCTGCGCGCCCGGGCACCGATCCAGCATGTGCCCGATTCCAAGTTCGGTGCGTACTGGTCGATCAGCACCTACAAGCCGATCGTCCACGTCGAAGCGCTGCCGAAAGTGTTTTCGTCGAGCTGGAACTACGGCGGCATTTCGATTGCGTTCGATTCCGACAAGCTGCTGGAAGACGAAGTCCGCCAGCCGATGTTCATCGCGATGGACCCGCCCGATCACACCGCGCAGCGCCGCACGGTGGCGCCATCGTTCGGCCCCGGCGAAGTGGCCGCGATGAAAGCCGAAGCCCGCCAGCGCACAGGCGAATTGCTGGATTCGCTGCCAATCGGCGTGCCGTTCGATTGGGTGCAGCGGGTGTCGATCGAACTGACCACGGGGATGTTGGCCAAGCTGTTCGATTTTCCGTGGGACGAGCGCGCGAAGCTGACCCACTGGTCCGATGTCGGCGGCGACGTTGAATTGATCCGCGCGCCCGGGGGTATGCAGGAACGCAACGCCAAGCTGCAGGAAATGGGCATGGCCTTTGCCGCATTGTGGCAGGAAAAAGCGCAAAATCCGGGCAAGGACCTGATCTCGGTCATGCTCCAGTCGCCGGCGATGAACCATATGAGCCCGGAGGAATTCATCGGCAATCTGGTGCTGCTGATCGTGGGCGGCAACGATACGACCCGCAATTCGATGTCGGCCTATGCCTATGGCCTGTCGCAATTCCCGGATGAGCGCGCCAAGCTTGAAGCCAATCCGCAGATGATCCCCAATGCGGTGCAGGAACTGGTTCGCTGGCAAACCCCGCTGGCCCATATGCGCCGCACCGTGGTTGCCGATACCGAACTGGATGGCCACCGGATGCGCCGGGGCGACAAGGTGGTGCTGTGGTACATTTCGGCCAACCGCGATGAAAGCGTGTTCCAGGATGCGGACCGGATCATCGTGGATCGTGAAAACGCCCGCCGGCATCTGTCGTTCGGCTATGGCATCCACCGCTGCGTTGGCGCGCGGGTGGCCGAACTTCAGCTGATCACCCTGCTTGAGGAAATGGCACGGCGGCGCTTGCGGGTGAACGTGCTGGCCCAGCCCGAGCGCGTGCCCAGTTGTTTCGTGCACGGTTACAAATCGCTGCAGGTCGAGCTATCGCGGTATTGATGAAGCAAGCGATGACCAGGCGCCAAACCACCCGCGACCGCATTGTCGAAGAAGCGCGGCAACTGTTCAACGAACAGGGCTATGAGCAGGTGACCACCGCGGCGTTGGCCGCGCACGTGGGGATCGCCGAAGGCAACTTGTGGTATCATTTCAAGACCAAGCGGGCGCTGCTTGATGCGCTGGCCGCGCGCTATGCCGAAGTGATCGAGGCCCGCTTTCTGCTGACCCCGGGGGCGGACGCGGTGGCCAGTTATGCGCGCCTGCTGGAAACCATCATGTCCGAATTCCGGGCCTTCCGGTTCCTGTACCGCGATCAGCGCGGGTATGGCCAACTGGCCGATCAGATCGCCGAAAATGCGCCGCGCTGGCTGGAAATGACTTTTCTGCAACTTGAAGCGCACCTTGCCGCGCTGGTCGATGCCGGCCTGCTGGACTGGCCGCGCGAACAGCTGCGCGATGTGGCGATCAACGCCACGATCATCCTGCGCTATGGGCTTGAGCATTATCGCGAACTGGGGGTGCCGGTGGGGCAGGGGTCGGGCGCGGTGCAACGCACGCTCAAGCGCCATCTCACCTTGTTCGAACACCGGCTTGCGCCGGCGGCCGCCATGCGGATCAATGCCGCGCTGGCCGCGATCGAAGCCGAAGTTCTGGCGGTCTAGCCCGCTTGCACGATCCGGGGTAATTACCGGCACATGGCAGACCAACCGATCCTCGTGCTGACCACCGGCGGCACGATCGACAAGAATTATTTCGACGCGCTGAGCGAATACCAGATCGTCGACAGTGCGGTTGCCGAACTGCTCAAGGATGCGCGCGCCGCCGTGCCGCACCGGATCGAGGAAGTGTGCCGCAAGGACAGCCTTGAACTGACCGCAGCCGACCGCGCCGAAATCGCCCGCCGCGTTGCCCAGGCACCCGAATCTCGGATCGTGATCACCCACGGCACCGATACGATGACCGAAACGGCCAAAGTTCTGGCGGCGATTCCGGGGAAGACCATCGTGCTGACCGGCGCGCTGGCCCCGGCACGATTTGCGCAAACCGATGCGCCGTTCAATCTGGGCATGGCGTTTGCCACTGCCCAGGTGGCCGGGCCGGGGATCTGGATCGCGATGAGCGGGCAAATTTTCGATGGCCTGAAGGTGACGAAGGATCGCTCCGCCGGCAGGTTTGTGGCGGTGGACGGGCACGCCCAGCGCAGTTGATCGCGCGCGCTGCTGCAGGCACCCATTTGCACCTTAACGATATTTTTATATACTATAATCAACAAATTGATTAATTTGACGGATGCGATGCGATGCGCATTTTGCTTCGGTCAAATACCTATTTTTTATTTAAGTGATTCGTAATATGAACCGCTTGGTAATGTCTCAAGAAACGCCCACCTTTGTACGGCTGCTCAACATGTTGAGCGCGCTGCGTGAACTGTCCTCGTTCAATGCCCTTTCGGCGGACGAAGAACAGTTGCTGTGCGATCTGGTTGTGCGCTGGCACCACAAAAACGCCATCACGGTGAGCGACGTCATGCTTGATGCCGAGCGCACGTCCGCCAGCACGATCTATCGCCGCCTGCTGGGATTGCGGGACAAGGGCATGGTGGATTTCCGAGTTGATGAGCGCGACAAGCGCGTGAAATTCGTTGAGCCGACCGCCAAGGCGCATGATTATATACAGCATTTGACCCACAGCGTAGAGCAGTTGCTCCAGCACGAGCAGCCTGCATGATCGCATTGCAAAAGGGCGCCCCGGGCAAGCTGCTGATTGTGGTGGGCGTGGCTTTGGTGTGGGTGGCCTTTTTCCGCCTGAATGAATTCTGCTTCTCGTTTTTTGCCTTTTCCAACCGGGCGCACTGGATATTCCTGCCTGCCGCGGTGCGGATCCTGTCGGTTTTGCTGTTTGACGGTTTGGGCGCGGCCGGGCTGATGCTGGGCGCCTACCTTACGCTTCCGCACGAAGAGATTTCGAACCTGCCCATTGAACTGCTGGTTTCATCATCTTCGGCCATTGCACCGCTGGTGGCGGTCGCGGCGTGTCGGCGCTGGCTTTGCATCGCCTGGGACCTTTCAGGCCTGCGCGGGCGGCATGTTGTTATCGTCTCGGTGGCCAGCGCGGCCGCAAACGCGTTCTTTTTGAATCTGGCACTGTTTGTTGCCGACCAAACGATTGGCAAAGGCGAGCAGATCGTCACCGTTTTTGTTGGCGATTTGCTGGGAACCGCAATCGTCTTGTCGGGGATCGTCGCCGTGCTCTCGCTAACTGCGCCGCGCACGCAGCGCCGGATCTAGCGCTGGGGGTTTATTCCCACTCAATCGTGCCCGGCGGCTTTGACGTGTAGTCATAGACCACGCGGTTGATGCCCTTCACTTCGTTGATGATGCGGGTGGCGCAGCGCGATAGGAATGCGGTGTCGAAGGGATAGATATCGGCGGTCATGCCATCGGTGCTGGTTACGGCTCGCAGGGCGCACACGCTGTCATAAGTGCGGCCATCGCCCATCACGCCGACCGTCTTGACCGGCAGCAGTACGGCAAATGCCTGCCAGATCGCGTCATAAAGCCCGGCATTGCGGATTTCTTCAAGGTAGACGGCATCAGCCTTGCGCAGGATGTCGCAGCGTTCGCGCGTGACTTCGCCGGGGATGCGGATCGCCAGGCCGGGGCCGGGGAAGGGATGGCGGCCGACGAAGATTTCCGGCAGCCCCAGTTCGCGGCCCAGTTCGCGCACTTCGTCCTTGAACAGTTCGCGTAAGGGTTCGACCAGCTGCATGTTCATGCGTTCGGGCAGGCCGCCCACGTTGTGGTGGCTCTTGATCGTTACCGAAGGGCCGCCGGTGAACGAAACCGATTCGATCACATCGGGATAGAGCGTGCCTTGCGCCAGGAACTGCGCGCCGCCGATCTGCTTGGCTTCGGCTTCGAACACATCGATGAACGATTTGCCGATGAACTTGCGCTTGGCTTCGGGGTCGGTCACCCCGGCCAGCCCGTTCAGGAACAACGCGCTGACGTCCTTGTGGATCAGCGGGATGTTGTAATGGCCCTGAAACAGCGAGACGACCTGTTCCGCTTCGCCCAGCCGCATCAGGCCGTGGTCAACGAACACGCAGGTCAGCTGATCGCCGATGGCTTCGTGGATCAGCACCGCGGCCACCGCCGAATCGACCCCGCCCGAAAGCCCGCAGATCACTTTTCCGCTGCCAACCTGGGCGCGGATTTCTTCGATCTTGGTCTTGCGGAATTCGGCCATCGTCCAATCGCCGGCCAGGCCGCAGACGTGGCGGACGAAGTTCTTCAGCAGCTTGCCGCCATCGGGGGTGTGGACCACTTCGGGGTGGAACTGCATCGCGTAGATGCGCTTTTCATCGTTGGCGATGACCGCAAACGGGGCGCCGGGGCTGGCCGCAACCGGGCGAAAGCCGGGGGCCAGCGCGGTTACCTTGTCGCCGTGGCTCATCCACACCTGATGCTTTTCGCCTTCGGCCCACAGGCCGTCGAACAATACGCAGCTGTCAGAGATTTCGATGAAGGCGCGGCCGAATTCGCCGGCTTCACCGCCGGTCACCGCGCCGCCCAGCTGATGCATCAGCGCCTGTTGGCCATAACAGATGCCCAGCATCGGCAGGCCGCTTTCAAGAATGGCAGCAGGAATGCGCGGGCCGGTTTCATCCAGCACCGATGCCGGCCCGCCCGACAGGATGATGCCCTTGGGCTGCATCCGGGCGAACGCGGCTTCGGCGTGGCTGAAGGGGGCGATTTCGGAATAGACCCCGGCTTCGCGCACGCGCCGTGCGATGAGCTGGGTAACCTGGCTGCCGAAATCGACGATCAGGATGGAATCGGAGGGCTGGATGGTCATGGCCCGCCGATAAGGGCGGCGGGCCATGCTGGCAAGATTTGCGGCTATTTCGCCTGTGCAATCTGCGATTGGACCAATTCGCGCAAATCGGTCTTGAGCAGCTTGCCGATATGGCTGCGCGGCATTTCGGCAATGGCGTGCAGGGCTGACACGCGCTGGGTCTTGCCCAGACGGCTGTTGGCAATGGTGCGGATGTCCTCAAGGCTGTCTTCGCCCACGCCCGGCTTCAGCACCACGAACCCGACCGGGGTTTCGCCCCATTGTTCGGACGGCACGCCAACCACGGCGGCTTCGACCACGCGCGCATCCTTGGCCAGTTCGGCTTCGAGATCGACCGGGAAGATATTGAACCCGCCCGAAATGATCACATCCTTGGTCCGGCCAACCAGTTCGACGAAGCCATCGGCATCGACTTTGCCCACATCGCCCATGCGCTGCCAGACACTGCCATCGGCGGGGTCGATCCAATAGCCTTCGCGGGTCTTTTCGGGCTGGTTCTTGTAGCCCAGCATCATCGTGGACGATTTGCCGATCAGTTCGCCCGGCGTGCCCGGCGGCACTTCGTTGCCAGCTTCGTCGAGCACTTTCAGGAAGTGGCCGGGGGCAGGGCGGCCCACGGTGTGAAGCTTGTCCGGGTGTTCGTGGACCGGGAAAATGCAAGCCACGCCGCCTTCGGTCATCCCGTAGATTTCGATCAGGCCGCCGGGCATGCGCTTCAGCACTTCGCCTTTGAGATCGGCCGGGAACGGCGCCGAAGTGCAGTATTTCATCTTCAGCGACGAGAGGTCGTACTTGTCGAAATCGGGGAACTGCATCAGGCGGCGATATTGCACCGGGACCAGCATGGTGTGGGTGACGTGTTCCGCCTGGGCGCGCTTCAGCCAGCCTTCGGTATCGAACTTGCCCATGATCGAGGCGCAGCCGCCCGAATACATCGTGGGCAGGAACACCGCCATCGTGGTGTTCGAATAGAGCGGGGTAGAGGTCAGCGTGCGGCTGTCGACGCCATAGTTCATCGCCGCGCGGAACGTCATCTGCCGCCAGCGCATCCCGTGGCTGTGCACGATGCCCTTGGGGATGCCGGTGGTGCCCGACGAATAGATGATGTTGAAGGGATCCTTCTCGGCCGGTTCGAACGGCGTTGCCATGGTGCCGGGCGGGGCCATGAAGGTATCCAGGTCTTCGTCCAGCACGATCTGATGGTCGATCGGGAGCTTGAAATCCCCCAGTTCGGCCAGCTTGGCGCGGTCGATGAACAAGTGGATCGCACCCGAATCCGCCGCCATCCCGGCCAGCTGGTCGGGGCTGGCGCTGGTGGTCAGCGGTGCGGCGCACCCGCCGGCGCGGATCGCGGCCAGAAATACCAGCGCATAAGCCACGGTCGACGTGCCAAGGATCGCCACCGATTGTCCGCGTTGCAGCCCATCGGCCTGCAGCCGGGCGGCGATCCGTTCGACCAGGGCGGCGGTTTCACGCCATGAAAGGTTGGTGGTGCCATCGTAGAGCGCAGGGGCATCCCCGCGATATTCGCCCCACGCGGCGATCAGGCCGGGAAAGGAACCGAATTCTGCATCAAGCTGCGCGCTGGGATTGCTGGTCATGAACCTCTCTCGGAATCGTTATTTGCCCGCATTGTGGCGGAAGCGCGCGGCCGCTGTCCAGCCCGCATGGCAGCCCGGTTGCCGTAAGGTAAACGACCTTGTTGCAAAAAATGCAACGGTTGTGCCGTTCTTTGCACTCGCAATCTCTACCAGAATAGTTATGTTGCAACTGCGAACATAATTCGCCAATGCAAAAAGAAGGAATACCCCAATGCGCAGCATCGTCACCATCGTGCTGCCGATCATCGCCGCCGCTGGTATCAGCGGCCTGATGTTCTCCGCGACGCTCGTCTAAGCTTCGCGGCCGGGGCCACAGGCTTCGGGCAGCAACTTCCCCCAAACAAAACGGCCGCCACGCCCCTCGGGCTTGACGGCCGTTTTGTTGTGCCCATCCGACGCGCCCGGTCCAACGCGGTCAGCGCTGGGCCGGGCGCATCAAGCCATGCTTATTTGCTCGAAAGCAGCTTCACCAGATCGTAGAGGTAATCGCGCCCGACATAGAGCGACTTTACTTCCATCCGTTCGTTCAAGCCGTGGGCGCCGTTGCCGTCAGGATCGCCCCACACGCCCGGTACGCCATAAGTCGGGATCCCGACCGCACCGAGATAGACCGCGTCGGTCGCCCCGGTAGACATCGTGGGCAGCACCGGCACGCCGGGGAAATACTTTGCGGCCAGTTGCTCCATCGGGCCGATCACCTTGGGGTCGAGCGGCGGGGCCTTGGCGATCGGTTTGCCGCGCAAGGTTTGTTCGATGTGGACCGCCGGGTTGCCGATCGCCTGTTCCAGCATGGCCTGGGTTTCGTCCGACGTGCGGCCCGGGAACATCCGGCAGTTGACGTTGGCGCTGACCGACTGCGGCAGCGCGTTCAGCGCGTGGCCGCCCTTGATCATCGTGGCGACGCACGTGGTGCGCAGCATCGAATGGAACGCCTTGTCCTTGTTCAGCACGGCTTCGGCAGCGCTATCGTGCGGGTTGGCGGCAATCGCCACCATCGCCTTGCCGGCGGCATCCGGGCGGATCGCCCCGGCCTTGGCAAAGAACGCGCGGGTGGTGTCGTTCAGTTCAAGCGGGAATTCATAGCGCCCGATCTTGGCCAGCGCGTCGCTCATCGCGGTGATCGCGTTGTCGGGTACGGGCTGCGATGAATGGCCGCCGGGGTTGGTCGTAGTCAGCGTAAAGTCCTGATAGGCTTTTTCGCCAACCTGAATGGTCTGGACCAGCAGCTTGCCCTTGCCGTCGCTGCGCCCGCCGCCGCCTTCGTTCAACGCGAACGCCGCATCGATCAGGTCGCGCTTGTTCTTGGACAGGTATTCTGCGCCGTTGAACGCCCCCGAGCTTTCTTCGCCGCAGGTCAGCGCCAGCTTGATCGTGCGCTTGGGTTTGTAACCCGCCTTGGCAAAGCGGATCAGGGTATCGGTCCAGATCGCAGCCTGCGCCTTGTCGTCGGCGGTGCCGCGGGCGTAAAAATAACCGTTCTCTTCGATCAGGGTGAACGGATCGCGGGTCCAGTCGGCGCGATTGGCTTCAACCACATCGATATGGGCCAGCAGCAGCATCGGCTTCAATTTCTTGGCCGTGCCCGGATAGACCACCACGATCCCGCCATCTTTCGGATGATCGGGCGTGGAATAATAGGTGATCCGCGCATCGGGGATGCCCGCGGCTTTAAGCCGGGCGCCCATGCGGTCGGCCGCCAGCGTGCAGCTGCCAGCCGATAGCGTGGTGTTGGTTTCGACCAGCTCTTTGTAAAGGCCGCGAAATTCGGCCTGGTCAGCGCGGATCTGTGCCTCTTGCGCCTGCGCCGTTCCGGTCAGGACCGAGGCGCCCAGCAGGGCGGCGGTGATTGTCTTGAGCATCTGGAAACTCCCCTGGATGTGGGCGCGAATAGAGCAGGTTGCGCCCGCCGAGAAAAGGGGGAAGGGCGTGCGTGCAAACATTGGGGAAAAATCACCGCCCACGCGGCGGTTTGGCTTGGGTTCAAGGGGGGTTTTGCCTATAGGCTGAACCATGTCCGAAACACCCGAAAACACCCCGAACCCCAATTCCTATGGCGCGGATTCGATCAAGGTCCTCAAGGGCCTTGATGCGGTGCGCAAACGCCCCGGCATGTACATCGGCGATACCGACGATGGTTCGGGCCTGCACCACATGGTGTTCGAAGTGTCCGACAACGCAATCGACGAGGCGCTGGCCGGGCATTGCGATCTGGTGCTGATCGAACTGAACCCGGATGGTTCGGTTTCGGTAGAGGATAACGGCCGCGGCATTCCCACCGGAATTCACGCCGAAGAAGGCGTTTCGGCGGCCGAAGTTATCATGACCCAGCTGCACGCCGGTGGTAAGTTCGAAAATACCAGCGATAATAACGCCTACAAGGTTTCGGGCGGCCTGCACGGGGTGGGCGTTTCGGTGGTCAACGCGCTGTCGGAATGGCTGGAATTGACCATTTGGCGCGATGGCGAAGAGCATTGGATGAAGTTTGCCCACGGCGATGCGGTATCGCCGCTGGTCGTGCGCGGCCCCGCGCCCGACAATGGCAGGGGTGCGCCCAAGAAGGGCACGCGGGTGACCTTCCTGGCTTCAGACGAGACGTTCAAGAACGTCACCGTCTATGATTTCGAAAAGCTTGAGCATCGCTACCGCGAGCTGGCGTTCCTCAATTCCGGGGTGCGCATCCTGCTGCGCGACTTGCGCGGCGAGGAAGTGAAAGAGCATGACTTGTACTACGAGGGTGGCATTGCCGCGTTCGTGCGCTACCTTGATCGCAACAAGACCGCGCTGCTGCCCGATCCGATAGCGATTTCATCGGAACGCGATGGGATCGGCATCGATGTGGCGCTGGAATGGAACGATTCGTACTACGAAAACGTCCTGTGCTTCACCAACAACATCCCGCAGCGTGATGGCGGTACGCACCTTGCCGCATTCCGCGCCGCGCTGACCCGCACGCTCAACAACTATGCCGAAAAGTCGGGCTTGCTGAAGAAGGAAAAGGTCAGCCTGACCGGCGATGACATGCGCGAAGGGCTAACCGCGATCGTTTCGGTCAAGCTGCCCGATCCCAAGTTTTCGTCGCAGACCAAGGACAAGCTGGTGTCCTCCGAAGTGCGCCAGCCGCTGGAAAGCCTGATGGCCGACCGGTTGAGCGACTGGCTGGAAGAAAATCCTGCCAATGCCAAACAGGTGGTGGGCAAGATCATTGATGCCGCCGCCGCCCGCGAAGCCGCGCGCCGCGCCCGCGAACTGACCCGCCGCAAGGGGGCGATGGATATTGCCAGCCTGCCGGGCAAGCTGGCCGATTGCCAGGAACGCGATCCCAGCAAGTGCGAATTGTTCCTGGTCGAAGGGGATTCGGCTGGCGGCAGCGCCAAGCAGGGGCGCGATCGCCACTATCAGGCGATCCTGCCGCTGAAGGGCAAGATCCTGAACGTGGAACGCGCCCGGTTTGACCGGATCATTTCGTCCAAGGAAGTCGGCACGCTGATCCAGGCGATGGGCACCGGCATCCGCGACGAGTTCAACCTCGAAAAGCTGCGCTACCACAAGATCGTGATCATGACCGACGCCGACGTTGACGGCGCGCATATCCGCACGCTCTTGCTCACGTTCTTCCACCGCCAGATGCCCGACATCATCCGGGCGGGCCACCTCTTCATCGCTCAGCCGCCGCTGTACAAGGTGAACAAGGGACGTTCGGAAGTGTACCTTAAGGACGCCGCGGCGCTGGATCGCTATCTGGTTGAAGCCGGTCTGGCTGGCCGGGTGCTGGAAACCGGCACCGGCGCGCGCAGCGGCAAGGATCTGGAAGCGCTGGTCGAACACGCGATGCGCATGCGCAGCCTCATGGGCTTTGTGCCGCGCCGCTATGATCCCGCGGTGGTCGAAGCCTTGGCGATGGCCGGCGTGTTCCAGCCGGATATCGATCGCGGCGCGCGCGAAGCTGCGCTGGCGCGGGCCGCGATCTGGCTGGATGCCGGTGATCTTGACGCGAAGTGGACGGCCGAACTGACCGAAGACGGCGCGGTGATCGTCAAGCGGCTGTGGCGCGGGGTGACCGATGCCTATCCGATCGAAGCCAGTTTCCTGACCAGCGCCGAGGCCCGCAAGTTGGCCCGGCTGGCGGCGGAAAACGTTGAAGCTTATGCCACCCCGGCGCGGCTGGTGCGCGCCAGCGCCGCGGCGGCCGAAGACGTGGCTGAGGCCGAGGCCAGCACCGACGAGCCTGAGGAAGAAGCGCCCGCCGCCCGCGCGGTGGCTTCCACCCGCGATCAGGTAACCCGTCCGTCCGAACTGCTGGATGCCGTGCTGGCCACCGGCCGTAAGGGCCTGTCGATCGCGCGCTACAAGGGGCTGGGCGAAATGAACGCCGAGCAGCTGTGGGAAACCACGCTCGATCCGGACAACCGCATCCTGCTGCAGGTCAAAGTTGAAGACGCCGATGTGACGGACGAAATCTTCACCCGCCTGATGGGCGACGTGGTCGAACCGCGCCGCGACTTCATTCAGGAAAACGCCCTCAACGTGGCGAACCTCGACGTCTGATTGCTATTCGGGTTTCGGATCGGGAAAGAACCGGGCGATCACGTCGCGGGCAAGACGCGCCGGACGCAGGGTTTCGGCGTCGATGCAGCACCAGCTGGATTTGACTTCGGCCAGGATTTCTTCGCCGCGGCGGATCACCGTTTCATACGTTGCCCGCGCGCCCTGCACTTTTTCAAGCAGCACGGTGGCGATCACTTCGTCGCCCAGAAACGTGGGGCGGCGATAGGTGATCTCGTGCTTGAGCGCGACCCACAGATGCGCGGCCACGGCGTCGGCCGGGGCCAGCGAGCGCCAGTGATCGATCACGGCGTCCTGCACCCAGTTCAGATAGCTGGCGTTGTTGACGTGGCCCATGAAGTCAATGTCGGCAGGATCGACACCAATCGGGTAGAAATGGGGAAGTGCATTACTCACATTATTGTAAATAAGATGCTCGATCGCAATTGCCAGCCTTGTGCGCCATGCTGTGGCGGAATCGGGCCGTGCCGGAATCAGGCTGTGCAGGAATCAGGCCGTGCAGGAATCAGGGCATACCGGAATCAGGCTGCGCGCAGCCCCGTTACCGCTTTGGCCCCGCGATCCGTTGCCGAAAGGCCATCGAATATCGCATCGATGATCATCGCCAGCTTATCCACCGACAGCCGCGACATGACCAGTTCCATCGATCCGATGTTTACGTAAATGCCAACCATCTGGTTGATCAGGCTGAGCGCTGCGTCGATCGACAGGCCGGCGAAGGCGCCTTCGGCCATCGCCTCGCCGATGATCATCGCCAGATAATGATCTCCCAGATCGACATAGCTGCGCACCAGTTCGAAGTTTTCGCGGCCCAGTTCCACATGGTTGGCGAACGCCACCGGGTCTTGCTCCCATTCGGCTTTCATCACCGCGAACCGGCGGGCAAAAAATTCGAACATCTTGCGGCGCGGGTTAAGGTCGCTGGCCACGACATCTTCCATGATCGCCACTTTTGGCTGGAACCAGCGTTCGGCCGCGGCTTCGATCAAGGCCTCCTTGCTGTCAAAATAGCGGTAGAGGTTGGCGGGCGACATCTGTGCGCGCGCGGCCAGTTCGGCAACCGTGAGATTGGTCGATCCGCGTTCCTCGATCAGGCCGACGACCAGATCGATCAAGTGTTCGCGTCCTGCTTCGATGTCGGTCTGAGGCCGTGCCATCCTTCGTTCTCCCGCGATTCCCAATTCTATCGCAGCAGATATAAATCGAACGCTGAAAATTTCAAGAAACTGTCTTATTTGCATAATACGCAAGGCTTGCCGAACCGCGCGGTTCGGCTAGGAACCACATATGCTGAAAACTCTGCCGACCCGCCGCAGCCTGATCCGTTTTGCCCCTGCAATCCTGTTGCCGCTGCTGGCCGCCTGTGCGGGTGGCGGCGGTTTGCACGGCGCGGGCACGGCGGCGCCAGTGACAGTGGGAGTCGTGGCCATCAACGATTTTCACGGCGCGCTGGAACCCCCGCGCCAAGCGGTTGCGGTGGCCGATGGCAAGGGCGCCATGGTGCAAGTTCCGGCTGGCGGCGGCGCCTATCTGGCCAGCGCGATCGATGCGGTGCGGGCCAAGTATCCCAATCACCTGACGGTGTCCGCGGGCGATTTGATCTCTGCCTCGCAACTGGCTTCATCGCTATACCTTGATGAGCCGGCGATTGGCGTTGCCAACCGGGTCGGGCTGGATTTCAATGCCGTGGGCAACCACGAATTTGACCGGGGCCGCGCCGAATTGCTGCGGATGCAGCGCGGCGGGTGCGAACAGCACACGCCGCGCCAGCCGTGCCAGATCGAACCGTTCGGCGGCGCGCAGTTCAGCTTTCTGGCGGCCGGCACGATCACCGAAACCGGCGCCACCCTGTTTCCCGCCACGGCGCTGCGCAGCTTTGGCACGGGCCGCCGCAAGGTGACCGTGGGGCTGATCGGGTTGACCCTGAAAGGCACGCCCGATCTGGTTTCGCCCACCGGCATCAAAGGGCTGACGTTTGCCGACGAAGCCGAAACGATCAACCGTCTGGTGCCGGCGCTGAAGGCGCAAGGCGCGGCGGCCATCGTGGTGCTGATCCATCAGGGCGGCAGCCAGGACGGCATCAGCGATCCCAGCGATTGCACGGGCCTGTCCGGCGCCATTCGCCCGATCCTGGATCGGCTGGATGCGCGGGTCGATCTGGTGGTGTCGGGGCACACCCATCAGGCCTATGTCTGCGACTATGGCACGCTTAATCCGGCCCGGCCGATCCTGCTGACCAGCGCCGGGGTCTATGGCGAACTGGTTACCGATATTACGCTGGAAATCGATCCTGTGCGGCAGCGCGTGATGGCCAAGCATGCCGTCAACGTGGTGGTGCAAAGCGCGGCTTACACGGGCAGCAAAGGTCCGGTGCCGAACACCGCGCTGGTGCCGCAGTTCGCGCCGCGCGCCGATGTTGCCGCGTATGTCGCGACTTACGCCGATGCCGCCAAGGCGTTTGCCCAGCGCGTGGCCGGCGGAATTTCCGGTCCGGCAACGGGCCGGCCGCTGGGTCAGTTGATCGCCGATGCACAGCTTGCGGCCACGCGCAGCGCCGGGGCGCAGCTGGCGCTGATGAACCCGTTCGGCGTGCGCGCGGCGCTGGTGCCGGCCGCCGGCGGCGTGGTGACGTTTGGCGATATCTATGCCCTGCAGCCGTTCAACAACACGCTGGTGACGCAAAGCTTTACCGGGGCCGAACTGAAGGCGATTTTGGAGCAGGGGTTCGATGCCAATGGGCCGGAACAAGTGCTGCTGCCATCAGCCGGTTTCGCCTTCACTTTTGATCGCGCCCGCCCGGTTGGGGATCGGATCACCGCGCTGCAGCTGGATGGGCAGGCGATCGATCCGGCGGCCACGGAATAAAGCCCGAGGTGCGCGCGACATAATCGGCATAGCCCGGCCGGCTTTTGACCAGTCCCTTTTCCAGCAGCGGCTTGCCCGACCAGCGGGTTAGCGTGAAGGTCAGGAACAG
>JBJOPJ010000013.1:0-28998 GCA_046050825.1 Pseudomonadota bacterium
CGCTGGCATCCTTGTGGGCCAGCGCGCGCGGCGGTAATGGCGTGGCTTAGCTGGTCAGTTCTTCGATCCGGTGGTGCGGCAGCACCCGCCATGCGGCCACCAGCAGGATGACGTGCGACAGTTCGACCACCATCGGCACGGCAAAGCCGGGATAAGTCCCGTCAATGGCCAGCGCGATGAACCGCACGGTTACCGCGGTGCCCATCATCACGGCGGGCACCAGCAGCAAATCGCCATTGCGGCGCCACGCGCCGACCATCATGCACGCGGCGACCACGCCGAAAAAGGCCGTGAAATCGGCGCGCAGCGATGACAGCCCCTGGATGCCGATGGGCGAAAGGCCAAACCCGGCAGCTGTGGCCTGCGGGTTGAGCAGGAAATTGAGGCCCATGAACAAGTCGAACAGGCCAAACAGGAAAATCAGAGCAGTCAGGATCAGGCGCATTGGTAACTCCCCCCGTTAAATCGGTCGGGGCACTGTGCCTCAGCGGTTGCGGAAATCAAAGCCTGTTGCGCAACGGGTAAGGGCAATGCACAAGCGCCCGATCATGACTGCGCCCCGTATCCTGCTGGTCGTTGGCGGCGGCATTGCCGCTTACAAGGCCTGTGAACTGATCCGCCTGATCCGCAAGGACGGCGGCGAGGTAACCTGTGTGCTGACCGACGGCGGCGCCAAGTTCATCACCCCGATGACGCTGGCCGCGCTCAGCGAAAACCCCGTCCACACGACCTTGTGGGATCTGACCAGCGAGGTTGAGATGGGGCATATCCAGCTCAGCCGCACGGCCGATCTGGTGGTGGTTTGCCCGGCAACGGCCGATTTGATGGCCCGGATGGCCCACGGCATTGCCGATGATATGGCCACCACGCTGCTGTTGGCCACCGACAAGCCGGTGCTGGCGGTTCCGGCCATGAACGTGCGGATGTGGGAACACGCCGCCACCCAGGCCAACGTCGAGACGCTGCGCCAGCGCGGGGTGACCGTGCTTGATCCCGATGCCGGGGCAATGGCCTGCGGCGAATATGGGCCGGGCCGGTTGCCGGAACCCCCGGTAATCCACCAAGCGATTCAGCAAATGCTGGGAACGGGTGGGCCGCCCGCCGCAATTCCGCCGCGCGGTTCGTTGGCGGGCCGGCACGTGCTGATAACCGCCGGGCCTACGCACGAGCCGATCGATCCGGTGCGCTACATCGCCAACCGTTCTTCGGGCAAGCAGGGCTTTGCCATTGCCGCAGCGGCGGCTCGGCTGGGCGCGCGGGTTACGCTGGTGGCGGGGCCGGTTGCGCTGGCCACGCCGCCGGGGGTGGATCGGATCGACGTCGAAACCGCCCGCGAAATGGCGGCAGCGGTGCAGCGCGCCTTGCCCGCCGACGTGGCGATCATGGTGGCGGCCGTGGCCGATTGGCGCACGCAAGACATCGCGGCCGAAAAAATGAAAAAACAGGGCGCCACGCCGCCCGCCCTGCTGCTGACCGAGAACCCGGACATCCTGGCCAGCGTGGCCAGCGGCGCACAGCGCCCGCCGCTGGTGATCGGCTTTGCCGCCGAAACCGAACGCGTGATCGAACACGCCACCGCCAAACTGGCGCGCAAGGGCGCCGATTGGATCGTGGCCAACGACGTTTCGGGCGATGTGATGGGCGGCAATGCCAACGCGGTGCATATCGTTACCCCGCAGGGTGTCGAAAGCCTGCCCGAAATGCCAAAGGACGATGTCGCCACAGCGCTTGTCGAAAGGATCGCAGATGCATTCGTCCAATCCGGTTCCGGTTCCCGTTAAGCGCCTGCCACACGGCGAAGGGCTGGATCTGCCGGCCTATGCCACTGCTGGCGCAGCCGGGATGGACGTTGTTTCGGCCGAGGATATCACGCTTGCGCCGGGCGGCCGCCATGCGGTTGCCACCGGCTTGGCGATGGCCATTCCCCACGGCTTTGAAGTTCAGGTGCGCCCGCGCTCTGGCTTGGCGCTGAAGCATGGGGTGACGGTGCCGAATACCCCCGGCACGATCGATTCCGATTATCGCGGCGAACTGAAGGTGATCCTGATCAACCACGGCGCCGATCCGTTCGAAATCCGCCGGGGCGATCGGATCGCCCAACTGGTGCTGGCCCCGGTTACGCGGGCCAGCTGGTTGCCGGTGGACGAACTGGATGAAACCACCCGGGGCGCCGGCGGGTTTGGTTCCACCGGCGGGATCGTGGCGCTGGGCAACTGACCCGTCCGGGCGCTTGCCCCTGTCCGTAAACGCAAAGGGCGGAGCCGTGATCGGTCCCGCCCGTTGTGTTTGGGCCCTTCGTATTTGGCGCTGGTCCGCGCGCCGTATTGTTACTTTTTCTCCGGTGCGACAGAAATTCGCACGGTTTCACCGTTGCGCCCCGGAAAGTCGGTGAACATCGCTTCGACCAGGTTGGGCACCAGGTATTGCAGCCGGTTCGACGTTGATGCCGCTTCGGCCTTGCCTTCGAACAGGCGCGTGCCATCGGCGCGGCGATCGATCTTCAGGCTGATGCCGCTGGTGTAGACGGTGTAGCTTTCATAGCCTTGATCGAACCACGGATCGTACCAGCCATAGCCCCAGGCGCTGCCCGGGCGATAATAACCACCCCAGCCCGCATAGGGCGAACCGTAATAGCCCGAATGGAAGCGGGGATAGCCATACCACGGCCCCCAGAACGGATCGGCCATGGGCGCGGCGCGAACGCGTTCTCGCCCCTTGTCCACGCCATAATCGAACCGCACCACCAGATCGGCGGTTTCGGCGCTGGCGGCCGGGACATAGCCCAGCTTGGCCATCCGGGCTGAAACCAGCCCGGCATATTGGGAAAATTCCAGTCCGCCCGCCAGCGCGGGATCATCGGCCACGATCTGGAAGGTTTGACCCTGCGGCGCGGGCAGCTGGCTTTGGTAGCGCGAAACATTCGCGCTGAACGGGGTGGCGCAGGCGGCCAGCGCGGCCAGCGCCAGTGGCGCCAGCACGACTTTGACCCAACCCAACGGCGATCGGCGTTCCTGCGTCATCAACCCTGCTCTCCTTGCGTGCCCGCCAACTGCGAATCCATTAGATTTGGCGCATCCGACTCGGCGGTGCGGACGCACCCATGCTAGATTGGCACTGCGGTTAGGCCAATCCGCCTTAATCGCGCTTGAATGACGGGCGCTTAGCCGCGCAGCAGCCCCAGTGCGGTATACGTCGCTTCCAGTGTCGGCTGGGCCAGTGTGCGGGCCTTTTCCGCGCCCTTGCGCAGGATCGCATCCAGCGCGGCCTGATCGCCGCGCAGCTGCAGGAACCGGGCGTTGATCGGGCTAAGCTGTTCGACCAGCAATTCGCCCAGCGCCGGCTTGAATGCGCCAAAGCCCTTGCCGGCGAATTCGCCCAGCACGGCATTGACGGTGGTTCCGGCCATCACCGCGTAAATCCCCACCAGGTTCGCCGCTTCGGGCCGGCCTTCCAGGCCCTTGGCATCGCCGGGCAAGACTTCGGGATCGGTCTTGGCCTTTTTAACCTTGCTCATGATGGTATCGGCATCGTCTGTCAGGTTGATCCGGCTCATGTCCGAAGGGTCCGATTTCGACATCTTGGCGGTGCCATCGCGCAGCGACATGATCCGCGCGGCTTCGGGCGGGATGATCGGTTCGGGCAGCGTGAACACTGGGGCGTCCTCGGCCGCGAAATCGTTGTTGAATTTTTGCGCCACGTCGCGGGCCAGTTCCAGATGCTGCTTCTGGTCTTCGCCCACGGGCACGTGGGTGGCCTGATACAGCAGCACGTCGGCCGCCTGCAGCACGGGATAGGTGAACAGGGCCACGCTCGCGCCTTCGCGGTTTTTGCCGGCCTTGTCCTTCCATTGGGTCATGCGGTTCAGCCAGCCCATCCGGGCCGTGCCGTTCAGCAGCCATTGCAGTTCGGCATGGGCCGGAACCTGCGCCTGGTTGAACAGGATCGACTTGTCCGGATCAATCCCGCAGGCCACCAGCGCGGCCACCATTTCGCGGGTGTTGGCCGCCAGGTCAGCCGGTGCGTGCGGCATTGAAATCGCGTGCAGATCGGCCAGGAAATACAGGCTTTCGCCGCCGGTCGCGACGATTTCGTCCTGCATCCGCACCCAATTCTTGATCGCCCCCAGGTAGTTGCCAAGGTGCAGATTGCCGGTGGGCTGGATGCCGGAAACGATACGCATGGGGTTTGTCCTAGAAGTCTTGGAAATCAGAAGCCTGGAATTTCTTCGTCGATCGGCTTTGCGCTGCGCCGGCGGGCCAGGATGGCGATGTCTTCCTTGTCGACCGCGCCGATCAGCCAAGCCGCCACCGCATAGACGCCGCCGCCGATGCTGACCAGCAGCAGAATGCCGCCGGCCTTTTCGGCCACGTTGCCGGTATAGAGCGGCATGGTCAGGCGCAGCACGTACCACAGCACAGCGGCCATCACGCCTGATGCGATGAACTGGCGGACGATCCGCGACAGCAGTTTCAGGTCAACCCGGAAGTGTCCCCGGCGGTGCAGGTTGGCGTAGAGCAGTACGCAGTTCAGGCTGGCCGAACAGGCGGTTGCCGCAGCCAGGCCCACGATCCCGAACGGGCGCACCACGGCAAGGTTCAGGAAGATGTTGAAGGTCAGCGCGGTGCCTGCGGTCATCACCGGGGTGCGCGTGTCCCCGCGTGAGAAGTAGCCGGGTTCCAGCACTTTGACGAGGACATAGCTGGGCAGCCCGCAGACCAGCGCCACCACGATCTGGCTCATGATCGCGCCATCTTCGGGCCGGAACTTGCCGCCCACGAAGAACGCGTTGACGAACGCCGGCGCGCAGACCGCCAGCGCAAAGGCGGCGGGCACGGTCAGCAGGGTGGCCAGTTCGATCGCGCGGCCTTGCAGCTGCGCCGCCCCGCGTTCGTCGCCGCCGGCGATGTGGCGCGACAGGCTGGGGAGGATCGCCGTTCCCAGCGCGATGCCAACGATGCCCAGCGGCATCTGGTTCAGCCGGTCCGCCATTTTGAGCAGGGTCAGCGAGCCTTGCTTCAGGCTGGTGGCGAAGAAGGTGTCGGCCAACTGGCTCAGCTGGTAGATACCCGCGCCGAAGGTGGCCGGGAAGATTCGCCACAGCAGCACTTTGGTATCCGGCGTCATGCGCGGCCAGTGCAGTTTCAGCCGCACGCCCGCGCGCCGCACCGACCATGCCAGATAGGCTAGCTGCGCCAGCCCCGCCACGGTTACCGCCCAGCTTTGCGACAGTGCCTTGGCGATATCGGTCTGGCCCGAATACCACCCCCAGGTCATCCCGCCGATCAGGCACAAGTTCAGCAGGATCGGTGCAATCGCGCCCGGTGCAAAGCGGGAACGGGTGTTGAGGATGCCCGAAAGCAGCGCCACAACGCTGATCAGCCCCAGATAGGGGAACGTGACCCGCGACAGCATGACCGAAAGTTCGAACTTGCCCGGCACGTGCTGATATTCGCGGGCCAGCAACCACACGATCGCTTCCATCCCGGCGATGCACAGGATCGAGAACCCGAACAGCACCCAGACGAACACCGAAAGCACATCGTTGGCGAAATGCGCGGCTTCTTCCTCGCCGCCTTCGCCGTGCAGCTTGCGGCTGTACATCGGCACGAAGGCCACGCTGAACGCGCCTTCGGCAAACAGGCGCCGGAAGGTGTTGGGCAAAGTGAAGGCCAGCTGGAACGCATCCGCCGCCAGCCCCGCGCCAAACAGCCGCGCGAACAACATATCCCGGGCAAAGCCAAACACGCGGCTAACCGCAGTCAGCCCGCCAATGGTTCCGACGTTTTTGATCAGGCTCATGCGCGATGTTCCTTTACGCGCTTCAAGCCTGCGCGTGGATCAAGCTTCCCCAACCGGCGCGTCCATGCCTTCATCGGCGGCCTGCTGGGCGGACAGCTGTTGCACGTAGAGGCCGTTGAAGTCGATCGGTTCGAGCAGCAACGGCGGGAAGCCGGCATCGCGCACGGCATCGGCAATGACGCGGCGGGCGAACGGGAACAGGATGCGCGGGGCTTCGGCATAGGTGAAGGCGTGCTTTTGCGCGTCATCAAGGTTGCGCATGCCAACCAGGCCGCAATAGGCAAGATCGATGATGAACTGGGTGCCTGATGCACACTTGGAATTGATCGCGATCTTCAGTTCGATTTCGCTGACTTCATCCGACAGTTCGCGCGCGGCGATGTTGAACTGCACGTCGATGCTCGGAGCATCCTGCCACTGGAAGGATTCCGGGGCGTGGGGGTTCTCGACCGAGAGATCCTTGACGTACTGCGAGATAATTCCCGCGCTGGGCAGGGTGTCGGCGCCATTCGGGGCGGGGGTCTGGAGGCCCAGGTCGGTGATGATGTTGCCTTCGTCGGACATTGTCTGCGTTGCTTTCGTTGAAACCAGCGGATTTGGCGGCGCGCCTAGCAGGCGTGTGCGCGCGAGGCAAGAATTCCGCATCCCTGCGGCGCGAAACTGCACCCGCTAAATTGCCCTCATGAAACTGGCAGCAAAATCACAGCAACCGCAAAAAAATCACATCGGCCGCAAAAATTGCACGTTGGCGGGCATCCATGCGTTGTTCATTTGTCATTGCTACCTATTTACCGTTAGAATGCTGGGATGCCGCCCAGCGTGGCACTGCTCGGCGTGGCAAGGCCGGGCCGCAGTAAGGCCCCCAGCGCATCAGGCCCCCAACGCAGTAAGGATTGGGCAAGTGGACAAGACCGTCGAGATCATCATCATGGCAATGGTTGCCGCCTTTCTGGGGCTGCGGCTGTATTCTGTGCTGGGTCGGCGCGCCGAACATGAGGAACGCCCCCGGCTTGAACCGAAAGAACCGCGCGCTGCCGCCGCTGAATTGGCCGAACGTCCCGGCGTGGCTGCTGCCCCGGCGATGCTGGTTCCCGGGGTTGCCCCTGCGATTGAGCGCGGATTGAAAGACATCGCTGCCGCCGATCGCCGGTTTGATGCACTGGCCTTTATCGATGGTGCCAAGGGCGCCTATCGCATGGTGCTGGAAGCGTTCTGGAAGGGCGATAAGCAAGCGCTGGCCCCGCTGTGCGATAGCGCGGTGCTGGAAGCTTTCAACGCGGCCATCGATGCCCGCGCCGCTACCGGCGAAACGCTGGAAAACCGATTGGTGCGGATCGACGAAGCCATGATCGTCGCCGCCAGTTTCGAAGCGCCGATCGCCCGGGTGACAGTGCGCTTTACCGCCGACATCGCCGCGGTCACCCGCAATGCCGCAGGGGTTGTGGTGGCCGGATCGCTCGACGATGCCATCGAAGCGCGCGACTTGTGGACCTTCAGCCGCGACGTCACGGCGCCGACGCCCGACTGGCTGCTCGACGAAACCGACGAAGGTTAAGTGCGTGGGGTTAAGTGCGTGGGGTTAAGTGCGTGGGGTTAAGTGCGTGGGGTTAAGTGCGTGGGGGCTAGACGCGGACGGACTGCGCGCGTGACGGCTGCGCGGCTGCGCAGCTTGGCCGCGTTGTGCGGGCTGCTGGCCGTTGCCGCGTGCGTGCGGATCATTCCCGAAACCCGTTTCCCTCCGCCGCCCGGTGCGCCGGGCAGCGCTTTGCTGGCTGGCGTTTCCGCTGGCCCGGCGGTGGCCCGGCTGGGGCTGGGCGGCGCTGATGCCGTGGGGGCGCTGGCTTCTTTCCGCGAAAGCTGCCCGCGCCTGACCAGTCGCAGCGATACCAGCGGGTTGACCCGCCCGGATGAGTGGAAGCCGGCCTGCTCCGCCGCCGCCAACTGGCCGGAAGCGCAGGCGCCGCAGTTCTTTGCCACGTATTTTGAAACGGTTCGGGTGGGCGACGGGCAAGGCTTCGTCACCGGCTATTACGAGCCCGAGATCGCCGGCGTGCGCAGCCGCCAGCCGGGGTTTGATGTGCCGGTCTATGCCGTGCCGGCCGATCTGGTCCGCGCCCGGCCGGGCGATGCCACGCCGCTGGCCGATGGCCAGATGCCGCAAGGGCGCTATGACGAAGCAGGCCGGTTCGTGCCCTATTTCGAACGTGGCCAGATTGAAGATGGCGCGCTGGCGGGGCGCGGGCTGGAAATTGCCTGGGTGGCCGATCCGATTGAATTCTTCTTCCTGCAGATTCAGGGATCGGGCCGCCTGCGCGCGCCCGATGGCACGATCATGCGGATCGGCTATGCCGGCCAGACCGGGCAACCCTTCACCGGCATCGGTTCGTTGATGCGCACCCGCGGCCTGATCGGCAGCGGGGCGGGGCAATACCCCGGATCGATGCAGGGCATGATCCGCTATATGCACGAACATCCCGCTGAAGGCCGCGCCCTGATGCGCGAAAACAAAAGCTATGTGTTCTTTCGGGAACTGACCGGCAATGCCCCGCTGGGCGCGTTGGGCGTGCCGGTGCGGGCCAGCAACAGCGCCGCCGTTGATCCCGCGTTCGTTCCGCTTGGCGCGCCGGTCTGGCTATCGCTGGACCGCGCCGAGGCAAGCGGGCTGTGGATCGCGCAGGATACCGGCGGGGCGATCCGGGGCGCCAACCGCTTTGACAGTTTCTGGGGCGCGGGGGCCAATGCGCGCCGCATCGCGGGCGGGATGATGGGCCGGGGGCAGGCGCTGCTGCTGCTGCCCAAGGGTACGCTCGTCCGGCTTGGCCGCCAATAATGCGGCGCCCGCGCGGTCTTTCGCCGCAGGAAGCCGAACTGTGGTCGCAGGTGGCCAGCACGGTTAAGCCGCTGGGCGGCAAACGCGCGATCACCGCCTATCGCGCGCATGTGGCCGCGCCGCTTGATCCCCTGCCGCCGCCGCCCCAGCCAATGCCAAAGCCCAAGGGGCGCGTGCCGCAACCACTGCAGCCCGCGCCCGCCGCGCCGCCGCCGCCGCGGGCGATGGATCGCCACGGGTTGGATGGATCGTGGGAAAAGAAGCTGTCGCGCAGCGGGGTTCAGCCCGATTTCACACTCGATTTGCATGGCCACAACCTTGAGGCGGCCCACGCCCGCTTGGATCACGGCTTGGCGCAGGCCGTGGCGCTGGGCGCGCGGGTGGTGCTGGTCATCACCGGGCGGCCGCGCCCGGCCGAAGCGGCAGATCGCGGTGATCGGCGCGGGGCGATCCGGGCCAAAGTGCTTGATTGGCTGGCGGTGGGCGCCCACGCAGGCCGGATTGCGGCTGTGCGCGGGGCACACCGCAAACACGGCGGTGCCGGTGCGCTGTATGTCATTTTGCGGCGGCCGCGCTGATTTGCGGCTGATTGCGGCAACGGCGCGCCAGCCACTGCGCAATCCCCAATGACTTCGCGGGCAACCTCGGCTAAGGGCGGCCCCCATGTCCTTGCACGTTTCCAATCGCCGCACCTTCGCCATCATTTCGCACCCGGATGCGGGTAAGACCACGCTGACCGAAAAGCTGCTGCTGCAAGGCGGGGCGATCCATCTGGCGGGCGAGGTCAAGGCGCGCGGGCAAGCGCGGCGCGCGCGTTCGGACTGGATGAAGATCGAACAGCAGCGCGGGATTTCGGTCACCAGTTCGGTGATGACCTTTGAAAAGACCAATCCCGATGGCACGGTGATTACTTTCAACCTGCTGGATACGCCGGGCCACGAAGATTTTTCCGAAGATACCTATCGCACGCTGACAGCGGTCGATTCCGCGATCATGGTGATCGATGCGGCCAAGGGGATCGAGCCGCAGACCCGCAAGCTGTTCGAAGTGTGCCGGCTGCGCTCGGTGCCGATCATCACGTTCGTCAACAAAGTTGATCGCGAAGGCCGCAGCGTGTTCGAAACGCTGGACGAAGTGGCCGATGCGCTGGCGCTGGATGTGGTGCCGATGGGTTGGCCGATCGGCATGGGCGGCTTGTTCGAAGGCGTCCTCGATTTCGCGACCAACCTGATCAGCCGTCCCGAAGGCGATAGCCGCGAGTTTCTGGGCAAGCGCGATCCTGCCACGGCTGACAATATCCCGGCCGACATCGCCGATGAAATCGAACTGGCCAAGGGCGGCTATGGCGCGTTCGATCTCGAAGCCTATCGCAACGGGGACATGACCCCGGTCTATTTCGGTTCGGCGCTGAAAAACTTTGGCGTGGCGGAATTGATCGATGCGATTGCCCGTTATGCCCCGCCGCCGCGCCCGCAGCCCAGCGAAGCCGGCACGATCGAGCCGACTAACAAGGAAGTGACCGGCTTCATCTTCAAGGTGCAGGCCAACATGGACCCGCAGCACCGCGATCGCATCGCGTTCATGCGGTTGGTATCGGGCACTTTCAAGCGCGGGATGAAGCTGACCCCGTCCGCGCTGGGCAAGCCGGTGGCGATCCATTCGCCGATCCTGTTCTTCGCGCAGGACCGCGAAATCGCCGATACGGCAGAACCCGGCGATATCATCGGCATTCCCAACCACGGCACGCTGCGGGTGGGCGATACCCTGTCGGAACAGAACAAGGTGCGCTTTACCGGTCTGCCGAACTTTGCGCCGGAAATCCTGCGCCGCGTGGCGCTGAAAGACCCGACCAAGACCAAGCAGTTGCGCAAGGCGCTGGATGATCTGTCGGAAGAGGGCGTGATTCAGGTGTTCTATCCCGAAATCGGCAGCCAGTGGATCGTTGGCGTGGTTGGCCAGTTGCAGCTGGAAGTGCTGATTTCGCGGCTGGAAGCCGAATACAAGGTTGAGGCGGGGCTGGAAGCCGCTCCCTTCGATACCGCACGCTGGGTGAAGGGCAGCGATGCCGCGCTGAAAACTTTTGCCGATTTCAACAAGTCGAACCTGGCGAAGGATCGCGATGGCGATATCGTGTTCCTGGCCCGCTCGTCGTGGGATGTCAGCTATCAGCAGGAAAAGAACCCCGACCTGGTCTTCAGCGCGACCAAGGAGCGCTAGGCGCGGGTGGAACTGACGTTCGCCAGCTATAATATCCATAAAGCCGTCGGGCTGGACCGCCGCCGCGACCCGGACCGGATTCTGCGAATCCTGCACGAAATCGACGCTGATGTTATCGCGCTGCAAGAAGCCGATCGCCGGTTTGGCCGGCGCGAAAGCGTGCTGCCGCTGCAGACCCTCGATGATCTGGGCCACTATCAGGCCGTGCCGCTGAACCACCGTCCGGATTCGATCGGTTGGCACGGCAATGCGCTTTTGGTCCGCCGCGCGTTCACGGTGATCGAAGCCGGGGTGGTGCCGCTGCCCACGCTGGAGCCGCGCGGGGCAGTGCGGGCGGATTTGCTGATCGGCGGCAGGCGCGTGCGCGTGGTCGGCATGCACCTGGACCTTTCGGGCCTGCGCCGCCGCCAGCAAGTGCGCACCATCCTGAGCCACGTAGAGCGGTGCGACCATGCCTGCCCGACAGTGCTGATGGGCGATTTCAACGAATGGTCACAGCAAGGCGGCGCCCTGCGCGAATTTCAGGCCCCGTGGCAAATGCTGTCGCCCGGCCGCAGTTTCCCATCGCGCCGACCCGTGGCCGGGCTGGACCGGATCGTGATTTCGCCAGAGTGGAGCTTGCGCGAAACTGGCGTGCACCATTCGATGCTGGCGGCTGTCGGATCGGACCACTTGCCGGTTTTTGCCCGGATGGCATTGCCTAAAATTTAGGCAGATGGGCAACAAACGGGCGTGACAGGCGCCGCTTGATCGGCCGTTCGCGGCGAATTGCACTGCAAAGCAACGATAAAATCAATTTGGCACGCGCCTTGCGAAGGAGGCTTGGCCGGCGCTTGGCCGGCAGGCAACCAGGGGATAGGCATGAAATTCATCATCGCCATCATCAAGCCGTTCAAGCTCGACGAGGTGCGTGATGCTCTCGGCGCCATCGGCGTCGCAGGGATGACCGTGTCCGAGGTCAAGGGCTTTGGCCGGCAAAAAGGACAGACCGAAATTTACCGCGGGGCGGAATATTCCACCAACATGCTGCCCAAGGTGAAGCTCGAAATCGCGTGCAGTGACGAACTGGCCGCGCAAGTTGTCGAAACGATCCAGCAAGCCGCCAGCACCGAAGCGATCGGTGACGGCAAGGTGTTCGTGCTCGACCTCGCGTCTGCCACGCGCATCCGCACCGGCGAAACCGGGGATACCGCGCTGTGAGCGCGCCCGACAGGAGGGAAAAGAACATGATCCGCAAGATGCTTTGCGGCGTGGGCGCAGTGGGGGCCAGCCTCTTTGCCGCCACCGCCGCCTTTGCGCAGACGGCCGGGCCAATCAAGGCGCCGACGGTTGAACAGATGGCCACCATGGTCAACAAGGGTGACACCAGCTGGATGCTGATCTCATCGGCGCTGGTGCTGATGATGAGCGTCCCGGCGCTGGCGCTGTTTTACGGCGGCCTGGTGCGCACCAAGAACATGCTCAGCGTGCTGATGCAGGTGTTCATGATCGTTTCGATCGCCGCGCTCGTGTGGGTGGGCTGGGGTTACACGATGGCCTTCACCAGCGGTTCTACCCCCTTCGTGGGCGGGTTCTCGAAGGCGTTCCTCACCGGGGTGTCTGCTTCGACGTATGCCGCGACGTTTTCGAACAACGTCTATCTGCCTGAATTCGTGTTCGTCATCTTCCAGATGACCTTTGCCTGCATCACCCCGGCGCTGATTGTCGGGGCCTTTGCCGAACGCGTGAAGTTCTGGCCGCTGATGCTGTTCATGGTCTTGTGGCTGACCACCGTCTATTTCCCGATCGCGCACATGGTGTGGTACTGGGCCGGCCCCGATTTCCTGGCCGATGCTCCGACCGACTATGGCTATCTCTGGGGCATGGGCGCGCTCGACTTCGCGGGCGGCACCGTGGTGCACATCAACGCTGGTATCGCTGGCCTGGTGGGCTGCTTGATGATCGGCAAGCGCGTGGGCTTTGGCAAGGAAGCCACCCCCCCGCACTCGCTGACGATGACCATGATCGGCGCATCGCTGCTGTGGGTGGGCTGGTTCGGGTTCAACGCCGGTTCCAACCTGGAAGCCAATGGCGTGACCGCAGTGGCGTTCATCAACACGTATGTCGCCACGGCTGCCGCCGCGGTAAGCTGGGCCTTGGTTGAACAGTTCCACCACGGCAAGCCGTCGATGCTGGGGGCTGCCACGGGTGCGGTTGCCGGGCTGGTCGCGATCACGCCGGCTTCGGGCTATGCTGCTCCGATGACCTCGATCGCGCTGGGCCTGCTGGTTTCGCCGATCTGCTACTTCTTCGTCAGCTTCGTGAAGAACAAGTTTAAGTACGACGATACGCTGGATGTCTTCGGGGTTCACTGCATTGGCGGGATCTTCGGTGCGATCGCCACTGGCGTGGTCGCCGATCCGGCGCTCGGCGGTCAGGGCTTCTTCGATTACACCCAGTTCCCCGCCGTGGTTGGCAACTATGACATGGCTGCCCAGGTCATCACCCAGATCAAGGCCGTGGCCCTGACGGTGGTGTGGTCGGGCGTGGGTTCGGCGGTGCT
This sequence comes from Pseudomonadota bacterium, assembly GCA_046050825.1. Classification (GTDB taxonomy): domain Bacteria; phylum Pseudomonadota; class Alphaproteobacteria; order Sphingomonadales; family Sphingomonadaceae; genus Novosphingobium. The sequence goes on from JBJOPJ010000013.1 coordinate 13,389, forward strand.
GTTCTTCGTGATCGACAAGATCTTCGGCCTGCGTCCGGCGGAAGATGCCGAGCGCGAAGGGCTGGACATCACCGAACACGGCGAACGCGCCTACAACTACTAAGGTATCAAGCTTGGCGGGGCCGGGGATACTCCTCCTCTCCTCCCTCTCGGTCCCGCCACCCGACGTTCCTCCTGCGAACGCCAACTAGAAAGGGCCGGAGCCAGCCGCTCCGGCCCTTCTTTTGTGCGCTTGCCAGGCGTGGCCCGCAGGGGGCGTCAGCGGGGGGCAATCAGCGGGGGGCAATCAGCGGGTCAGCGCGGCCTCGCTTTCGGCCATCAGTTCGGCAACGATTTCGGCCGCGGGCTGTTCGCTCGTGACCATGCCGACCGACTGACCGGCCATGACCGAGCCGTTTTCGACATCGCCGTCGATTACTGCGCGGCGCAGCGCGCCGGCCCAATAATGTTCGATCTGCAGCTGGGCTTCGCCCATTTCGATCGTCCCGGCATCGAGCAGGGCAGCGACTTCGCGTTGCTTGGCGGTAAATTCTTCGGTGCCCTTGTTCTTCAGCGCGCGCACCGGGATCACCGGCAGGCGCGGGTCAACTTGTACGCTGGCCACCGCATCGCGGGCATTGGCGCGGAAGAAGGCCTGCTTGAAGTTGGCGTGGGCGATCGATTCCGTGGCGCAGGCAAAGCGGGTGCCAAGCTGCACGCCCGATGCGCCCATTTCGAGGTAGGCCGCGATCATATCGCCGCGGCCGATCCCGCCGGCCACGAACACCACATGGTCTGCTGCCAAGGCGGGGAGGAATTCCTGCGCCAGCACGCTGGTGGCCACCGGGCCGATGTGGCCGCCCGCTTCGCTGCCTTCGATCACCAACGCATCCGCGCCCGAGCGCAGCAGCTTCTTGGCCAGCGCCAGCGTCGGGGCGAACACCAGAACTTTGGCGCCGAATTCCTTGATCGCTTCGACGCTGCCCTTGGGCGGGATGCCGCCGGCCAGCACCACGTGGCCAACCTTGTGCTTGGCGCATACGACAATCAGGTCGAACAGCTGCGGGTGCATGGTGATCAGGTTGACGCCGAACGGCTTGGCGGTGAGCGCCTTGGTGCCAGCGATTTCTGCATCGAGCAGTTCCGGGGTCATCGCCCCGCAGGCGATCACGCCAAACGCGCCGGCATTGCTGATCGCGGCCACCAGGTTGCGTTCGGACACCCAGCTCATCGCGCCGCACAGGATCGCATATTCGGTGCCGAGGAAGTCACGGCCGCGCTGCATCAGCGCTTTGGTCTTATCGTACAAGTGGAAACCCCCGAATTCGTAACGTCGGGCGGGCTATAGGCAAGCCAGGCGCCGGATGCCAGCCCCAGCCTGAAACGCCCCGCCTGAAACGGTAAGGCCTGAAACGGTAACGCCCCGCTGCACCGGGTGGTGCAACGGGGCGTTACAGGCAGCGCGGCAAAGCCGTGCTTATTCGGCGTCGAGATCGTAGGCGCTGTGCAGCACGCGCACGGCCAGTTCGGTTTCGTCTTCGTCGATCAGCACCGACACCTTGATTTCGCTGGTGCTGATTGCCTGGATGTTGATCCCGCGATCGGCCAGCGCACGGAACATGGTGCTGGCCACGCCGGCATGGCTTTTCATGCCCACGCCGACAACCGAAACCTTGGCAACTTTGCCGTCGGTGATGATGCGGTTAAAGCCGATCGCTTCCTTCTGGGCTTCCAGAACGCTTTGCGCGCGGGGCAGATCGGCCGAGGGGACCGTAAAGGTCACGTCGGTTTCACCCTTATCGCGGCCAACGTTCTGGATGATCATATCGACGTTGATGTTGGCGGCCGCCAGCGGGCCGAAGATCGTGGCCACGGCGCCCGGACGGTCAGGCACGCGGGTAAGGATGATCTTGGCTTCGTTCTTGTCGGCAGCGATGCCGGTGATCAGCTGGCGTTCCATTTCGAGTCCTTCCAGTTCCTCGTCCGAGACGATCATGGTGCCGGGGATCGTATCCGCGGCCGGCGCGTCGTCGTCGATGAAGGATGACAAAACCTGTACCCGCACGCCTTCCTTCATGGCGAGGCTGACCGAGCGGGTTTGCAGCACCTTTGAACCGACGCTGGCCAGTTCCAGCATCTCTTCATAAGTGACGTACTTGAGCTTGCGGGCCTTGGCGACGATCCGCGGGTCGGTGGTATAGACCCCGTCGACATCGGTGTAGATATCGCACCGATCGGCGCCGATCGCGGCAGCCACGGCCACCGCCGAGGTATCCGATCCGCCGCGTCCCAGCGTGGTTACGCGGTTATCGGCCGTCAGCCCCTGAAAGCCGGGGATCACGGCGATTTCGCCGGCGGCCATGCTGGCCAGCAGGGCATCGGAATCGATCGTTTCGATCCGCGCCTTGGCATGGGCATCGTCGGTATGGATCGGCAGCTGCCAGCCCAGCCACGAACGCGCCTTGCAGCCCAGCGCCTGCAGCGTCATCGCCAGCAGGCCCGAGGTGATCTGTTCGCCGGCCGCCACGACCACGTCGTATTCGGCCGGATCGTAGAGCGGGTTCGCCTCGCGGCAAAAGTTTACCAGACGGTCGGTTTCGCCAGCCATGGCCGAAACCACCACGGCCACTTCGTGCCCGGCCGCCTGCTGGCGGCGCACGATATTGGCAACGCGGCGAATGCGTTCCGAGCCGGCCATCGAAGTGCCGCCAAATTTCATCACGATGCGGGCCACGCGTGTCCCACCTTTCCGCAATAATCTTTCCCGCGCGACCCCTCGCCGCACGGCGCGCGTCCTGTTAGGGATGGGGGATGAGCAATGCAACCTCTCGTGCAACGATCCGGCCCGAAGAAGCCGCGCATTTCGGCCAGTTGGCCGCTGAATGGTGGGATCCGAAGGGCTCTTCGGCGATGTTGCACCGGCTGAACCCGGTGCGACTGGGCTTTATCCGCGCGGCCATCGACGCGCATTGGCACGGCGATTCGCACCATGTCAGGCCGCTGACGGGCAAGCGGGCGCTGGATGTCGGGTGCGGGGCAGGGTTGCTGTGCGAACCGTTGGCCCGGCTTGGCGCGGCGGTGACCGGGGTTGATGCCGCGGCGGAAAACATCGCTGCCGCCAGTGCCCATGCCGCGGGCGGCAGGCTTGCCATCGATTATCGCCACGGCGAGATCGGCGCGCTGGGGCTGGCCGGGTTCGATCTGGTCTGTTCGATGGAAGTGATCGAGCACGTGGCTGACAAGGCCGCATTCGTGGCCGCGCTGGCCGGGTGTCTGGGGCCGGGCGGGCTGATGATCCTGTCCACCCCCAACCGCACTGCCAAATCAAAGTGGCTGATGGTCGAAGCGGCTGAACGGATCGGCCTGGTGCCGCGCGGAACGCATCACTGGGACGATTTCATTACCCCCGATGAATTGCAGGCGCTGTTGGCCGGGGCCGGCTTGATCATGGGGGCGCCGCGCGGCATCGGGTTTTCGCCAATGCAGGGCTTGCACCTGTCGGATGACCTCGCGCTCAACTACATCGTTACCGCGCAGCGCGGCTGATCAGCCAGACGGCGCGCCGGACAGCACTTTGCCCAGCACCGTGCGGACCTGGCTTTCGCGCTGGTCCCAGGTGCCGCCGATGCGCTGCCACGGCACACCTGTGCGCAGCAGCATGTCTTCGGCCAGCGCGGCGAACCGGGTGCGCAGCGGGTTCTTGCCGAAAAAGCGCGTGCCATCATCGATCCACGGCACGTCCGGCGTGAACAGCAGGTAGAGATCGGCCTTGGGATAGGCCAGCAGCGCATCGGGCACGGCGCCGAACAGCATTTCGGCCCAAGCGGCGGTCATCAGTGGGTCGGTGTCAAGGATCAGCAGGGGTGGGCTGCCGGCCGCTGCGGCTTGCACGGCGGCTTCGTGCCCTTCGGCAATCGCCAGCAGATCGTCCAGCGCCAGATCGGTCCCGCGTTCCTCGCAATAAGTGCGGCCATATTCCGGGATCCACGGAATCCCCAATTCGCGCGACAGCTTGTCTGCCAGCACCGATTTCCCGGTACTTTCGGCCCCGTGAAAGCAGATGCGCATGGTCATGCTGCCGCCTTGTCCGGCGCGGCAAAGCGCATCCACTCGCGCAGGCCCAGCACCGACATTGCCAGAAATGCAGCGTAAAGCCCGGCGGTGGGATACAATCCCCGCCACAGGTAGAGGCCGATCGATGCGGTATCGATCGCGATCCACAGCATCCAGTTTTCGACCCGGCGAAACACCAGCAACACTTGCGCCGCGATCGAGGCCACGGTGATCGGCCCATCGACATAGGGCGCCGCGGCATTGGTGAAGCGGTGCATCACCCATCCGGCGTTAAGCGAAAGTGCGGCGATCCCCATCAGCCATACCGTGCGGCTGCGCGCATCAAGCCAGCGCACCGGAACGCCGCTATCCGCCCCCTTGGCCTGCAGCCACAGCCACCAGCCCCAGCCCTGCGCGATAAAGAAGAACACCTGCAAACCGGCTTCGCCATAGAGCCGCGCTTCCCAGAAGATCGCTACATAAAGCGCGACCATCGCCATCCCGAAGGGATAGTTCCACACGCTGCGCCGCACCAACAGCAGCACATTGGCAAGGCCTAGCGCGGCCGCGATCCATTCCAGCTGGCTCATCGCGTCAACCCAGCGCCGCGGCCCATTCGTCAGCCTTGAAGCCAACCAGCAGCCCGCCGGGATATTCGACGATCGGGCGCTTGATGCACGAAGGATTGGCCACCATCAGTACCGCAGCCTTGGCCGGATCAAGCGCGTGTTTATCCCCATCAGGCAGCTTTCGGAACGTTGTGCCGGCGCGGTTCAGCACTTTGTCCCAGCCGGCCGCCGCGCACCAGCGGGCGATCTGCGCGGCATCGGCCCCGGCCTTTTTGTAATCGTGAAAGGCATAAGCAATCCCCTGCGCATCAAGCCACGTGCGGGCTTTCTTCACCGTGTCGCAGTTCGGGATGCCATAGACGGTAACGCTCATGCCGGATCCTTTGCGAAACGGTGGGTGCGGGGGTTGTCACACGTGTAGAGCGTGTAGTCCTGATAGTATTCGGCGCGGCCGCGGGCCTGCGTTGCGGCGTGATCGGCGTGGCTGCCCCACGCGCGGGCAGCGGCGGCGCTGGCCCATTCGGACAGGGCAACAACTTCGCCATCATCGGCCACATAGCTTTTGAACGAAACGAAGCCGGGCTGGTCGCGGGCGAGGTCCTCCATCCGCGCGGCATCGATGCCATAGGCGGCGCTATCAAGGCCGGCACGCTTGCGATTACGGAAGACGACGAGGAACATCGCTGCGGCTTAGCGGGCCCACGCTTGCGCCGTCCACCGTTTTTGGCCAAAGCGGCGTACATGTCCGTCAACACATTTGGCCGCTTGTTCCGTTTCACCACCTGGGGCGAAAGCCACGGGCCGGCGCTTGGCGCCGTGGTGGATGGTTGCCCCCCGGGACTGGAGATCAGCGCAGCGGTGATCCAGCCGTTCCTCGATGCGCGCCGCCCCGGCCAGTCAAAGTTCACCACCCAGCGGCAGGAACCCGATGCGGTGCAGATCCTGTCGGGCGTGTTCGATGGCAAGACCACCGGCACGCCGATTGCGCTGATGATCGAAAACGTCGATCAGCGCTCGAAGGACTATTCCGACGTCGCCAAGGCCTATCGCCCCGGCCATGCCGATTATGCCTATGACGCCAAGTACGGGTTCCGCGATTATCGCGGCGGCGGCCGGTCCAGCGCCCGCGAAACGGCGGCCCGGGTGGCCGCTGGCGGCGTGGCGCGGCTGGTTATCCCGGAAGTGGCGATCCTTGGCTATGTCTCCGAAATTGGCGGCGATGCGATTGATATGGCCAATTTCGATGCCGCCGAAATCGGCAACAACCCGTTCTTCTGCCCCGATGCCAAGGCCGCGGCGCGCTGGGAACGGATCGTCGATGATGCGCGCCGGGCGGGTTCTTCGGTTGGCGCGGTGGTGGAATGCATGGCCACTGGCGTTCCCGCCGGGTGGGGCGCGCCGCTCTACGGCAAGCTTGATGCCGATCTGGCGGCGGCGATGATGGGCATCAACGCGGTCAAGGGCGTGGAAATTGGCGATGGTTTCGCCGCCGCCCGCCTGACCGGCGAACAGAACGCCGATCCCATGCGGCCCGGTGCCGGCAGCCCTGAATTTCTGGCCAATCACGCTGGCGGGATCGCGGGCGGTATTGCCACCGGTCAGCCGGTGGTGGTGCGCGTGGCATTCAAGCCGACCAGTTCGATCCTGACCCCGCAGCAGACCATCACCCCCGATGGCGAGGCGGCGGAAATGTTCACCAAGGGCCGCCACGATCCGTGCGTGGGGATTCGCGGGGTACCGGTGGTGGAAGCGATGATGGCGCTGGTGCTGGCCGATCACAAACTGCTGCACCGCGGGCAATGCGGCTGATTCAGTGCGGCTGAGACAGCGCGGCTGCCAGCGCACGTAAGCCGGTGCGCGGGGCGTTTGTTATCCCCGCAGCACTGCACCCAGCTTGGCCGCCGCGCTTGTCACGCGTTCGGCGATCGCTTTCAGCTCGGCTTCGTCAAAGCTCTTTTCGCCCGGTTGCAGGGTCACTTCGATCGCCAGGCTTTTTTGCCCTTCGGGCACGCCGGTGCCGCGGAAATCATCGAACAGCCGGGCGGCCACGATGTTGGCCTTGTCTGCACCCTTGATCGTGCGCACCAGATCGCCAGCCGGCAGATCGGCGCCAACCAGGAACGCAAAGTCGCGCTTTACCGCCTGCAGGGCGGGCGGGGCATAGGCGCTGCGGGCAAAGCCGCCCGCGCCGCGCTTGGCCGGGATCGCATCGAGGAACAGTTCGACCGCCGCAACCGGGGCGTCCACGTCGAACTGCTTGAGGATCGCGGGGTGCAGCATACCAAAGCGGGCCAGCACGGTTTTGGGGCCAAGCCGCAGCGTGGCGGATTGGCCGGGGTGGAATTGCGGCCCGGCTTCACCCATCACTTGCAAGTTATCGACCGGCGCGCCGGCTTCGGCCAGCAGGGCCAGGGCTTCGGCCTTGGCGTCATAGGCGTCGAAAGCCTGTGCCTTGCCGCCATTGTGCTTGGCGTCCCAGCTGCGCGGAGCCTTTTCGCCGACCAGCACCGCGCCCAGCGTCAGGCGTTCATCGCTGGCGCCGTTTTCGCCGCGCAGATAACGCCGGCCCAATTCGAACAGGCGCAGGCCCGCCGCGCCGCGATCGACATTGCGCCGGGCGGCCGACAGCAGCCCCGGCAGCAGCGACGGGCGCATCGCTCTCATATCTTCGCTGATCGGGTTGGCCAGCACCCACAGGCTGCCGTCGGCAAAGGCCTGTGCATCGGCTTCGGGCAGGAACGACCAGGTCACGGCTTCGTTCAGGCCGCGCGCCGCGGCGGCGCGGCGCACGCGCCGTTCCAGTTTCTGCGCCGGGGTGGCGGTGGGGCGGGCCACGCCGTCTGCCCGGGGCAGGGCCACGCTGGCGATATTGTCCAGCCCGTGGATGCGGACCACTTCTTCGACGATGTCGGCGCTGCCATCCACATCGGGGCGCCAGCTTGGCACGGTCACGTTCCATTTGGCATCGCTGCCAAAGCCAAGCGCGGCCAGTGTGGCTTTCTGTACGTCGTCGGCAATGGCCACGCCGCCAAGCTGCAATGCGCGGGCGGGGTTGTAGGCCACAACCTTGGCGGCGCGGGGCGGTGTGCCGGCGCGGATCACCGTGGATGCCTCGCCGCCGCAGATTTCAAGGATTAGCTGGGTCAGCAGGTCCAGACCCTGATCAAGGAATGTGGGATCGATCCCGCGTTCGAACCGCTGGCGCGCGTCCGAAGTCAGGCCCAGCGCGCGGCCGGTATCGCCGATCCGCACGGGATCGAAATAGGCAACTTCCAGCAGTACATCGGTAGTGGTGTCTGAACAGCCCGAATGTTCGCCGCCCATGATCCCGGCGATGTCATGCACCCCGGCCTCATCGGCGATCACGGTCATTTCGGCGCTGAGCGTGTATTCCTTACCGTTCAGCGCCAGCACGGTTTCGCCGTCGCGGGCGCGGCGGGCAAAGATCGCGCCGGTCAGCTGGGCCAGGTCATAAGCGTGGGCCGGGCGGCCATAGGCCAGCATGACGTAGTTGGTTATATCGACCAGGGCCGAGATCGGGCGCTGTCCGGCGCTGGTCAGGCGGGCCTGCAGCCACGCCGGCGAAGCGCCGTTCTTTACGCCGCGGATCACCCGGCCGAAAAATGCGGGGCAGCCTTCGGGGTCATCGGTGCGGATCTGGGTCGGGCAATCGAAGCTGCCGCCGGTGGGATTGACCGCGATCGGCTTCAACGTGCCAAGGCCGGCTGCGGCCAGATCGCGGGCGATGCCATGAACGCCCATGCAATCGGGCCGGTTGGGGGTGATCGCCACATCGAACACCGGATCGCTGCCGTGGTATTCGGCAAACGGGGTGCCGATCGGCGCATCGGCGGGCAGTTCGATGATCCCGTCGTGATCTTCGCCCAGTTCCAGTTCGCGCGTGGAACACATCATGCCGTTGGATTCGACCCCGCGGATCGCGGACTTCTTCAGGGCAAAGCCGCCCGCCGGGACAACCGCGCCGGGCAGGCCCAGCACGCCGATCAGCCCGGCACGGGCATTGGGCGCGCCGCAGACGACCTGCAGCGGCTGGCCGCCGTTGATATCGGCCCCGGCATCGACCGACAGCACTTGCAGCTTGTCGGCATCGGGGTGGCGCTCGGCGGTCAGCACTTTGGCAATGCGGAAGCCGGTCAGCTTGGCGGCGGGATCTTCGACCCCTTCAACCTCAAGCCCGATGGCGTTCAGCTTGGCCGCGATGTCTTCGGCCGAAGCGGTGGTTTCAAGGTGATCCTTGAGCCAGGAGAGCGAAAACTTCATGGGTCGTCCTCCGTCTTATGCCGGTGTGCCAACGCCGGCCGACAGGGTCGGCACGTCGTTTGCGGAAAAACCATAGTGGGCCAGCCAGCGGGCATCGCCATCGAAGAACGCGCGCAAATCATCCATTCCGTATTTGAGCATGGCGATCCGATCGACGCCGATGCCAAAGGCAAAGCCCTGCCATTCTTCGGGGTCCAGTCCGCCCGCCGCGATCACGTGGCGGTTGACCATGCCGCTGCCCAGCAGTTCCATCCAGCCGTGCCCCGGCGCATCGCCGCTGCCGCCCAGCACGCGCTTGCCGTTCGTGATAGCAAAGCCCACATCCACTTCGACCGAAGGTTCGGTGAACGGGAAATAGCTGGGGCGCAGGCGCAGCACGATGTCTTCCCGTTCGAAGAACGCCTTGAGAAAGGTTTCCAGCGTCCATTTCAGGTGGCCAAGGTGAATGCCCTTGTCGATCACCAGGCCTTCAACCTGATGGAACATCGGGGTGTGCGTGGCATCGCTGTCGCTGCGATAGACCCGGCCCGGCGCAATGATCCGGATCGGCGCGCCGCCGGGATTGGCCTTGGCCACATCCAGCATCGTGCGGATCTGCACCGGGCTGGTGTGGGTGCGCAGCAGCATGGCGCGCGCCTCGCTGTCCTTGTCAGGGAAATAAAACGTATCGTGCATCGCCCGCGCCGGATGGCTTTCGGGAATGTTGAGCGCGGTAAAGTTGTGCCAGTCGTCCTCGATTTCCGGGCCGGAGGCGACGGCGAAGCCCATGTCGGCGAAAATTTCGGCCAGTTCGTCCAGCACTTGCGAAACGGGGTGAACCGAGCCGCGCGGGGTTTCGGGCGCGGGCAGCGACAGATCGATGCCTTCGCTGGCCAGGCGTGTTTCCAGCGCGGCGGTTTCAAGGCTGGCCTTGCGGCCGGCAAGGGCGTCGGTCACGCCTTCGCGCAGCGCGTGAATTTGCGGGCCGATCGATTGGCGATCTTCGGGCGACATCGCCCCCAGTGTTTTCAGCAGGCCCGAGATCGAGCCTTGCTTACCCAGAAATTCGACCCGCAGTTTCTCCAGCGTATCGAGATCCTGCGCGGCGGCGATGCGCGCCAGCGCCTCTTCACGGGTTGCTGCGTAGTCCACTGGTTTCCGGTCCGTTCGATAGGCAAATGTCAGGAACCGGGCCTTTAGCCATGCCGGACGCGCCTGCAAAACGCAAAATGCGTTATCCGCCGTTCAAACGCGGTCCATTTTATGCGCTGACCGGGACTGCGCCGCGCGGGCCTTCCAGCGTTTGGGCGGGCGTGCCGCGGACGCGCATGCGTTCGTGCATGAACTTTTCCAGGATCGGGTGCGGCCTGGCGGCATACTCGCTGGGGCTGGTGCCCATGAAATCGTGGAAGTCGCGCACGAACTGGGCCTGGTCATAGTATTGGCTGTCGATCGCGCCGATCCAGCGCAGCGATGGGTCCAGCATGAACTGCGTCAGGCTGCGCATGAAGCGCTGCCGGCGCAGCAGCAGCTTGGGTGAAAAGCCGAACACCCGATCGCAGATCCGCTCGATCGTGCGCTGCGGACAGTCCACCACTTCGACCAATGCGCCCACGCTGGCGATTTGCGGATCGACCAATGCGGCGTGGATCGCAAGGATCCGCTCTGAATCGGGCGTGGGATAACGGGGCAGCGCGCGGAAAAACGCGATGATGCGGTCCAGTTCGCCTTGTTCGTCCGGCTCGGCCTCAAACAAGGTGTCCGCCAGCGGGCGGAATTGCGCAAAGGCGGGATGGGCGTGGCCGTCGACCACCAGATTGGCGCAAGCGGCGGCAGGATGGCCAACAAAGTTGGCCCAGCCCAGCGGCAGCATCCCGACCCCCCAGCCGCGGGTGGTGCCCAGCACGAAGTGCGCGCAGCGGCTGGACGGCCCCGTTGCGACAAACGGCTTGCCTTCGATTGCTTCGCCGCCGGCGATCCAGCCGCGCGGGGCGCCGCCCCGAAAAAAACGCAAGTTGGCCCATTCGGGGTGCAACGCATCGGTCACCGCCTGGCCATCGGGCATGGTGATTGCGATGCTGTAGAAGGTGGTGAAGTAGCGGCGTAAATCTTCGGGAGGAGTGTAAAATTGCGCAGTTACGGTGGTTTGCTGCGGCACAGGCCTGCCCCCTTTTACGGCTTACTGCGTAGTTTGCAGGTTGTCCCGGTCTTGGCAAGCCTGCTCTGCCGGGCGCCGCGCCGCCCCAACGGGAAAGGGCGCGGATGGCATTGCCACCCGCGCCCTTTACAAAGTCTTGCCTGCAGGCTTCGGCTTAGGCCGGAAGTGCTGCCTTGGCCTGAGCGATCACCGCGCTGAACACGCCGCCTTCGTTCATCGCCAGATCGGCCATGGCCTTGCGATCCAGTTCGATCCCGGCCAGCTTGGTGCCGTGGATGAACTGCGAATAGGTCAGGCCTTCGGCGCGAACCGCGGCGTTGATGCGCTGGATCCACAGGGCGCGGAAAGTGCGCTTCTTAACCTTGCGGTCACGATAAGCGTACTGGCCAGCCTTTTCGACGGCCTGGCGCGCAACGCGGATCGTATTCTTGCGGCGGCCGCGGTAACCCTTGGCCTGCTCCAGAATGTTCTTGTGCTTGGCGCGGGTGGTAACACCCCTTTTGACACGTGCCATACTTCAGTACTCCTCAGTTCAGCCCGTAGGGCGCCCACTTCTTGATCGTCTTCGCATCTGCGTCAGAGATCGTGTCGGTGCGACGATGCTGGCGGATGTACTTAGCGTTATGGCTGATCAGCCGGTGGCGCTTGCCAACTGCGCCGTGCTTGATCTTGCCGGTCGCAGTGAGCTTGAAGCGCTTCTTAACGCCGCTCTTGGTCTTGAGCTTGGGCATTTTTGTCTCCTCAAGTTGAGACACGTCCAACCTGCCATGGCAGCCCTAGTTAGCCAGGCGGGTCATCGAATCCGTGTCAATGAAGGGCGGGCCCCTAAAGCCGAATCGGCTAAATGGCAAGCCCAAGCACGATTTTCAGCAGTTTTTCCGGCTCATCGGCCATCACATCGTGGCCCCCGCCAACCTCGTGCAATTCCCAAGCGGGATCGTGCTTCACCTGATCGCGAAAGCGGGGGAAGGGGGTGGGCTGCCATTCGCTGGCAAAAACATAGACGTGGCGCGGCACTTTGGCCTCTTCGCCGGTAAAGCGGACGGCCTGCAGCAGGGTCAGCAGCGGGTGCCGACCATAGCGCGGATTTTCGAGCAGGTTCACGCCGCCGATCGGTGCAACCAGCCCCGGCGTGTCCTTCTGGCTGTCGATATACCAATGGTGTTCGTATTCGCCGGTGATGTCCCACAGCGATTGGCCATCGGCCGGCAGGAACGCGTCGATATAGCACAAAGCATCGATACGCCCGCCCAGCCGCGTGGCGACCCCGGTAATGACCATCCCGCCATAGGAATGGCCGCACAGCACGAAGCGATCGAACCCGGCAGCTTCGACCTGGCCAATCACGTCGCGGATGTGGGTGGCAAGGTCGATCGCGGGGTTCAACCCATCGCGGCGGGTGCCAAGCCCGGCCAACTGCGCCACCAGCACGCGGTGCCCGTGGGCGCGCAGATCCCGGGCCAGGCGATCATACGATGCGCCCCCGCCCCACGCCCCATGGACGAGGACGTAGTCGGTCAAATCCCGTGCTTCCGGCTATAGTCCTGCACCCATTCCACCGTCTTGCGGATGCCGCCGAAGGGATAGAAGTGCAGGCGCACGCGGCCGTGTTCATCGGCCAGCCCCGTGGCAAAGGCATCGACCAGCTTGTCCGGCCCGGCCGTACCCAGCAGGTTGGTGATGCTGACGCCGTACTTCTTCATCACCGAAGCCGAAGCGCCGACGCCGCAGCGGGCGGCAAATGCCAGCAGGCGCTTGATCCCGGCGGGGCCGGGCACGCCGATCCGCACCGGCACATCAAGCCCGCGCGCGCGCAGCTGCTTCAGCCAGGCCAGGAAGGCATCGGGATCGAACCCGAACTGGGTAACCACCAGCGGCGCCATGCCGCGCTTTTCAATCTCGCGGACTTTGGCTTCCAGCACGGTCCAGCATTCAGCCTCGGTCATGTTGGGATGCCCTTCGGGATGCCCGCCAACGCCGATCGCCTTGATCCCGGCGCGTTCGAACGCGCCGGTGGCGATGAGGGCTGAGGTATCGTAATAAGGGCCCTGCGGTTCGGGCGGATCGCCGGCCACAATGAAGCAGCGGGTCACGCCGGCGCGCTCGACCACGGCCTTCAGGTAGCCTTCGAAATCGTCTTCCGACGTGATCCGCCGGGCCGAAAAGTGCGGCATCGGTTCAAAGCCCAGTTCGCGCACCGCAACGGTGGCGGCAATGCGGGCTTCGGCTTCTTCGCCGGGCAGGAAGGTGACGGCAATCGGGGTGTTGGCCGGGATCAGTTCGGCTGCTTCGCGCAGCGCATCGATGTCCTTGGCAGTCATCTCGAGGCTGAAGCCATCGGTGATGCCCTCGGGCGCCTTGTCCCAATTGGGGTGGATCAGCGGTTTTGCCATCGATGGATCCTCTTTGAAGGGCCAGCGGCAGCCCGCGCACCGTTAAGGTGCTGCGGGCTGCCGGGCTTGTTTTGCCTTAGCGGCCGGTGCGCCAGCCTTCGGCGTAGTTTTCACGCGCCACGCGGCTGTAAGGCACGCTGCTGACGATCGCGCGCACTTCCAGCTGCTTGTGGGGTTCGACGGTCGACTTCTTGGTGCCGCCGTTTTCTTCACCCCAAACCACGCGCAGTTCGGTGCCAACCGGGATTTCCGGATCGACCGTGGCAAGGCTGAGGGCCTGCTTTTCGTTGTACGAATAGCCGGTGAACATCGACAGGCCGACGGTCTTGCCGCCTGCATCGACCACGCGATCGTAGTTCGACGAAGCATAGTTCGCGAGCGGCACGTCGAAGAACTTGTACTGATCGCCGTCCGGGTTGAACAGCGAAGCCATGATCTTGGCCATGTCTTCCGGGTGCCAAGCCAGCGTGACCTTCTTGCGCTGCTCAGCCGGGTTCAGCTTTTCCAGCGCTTCGCGGCCATGGAAGTCATGGTCAAACTTCACGAACGAACCGTAACCCAGTTCCCACGGGTTGAGGTAATAGTCTTCGATGTTGTCCGAAACGAACGAACCACCGATCGAACCGGTTGCTTCGTACGAATCAGCACCGAGCCATTCGCGGAAGCCCTTCATCTTTTCGCCGGTGTAGATCGCCGGCAGCGGCGACGGGATCCAGCCCGATTCCAGCGTGTTCGACGGATAGGCGCGGCTGCCGCAAGCGATCAGGCCGAATTCCTTGCCGGCTTCGAGAATCGCGGCGCGGATTTCTTCCTGCTCTTCATAGGGGCCCCAGATTTCAAGGCCCGGTGCGCCCGACATGCCGTGGCGCAGGGTGCGAACCTTGCGGCCAGCGATGTTCATCGTGCTCATGTTGAAGAACTTGAGCTGTTCCAGCGGACCGCCGTGCAGCTTTTCGATCACGGCCCAGGCGTTGGGGCCCTGGATCTGGAAGCGCCATTCCTTGCGGCTGACGGGCTTGCCCATCGGGCGCATCGGCGAACGGTCGTCCAGTTCGATTTCGCAATCGTAACCGCCGGTTGCGGCATGATAGCGCAGCCAGTTCGAAGCCGGTGCACGGCCAACGTAAGTGAAGCTCTGTTCTTCTTCCCAGAAGATGATGCCATCGCCGATCACGTGGCCATACGGGGTGGTCGGAACGTACTGCTTGGCCTTGTTGACCGTCCAGCCCTTCGAGCTGTTGATCATGGTGTCGGACAGCAGCTTGGCCGCATCCTTGCCGCGAATGTACAGGTTGACCATGTGGTGCGACTGGTCGAACAGCACGGCGCTGTGCTGCCAGGCCCACTGCTCGCTGCGCCAGTTCGAGAACTCGGGCGCGACCACCGGGTACACATAGGCACCCAGTTGCGAGTTGCGCAGCATCGACACGATATTGCCCTGTTGGGCGAGCAGTTGATCAAGATTGGTGGCGGCCATTTGCCCCGACTCCCTCTCCGGTTGAATTTTGTATGCACTGCTTACTATATTTTGCTATGAGTGCAAACGAAAAGCGTTGCGGCTAGGCAGCGTGGTTCAACTGGGAGATTGACTGATGGCCGAGGAACAGATCCTCACCCTTTCGTGCCGGGACAAGCCGGGCATCACTGCGCGCGTTACCAGCTATCTGTTTGAAATGGGCGGAAATATCCTTGAAGCCCAGCAATTCAACGCGCAGGATAACGGCCAGTTCTTCATGCGTGTGGAATTTGTGCCGGGCGCCGTCGATGCCGCAGCGATTCGCGCGGGATTTGAAGCCCTTGCCGCCGAATATGGCATGAACTGGAACCTGCGGGCCAAGAATTCGCCGCGCAAGGTGGTGCTGATGGTGTCCAAGTTCGATCACTGCCTGGGCGATCTGCTGTATCGCAACCGCATTGGCGAACTGAACATGGAAGTGGTCGGCATTATCGGCAACCATCCCAAGGAAGCGCTGTCGATCTCACTGCTGGGCGATCTGCCCTATTATCACTTCCCGATCACCAAGGACACCAAACCCCAGCAGGAAGCCCAGATCAAGCAGGTGGTCACCGACACCGGCGCCGAACTGGTGGTGCTGGCCCGCTATATGCAGATCCTGTCGGATGATCTTGCATCCTTCCTGTCGGGCCGCTGCATCAACATTCACCACTCGTTCCTGCCCGGCTTCAAAGGTGCCAAA
>JBJOPJ010000014.1:0-27999 GCA_046050825.1 Pseudomonadota bacterium
CCGGGCTTAGCAGGCTGCGCTGCTGGTCGATCATCACCCCGTGCAGGGTCTTGGCCAGCGTGACCGTGCCTTCATCGGGCAGCAGTTCGCCGGTCAGCAGTTTCAGCAGCGTGGTCTTGCCCGAACCGTTCGCGCCGACGATGCCGATCCGGTCGCCCCGCTGGATGCGCAAGCTGAAATCGCGGATGATCGCGCGTTCGCCGAATTTCTTGCCAACCTTGTCGGCCACGATGACCGACTTGGTCTTCACTTCGTCGGAGACCAGCTTCATTTTGGCCGCGCCCTGCGGCGATAGCATCGCGGCGCGCTGGGCGCGCATGTCCCACAGCTTTTCCAGCCGCCCCTGGTTGCGCTTGCGCCGCGCGGTAACGCCGCGTTCCAGCCAATGCGCTTCGATTTTCAGCTTGGCGTCCAGCTTGTCCGCGGCGCGGGCCTCTTCGGCATAGACTTGTTCCATCCATGCTTCATAGCCGCCAAAGCCGATATCCTTGCGGCGCAGTGATCCGCGATCGATCCACAGCGTGGCCTTGGTCAGCCGTTCGAGGAACGTGCGATCGTGGCTGATCACCACAAACGCCCCGGTAAAGCGCAGCAGCCACGCTTCCAGCCAATCGATCGCCGCCAGATCGAGGTGGTTGGTCGGCTCGTCCAGCAACAGCAGATCCGGGTCGGATGCCAGCGCGCGGGCCAGCGCGGCGCGGCGGCGTTCACCGCCGCTGGCGCTGTCTGCGTTGCGGCTGAGATCGATGCCCAGCTGGCCAGCGATGGCTTCCACCTCGTGCCGGGGCGGGGCGTCTGTGCCAGCCAGCGCGAAATCCAGCAGGGTGTCATAGCCGGTAAAGAACGGGTCTTGTTCCAGCATCACGATGCGGGTGCCCGGTTGGATCGAACGCTTGCCCTTATCAGCTTCGATCTGGCCGGCGATCAGGCGCATCAGCGTGGTCTTGCCCGCGCCATTGCGGCCGATCAGCGCCAGCCGGTCGCGCGGGGCGATATGAATATCAAGATCGCGGAACAGCCAGCCCGAGCCTTGCTGCAGGCCCAGTGCTTCCCAGGAAAGGATCGGTGCTGCAGCCATCGTTCGCGGGCCCTAGGCGGCGGCGGCGGCGTTGACAAGGCAGGGCATTGACAAGCCCGGCGCGGCGCGGAACAGGTGCGGCCATGCGCACGGTTTGGCTCAATGGTGAATTTGTTCCCGAAACGCAGGCGAAAGTATCGATCTTCGATCGGGCGCTGTTGTTCGGACAGGGGGTTTACGAAGTAACCCCGGTGATCGACGGCCGGTTCTGCAATTGGCCGCACCACGCCGCCCGGCTGGAACGCTCCAAGGCGCTGGCCCGGATTGCCGATGATACGAACTGGCCCGAAGTTATCGAACAATTGATCGCGCGCAATGATCTGGTCGAAGGGCGGGTCTATCTGCAGATCACTGGCGGCGCACCGGCAGACCGCGACTTTCTCTCCCCCCTGCCGCCTGCGCCGCCAACCTGCATCGCCTTTACCCAATCGGCCGCGCTGATCGATGCGCCCAAAGCGCAAACCGGGCTCCGGGTGATGCTGCACGCTGAAGGGCGCTGGGCGCTGCGTTCGGCCAAGACCACGCAGTTGCTCTATGCCGTGCTGGCCAAGGAAGCCGCGCGCGATGCCGGCTATGATGATGCGTGGTTCGTCGAAGATGGGCTGATTACCGAACAGACCAGCGCCAACGCCCATATCATCGATGCGCGCGGCGTGCTGGTTTCGCACCCGGTGGATCACGGGGTGCTGCCCGGCGTGACCCGGATCTGCACGTTGCAGATCGCCCGCGACATGGGCCTGCCGGTGGAAGAGCGCGCCTTTACCGCGGCAGAGCTGCTGGCCGCGCGCGAAGCGTTTGTTTCCGCCGCCGGATCGCTGATCCTGCCCGTGGTGGCGGTTGATGGGCAGCCGATCGGCACCGGGCAGCCCGGAGCGATCACCGCGCGGCTGCGGCAAAGCTATATCGATCAGCTGCGCCGCGGCTAAGCCACCCCGCCGAATCGCATAGTCTTGGGTTGATCCGTCCCCGCAGGGTGCTTTCGCGCCGGCTGTGGCGGGCCCGGCTGGCCATTGCTGCAAACACAAGCGCCGAGCCCAGATATCGGAAAACCGCCTGCCCGCCACGAATGCCGCGCAAATTCTGTGTCAAATCGAAACGCTTGAATATTAAGGATTGTTGCCTCCCGAAATTCCGTTAAACAGTTCAAATCAGGCCAAAAACTGGTTTGATTGGTTAACAGGCGTCTTGGCGTTCATCATCGCCGGTTTGGGATCTGCGGCTTGCAGGTTCGGGCCGGGCTGGGCGGCAAGACACGGATTTAGGGTTGCGACAATGATCAAGAACATCAAGAATTTTTCGGGTGCTGTGGCTCTCCTCGCGCTGGCCGCGCTGCCGGGCGTTGCCCATGCTGGCACCGCCACCGCCACCGGCACCGCCACGCTGACCGTAGTCAACCAGTGCTCGGTTACGGGCGCCACGGTAAACCTGGGCAACTACCTCACCACCAACACCTGGGGCACGGTTGGCGCCTCGCTGGGCCAGCTCAGCGGCACCACCTTCACCGCGGGTTCGCGCGGTGCGGAATACCTCACCTTCGGTTCGGTCACGTGCGATAACAACGTGCCCTACACGCTCAGCATTGTCGGCACCGGCAGCAGCACCAACGCGGTTGGCGCGATCAAGCTGACCGTCAACAGCAAGGTGATGACTTTGCTCCACGGCATCAAGAAAGTTGGCGCTACCACCCTTGCAGATTCGAACAGCACGTTCGCTGGTGCTGGTCAGTTGATGACCAATGGCGGCCTGGTTTCGGCCACGGGTACTGGCGCAGCACAGACCCTGCTGGGCAACGTCACGATTTCGCCGGGCGCCACCGGCAGCACCGCCGCGCTGACCGACGCGCTGACCACCGCTGGCACCTATACCGACGCGCTGAGCTACACGCTGAACTTCTGATCGGCCACCAAACTTGATCATTGGGCCTGATCACCGGGAAGGGCGGCGCTGCTGGGGCGGCGCTGCCCTTCCACTGATCTTGCCGCGTGTGCAGCTGCGATGCCGCGCGGGGCAGCCCTGATTGCTTGACCGCAGATTTTCGAAGGGGAATTTTGATGCTGACATCAATTGGCAAACATGCCGCCGCCGCACTGGCGCTGGCCGCGCTGCCGGGGGTTGCCCATGCGGGCACCGCAACGGCCACCGGTTCCGCATCGTTTGGGGTGGGTAGCCAGTGCTCGGTCACCGGTGCTTCTGTAAACCTTGGCTCGTTCCTTACCACTGACACCTGGGGCACAGTCGGAGCTGCGCTTGGTCAGTTTAGCAGCACTTTCACCGCCGGTTCGCGCGGGACGGAATACCTGAATTTCGGGTCGGTTACTTGCGATACTGGTGTGCCTTACACGCTGGGCATCTCCGGCACCGCCGCATCCCCCACTTTCCCCAGCGGAACCGGCGGGATCAATCTGACAGTCAACGGCAAAACGATGATCCTGGTCCACTCCGTCAAAAAGCTTGGCGCTAACACGATCGGGGATTCGAACTTTGCCCTTCCGGGGATAGGTCGGCAGTTAATCAGTGGCGTTACAGTTTCGGGGACGGGCACCGGTGCGGCCCAGGCTGTGCTGGGCAACGCATTCCTGGGTGCAAGTTTTTCGGGCACCAGTGCTTTGCTGACCGACGCTTTGACCATCACGGGCGCGTACACTGACACGCTCACTTACACGTTGACCTTCTGATCACCGGGAAGGGCGGCGCTGCCGGGGCGGCGCTGCTCTTCCCCTGATTATGCCGCGTGTGCTGCTGCGTTGCCGGGCGGACCAGTCATTCGGGCGCCGGGCCAAACCGTTGCCTGACCCGATTGCTTGACCGCAGACTTTTTAAAGGGGAATTTCCATGCTGACATTGATTGGCAAATATACCGCTGCCGCACTGGCCCTTGCCGCGCTGCCGGGAGCTGCCCACGCCGGCACGTCCACGGCCAACGGCTCTGCTGCGCTTGGGGTTGGTGCCCAGTGTTCGGTTACGGGCGGGACCGTCAATCTGGGAACCTATTCCTCAGCACAGACTTGGGGCGATGTGGGCAAGGAAGTGGGGCTTACCGATGATTCCACTTTTGCCACCGCTGGCACCAAAGGGCTGCAAGGCCTAAACCTTGGCTCGGTCGCTTGCGAAAACGGAGTGCCTTTTTCCCTGAACATCCTTGGCACTGGCGGTGGGGGGTCGGGCCACATCAGGCTGACGATGAATGGCAAAGTGGTGAACTTACTCATGTTCGTCAAAAAGGTCGGTGCCACGCCCATTAATGATGGGCCTGGCGGGATATATGCTGGTTTTGGCAAAGCCATGGTCCAGAATTTCTTTGCCTCCGCCCCAGGCACCGGTGCGCCGCAAGCCGTGCTGGGCAGTGCGTTGGTCAACACCCGTCCGGCAAGCGCCGCCGGGGGTACCACCGCCTTGCTGACCGATAAGCTGACGGTGGGCACTTACACCGATACGCTTTCCTATACGCTGAACTTTTGATCGCCGGGCAGGGCGCAGTCGCTGCGCGTCGCCGATCCCACATACTTCAACGCAAATTTTTGAAGGGCATTATCCATGCTGACATCGTTTGGTAAATATGCCGCCGCCGCTCTTGCGCTGGCCGCGCGGCAAGCAAGGCCGAACGCCGCGCGCGCCTGCCGATCGGTTCAAGCTGGGCCGGACGCATTTTCAGAAATTTGGCAACACTCTGGCAATACTTTGGTTCTTAAAAGGAATTTTCCATGCTGACATCGATCGCCAAATTTTCCGCCGCCGCGCTTGCTATGGCCGCGCTGCCGGGCATTGCCCATGCCGGTACGTCCAGCGCCACCGGAACTACAACGTTCGGGGTGATCAACCAGTGTTCGGTAGCGGGCGCTTCGGTCAACCTTGGCGCGTTCCGCACCACCGATACCTGGGGCACGGTTGGCGCATCGCTGGGCGTGTTTGCTAACAACACGTTCACGGCTGGTTCGCGCGGGTTGGAATACCTGAACTATGGTTCGGTTACCTGCGATAACGCCCAGCCATATACGCTGTCGATCGCCGGCACCAACCCTACTCCCAATCCGGGCGGGATCAAACTGACGGTTAACGGCAAGGTCGTGGTCGTGGTCCCTGCGGCTAAAAAGATTGGTGCCAACACTCTGGCGGATTCGAACGCTAACCTGCCTGGCATGGGGCAACTTCTGGGCGCGAAAAACGTGGTTTCGACCAGGGGCACCGGCGCGGCGCAGGCTGTGCTGGGCAGCGTGGTGATCAGCGAGATTTTTGCCGGCACCACCGCGTTGCTGACCGACGCTTTGACCACCTCGGGCGCGTACACCGATACGCTGACATACACGCTAAGATTCTGATAAATTGGGGATTGTCCTATGCTGAAATCAATTGGTAAATATGCCGCTGCCGCACTAGCGCTTTGCGTTGTGCCGGCAGTTGCCCATGCCGGCACCGCCACGGGCACTGGCAGCGCCGCGCTTTCGGTGGATAACCAGTGTTCAATTTCCGGGGCGACGGTGGATCTTGGCACCTTCCGTACCAACCAGACCTGGGGCGATGTTACCAGTGCCTTGGGGCAGCTTGAAGGCAGTGTGTTCTATCCGGGATCGCGCGGGCTGGAATATTTGGACTATGGTTCGATTACTTGCGCCGCGGGGTTGCCATATACGGCGACGATCACTGGTTCGGATAGCTTGAATCAATTCATCACGCTCACCGTCAATGGGCAGTCGCTCTATATCTTTCATTTCGTCAAGAAACTGGGCGGAACTACCCTTGCGGATAACAGCCCTGTTTTTGTTACCGCCGGGACGTTGGGGCCTTCTGGCTTTTCTGGCGTTGGCACCGGGGCAGCGCAAAAAATGCTCGGAAACGTTGTGATCTACGGCTTGGCTAGTACCCCGGTTCTGGACCCCACGCGGCAACTCGGCGCTGCGGGTGCGTTTTCGGATACGCTGAGTTACACCCTCAATTTCTGACCATCTTGCCCCCGGCGGCAGGGCCACTGGCCGCCACCGGATGCGGCTATCGCGGCCCAGCTGCCTGATCGGTGCTGGGGCGCCGCGATTATCGCGGTGGCGCTTGCGCCAAGCGTAGTGTGGTGCGGGCGAACCTGCCGCCTCGTTCTGTCACAATTTGGGACTGCCGGATGCCAATGGGTCGCCATAATCCGTTGCCTTGATTAGTGGGATTTTTATATTTCGATCAGTATGTTGACGCATTGCTTGGCGCGGCATCCTGCTGCGCTGGAGATCGTAAATCGCCATTCCGGCGTTTGCCGGAGGTGAGAGGAACCCGCTTGTTATCCATTCGTGCCTCTGTCCTGAACCATGCCTGCCGAGGTGCGCTGTGCGCAGCCTGGGCGGCGACGGGCATTGTCGCAATTGCTATCGGAACGGCCGCTCCGGCCCATGCCAATGGCGAGGACAGCAGCGGTGGTCCGGGTGCGCTGAGTTACGATTTCGGGTTTTTGGCCGGCAAGCCGGGCGGCACCACGCTGGACTATGACTTCGGGTTCCTGACCAGCGGCACCGGCGCGGCGGGCAGCGCGGCTGGTCCACGCGATCCGGGCTTGGCGTTGCGCTATGATTTCGGCTTTCTCACCCAGCCCGGCGGTTCGTCGGCGCTGCTTCCGCAGGTCAGCGAACCGGCGCCGTCATCGGGGCCTGCTTCGCCGGTTTCAGCGGTTGTGCCGTTGGCCGCTTTCACGGGGCAGCGGACCGCGCGCGCTGGTGGTGGGCGGGGTGGATTACGGCACTGGCGAAACCGGAATTGTCGATGACCGGCTCTATGTTGCATCGAACCTGGCCACGATTGCCGGGTTGAGTTGCGGCGAAGTGCGGCAGGCGGGCGATGTCAGCCTGTGCGCGGTGGGCGCGCGCAAGTTTTGGACCGAAGGGGATCGGCTGTTCGTTGAACCAGTGATCGTGCCTGGCAGCGATGATACGGGGCCGCGCCCCGCGCCCGAACTGACGCCGGCCAAGCTGGCGTTTCTGAATTACGACCTGAGCCTGGTTTCAAACCCTGATGGCTCGACAGCGATGTTCGGCAGCCTGCACCCGGCGATCCGGTTAAAAGAAAACGCCTTCGATATTGATGCAACGCTTTATCAGCGGCTTGCCGGCACATCGCGGCAAGCCCAGCCAGGCACCAAGATCGCGCTGGGGGCGTTTGCCTATCGCCGCGAATGGTTTGAAAAGCGCTTGCGGCTGTTGGCGGGGCGGGCCCAATCCCCAACGCACGGGATTGGCGGTGGCGAAGCCTTTGACGGCATTTCGCTGGAGCGGTTCAACGCGGACGGCGTGGGGTCGACGCGGACCGCAGGGGTGCGCCCGATCACCGGCTTTGCCGTGGGCGCGGGGGTGCTGCAGTATCGGGTGGGCGACAAAGTCTACAAGCAGATCCCGGTCCGCGAGGGCAAGTACGCGATCGACAGCGAATTTCTGAATGAGGTCCCGCGTGGCGGACGGCTGGAGTTTGTCGGGCTGGACGGCCTGCCCCATGAAGTGGCGATGCCTTCCACCTTATCGACAGCATTCGCGTTTTACCGGCCCGGGGATTACAGTTTCGACGTTCAGTTGGGCCGGCTGAACACGACCGGCGGCGGGCGGCCTTACGCCAGCTTTGGGGGCAATTATGGTTTGGCGCGCGATATCGCGCTGGAACTGGGGATTGGCACCACCGATCGCGCGGTTTCGCTGACGGGGACGGTCAACTGGCGGATGCCCGGTCCGCTGGGGGTGCTCAGGGCTGCAGGCGCAACTGCGCGCAACTGGAATGGGACCGGCGCGCAAGGTGCCAGCCTGGAGGCGAACTATAGCAATCACTTTGGCAGGTTCAGCGTCGATTTGAGCCATCGCCGTAATTTCAGTGGCGGATATTCCGGGCTGAGCCAGATGCAGGCGCGTCTGCCAACCAGCGATCTGATCGACAGTTCGCGCGCGGCAGTAAGCTTTTCCATCCCCATTCCGGGGGATGACATTTCGGTGCGGATGCTGGCGGAACGGTCGCGCTCTGCCTCGGCAAATCAGGATTCCCAAGCCGTGCAGCTGGATTTGGGACGCAGTTTCGGGCGGCTGGGTAGCGCCTATTTGCTGGGGCGGATGGGGCGCGACCAATCCGGCAAGGCTTATACCAGCATCATGGCGAATTGGACCGTCCCGCTGGGCCGGCGCAATGGCGCCACGCTGAACTACGCGGCCAACAAAAGCGAGGGACAGGCCACCGACAACCGCTATTCCGGGACGTTCTGGGGCAGTTCGTCGGGGGCTTACGGGCTGGGTGGCGATTATCAGTTGTCGGTCGATCAAGACCTGCGGATTGCCGCCGATGGCAATTTCCGCAGCGGGGTTGGTACATTTTCCGGCAGCCTCAGCCGGCAGCGCGGCGAACGACCGTTCGGTTCGGTGGCAATGCGCGGGGCGCTGGTTTTCGCGCAGGGCGATCTGGCGGCCACGCGGACGATTGCCAATTCGTTGCTGGTGCTGCGGGCCAAGGAACTGCGAGGTTCGAATATCTTCGTTCCGCCCGATCTGGAGGGGCGCAGCCGGTTCGATGGATCCGGCACCGGCGTGCTGACCGATCTGGCAGCGTACCGCGAATTCAACCTGTCGTTCGATCAATCGGGCCTGCCGCTGGGCGCTGAAATCACGAAGACCGGGCTGAGCGGATCGGTGCGCCCTTATCGCGGCTATGTCGTCAACATTCCGGTGCGGCAATTGCGCCCGGTGCGCGTCTATCCCGCTATCCCGCAAGATGCTTACGCGCGCGGCAACGCCTTCGCTGGCGACAGTTTTGCGCCGATCGAAGTCGATGGGTCGGTCTACTTCAATTCCTGGCCAGAGCGGGGCGTTCCCGTGGTGTTGAACTGGCTGAACGAAACCGGGGCGCACCGCTGCGCAATCGATTTTCCGGCCGCACCTGAGCGGCCATCTGGGGGGGGCGGGTTCGAAATAACCGTGCTGCGCGATCTGCCCTGCATTCCGAAGGAGAATACATAATGCGTCAATTCTGGAACCTGGCGGCGTTGGCTCGTCCGTTGACCGTTGCTGCGCTGGCAGCGCCCGCGCTATTGGGATCGGCACCCGCGTTGGCCTCGATCAATTTTGCCGCGCCCTATGTGTTCGTCACTCAGGACGCCGCCGAAAAAGGCCTTTCGGTGCCGCTCTATGGCGGCAGCGAACGCGAAGTTTCGTATGTGACGGTGCGTGTCTATCGCTGGGTCCAGAAGGGTGAAGATCCCTATGTGCTGGAAGCCGCGCCAGAAGTGGCGGTGTTTCCGCAAACCGTGCGGCTGGAACCGGGCGCGCGCAGCGATGTTCGCCTGGCTTGGCCCCGCACTGCAACCCCGATCGACGAACGCTATTACCGGCTGGTGTCGGAAGAATTCGATCGTCCGGGCGGAGAAGGCCCGGGGAAAGATAAGACGCAATTCGGGTTTCGCGTCCGCCCGCGGGCTTCGCTGCCGCTGATTGTCTATGGCCGCAACGATCTGGCCCCGGCGCAGCTTTCGGCTGCCATCACCACCGTTGTACCTGCCACGCCTGCAGCAGAGCCGCTCAAGGGCATTCCCGCGCCGGATAACCGCCGCGTGCGCCTTACCAATTCGGGTCAAACTTATGGCCGGGTGCTGGGCTTTCGCGACGCCAAGGGCACCGTCCAGAACACGATGGTTTATGTCCTGCCCGGTTCCACTGTCGATATTCCGGTGCCTGAAGTTGAAAGTGTGGCCGGGTTGACCGTGCTCTATTCCTCGGGGCGCAGCGAACATTTGCGCAAGGGCGGTTCGGCGCTGCGGACGGCGCCGGTCAACTGAGCCGGTCTGGTCTGAAAGGTTTTGCCATGATGCATGCCATGCGTTGTCATGCGGTCTTGCTGGCTAGTGCCGCAATCGCCGTTCCAACCAGCGCGCAAGCCAGTTGCACGCTGGTTGATCAGACGGTCGGGCTGGGCCAGATCACCAGCGCGATCCAGCTTAAGGACATGCAGGGCGAAGTGATCAACGGCGCGCTGGTGCGGGGCAGCGCACCGGCGGTCGCTATCCGGCTCAGCAATTGCTCCACCACGCTGACAACGACTGTCAGGATGGACCCCGTGGCAATGACGCTGAATGGCACCACGCTGACGTTTGCCCCGTGGCTGGTCAATATCGATGGTGCGGCGCTGGCGGGGCCGAAAGACTTGTCCCAAATCGGGCACGATTTTGTCGGCAATCCGACGCTTGGGATATTGCTGGTGCCGGTTTCAGTGCCGACCAATTTGGTTGCCGGGCGCTATTCGGGAACAACCGTCTTTACGTTTACCGACTGATCCCTGGCTTACGGGGCATCGCGTTGTTCAGCGCGGATAAATGCGGGGCCGGTCAAGGGAGTTGTCATCGCCCTTGGTACAGTGTTTCAAGCGTGGCATTAGCGTCCGATCGAACTCCTCGCCAATTCCATGCCAGCGCCCGGACCCATATGAATAAATTTTCTACCTGTTTTGCGCTGATCGGCGCGGTGTTTGCGGGGGGGCTGGGCGCTAGTCAGTCCATGGCTGGCCCCGGGGGTGAGCAAGGCCAGGCGCGCCGCGAGTTTCACGCCGGTAACGTGCGCTCACTCCGCGAGATCGAGCGCAAGGTGCTGCCGACCATGACCGATGCCCAATACCTTGGCCCCGAATACGATCCGGTGGCGCTGGCCTATCGCTTGAAGTTCATTCGCGATGGGCGGGTGATCTTTGTCGATATCGATGCCCGGTCGGGCGAGGTTATTCGCCAGTCTCGCTAGCCAGACACGGAGTCTTGCTGGCGAGCAAAGGGCCGCCTTGCTTGACGCTTGCGGCCTTTCACCCCATTTCATCAGTCCGTTATTAGGAAACCTGTAATGCGCATCCTGATCGTCGAGGACGAACCCACGCTCGGTAAGCAGCTCAAGTCCACGCTGGAAGCCACAGGCTATGCCGTCGATCTTTCGACCGATGGCGAAGACGGGCATTTTCTGGGCGCTACCGAAGATTACGATGCCGTGGTGCTGGATCTGGGGCTGCCTGAAATCGATGGCCTGACGGTGCTGGGCATGTGGCGCAAGGAAGGCCGCAAGTTCCCGGTGCTGGTGTTGACCGCGCGGGATAGCTGGTCGGACAAGGTTGCGGGGCTGGATGCGGGCGCGGATGATTATCTGGCCAAGCCATTCCAGACCGAGGAACTGATCGCCCGCCTGCGCGCGCTGATCCGCCGTGCTTCCGGTAACACCAGCAGCGAGCTGATCGCCGGCGATGTGCGGCTGGATACGCGTTCGGGCCGGGTCACGCTTGATGGTGAACCGGTCAAACTGACGGCACAGGAATACAAGCTGCTGTCCTACTTGTTGCACCACAAGGGCAAAGTGGTCAGCCGGACCGAGCTGATCGAACACATCTACGATCAGGATTTCGATCGCGATTCGAACACGATCGAAGTGTTTGTCACGCGGATCCGCAAAAAACTGGGCGCGGATGTGATCACCACGATCCGCGGCCTTGGCTATAGCCTTGATGATCCGGCGTTGCCGGCGCGCCATTGATCGCGGCGTGACCGGCACGGCTGCCACGGCGCCTGTTATCGCCACGGGCGCGCCGCACACCGGCTCGCTGTCGCGGCGCATGATGCTGATCGCGGCAGGCTGGATCGCGGTGCTGCTGCTGCTGGGCGGGGTGGCGCTGGATCGCACGCTGGTGGGCCTGGTTACCCGCAATTTCGACGATCAGATCGGTTATATGCTGACCGCGATGATCGGTTCGGCCGAAGTTGGCCCGGATGGCGAAGTGTTCTTCAATCGCCCGCTTGGCGATCAGCGGTTCCTTGAGCCGAATTCCGGACTTTACTGGCAGATCAGCGGCAAAGGGCACGATGATTTTCCGTCGCGTTCGCTGTGGGATCGCAGCTTGACCGTTCGGGCCGATCATCTCGATCTGGCACCGCACGTTTATGATAGCGATCAGTTTCAGGGCGAACGCCTGCGGGTGATGGAACGCTCGATCATTCTGCCTGGCAGCGAGACGAAGTGGTGGTTCACGGTGGCGCAGAGCCGGGCCGAACTGGATCGGCAGATCCGCAGGATTCGCTCGATTCTCAGCTGGAGCTTCGCCGTTTTGGGGGTCGGCCTGTTCCTGATGGCGTGGCTGCAAACGTGGTATGGCCTCAGCCCGTTGCGCGGGGTGCGCCGGGCAATCCAGCACATGCGCACGGCCGGCGCCAACCGGGTAAGCGATCCGCTGCCGATCGAGGTTCAGCCACTGGTGGAAGAACTTAACGCGCTGTTGGAACATTCGGAAAAGCAGGCCGAGGAAGCCCGCACCCATGCCGGAAATCTGGCCCATGCGCTGAAAACGCCGCTGACCGTGGTGATGAACGCCGCCACGGCGCAGGCGCCGGATCTGTCCGAAACGGTGATCCGCGAAGCCACCGTGATGCGCCGGCAGGTGGATCACCATCTGGCCCGCGCCCGCGCGGTGGGGCGGCGCAGTGGCGGGCAGGCCCGGTCCAACGTGTCTGA
The DNA here is from genome assembly GCA_046050825.1 of Pseudomonadota bacterium. Classification (GTDB taxonomy): domain Bacteria; phylum Pseudomonadota; class Alphaproteobacteria; order Sphingomonadales; family Sphingomonadaceae; genus Novosphingobium. Next base: position 12,550 of record JBJOPJ010000014.1, read on the forward strand.
CAGCGCCGAAGCCGTGCTGCGGGCCGTCACTCGCCTGTATGAAAATACCAGGTTTGACTTGGCCGGCGATCGTACGGCGCGGGTCGCGATCGAGCGGCAGGACCTTGACGAAATTCTGGGCAACCTGATCGAAAACGCGGCCAAGTATGGCGGCGGCAGCGTGTTCGTGACGATCGACCCGGTGCCGGCGCCGCAATGGTGTGAAATCTGGGTTGAGGATGATGGCGCCGGGATTCCTGAAACCGACCGCACGCGCATTTTCGATCGCGGTGCGCGGCTCGATACCAGCAAGCCCGGCACCGGCCTGGGGCTGGCGATCGTGCGCGATGTCGCCGAAATCTACGGCGGATCGGTGGCGCTGGACGCCAGCGAGGATCTGGGCGGGTTGCTGGTGAAATTGCGCCTGCCGCGCGCCGCGGGGTAGGCGCGCGGGCAGGATGCCGACCTTAGACAGTACCCTGGCTTAAAGCGTTTCGGCTGCCTGTTCGTGGTGGCGGATCACTTCCTCGATGATGAAACGGATGAACTTTTCCCCGAAATCGGGATCGAGCTGGGCATCTTCGGCCAGTTTGCGCAGCCGGCTGATCTGGCGGTCCTCGCGGCCCGGATCGGACGCAGGCAGGGCGTTTTGCGCTTTGTAAGCGCCCACCGCCTTGGTGATGCGAAAGCGCTCGGCCAGCATGTGGATCAGCGCGGCATCGATGTTGTCGATGCTGGCGCGGTAGCCCGCGAGGACGGGGTCAGGTTGTTTATCGCTCATCGTGGAAGGCCCGTTAGCACGGGAAAGGCGGCATTTCCACGCTTGCCTTATCGCTTTTCCCGGCGCAATGCGCAGCCGATATGAGCGCCGATGTGATCCCCTTGCGCCCGCGTGATGGCGAACCGGAGGCCCAGCCTTCGCTTGATCCGATCATGGCCCTGACCGCGCAGGGCATGAATGCGGTCAATTCCGTGATCTTGGACCGGATGCAAAGCGAAATTCCGCTGATCCCGGCCTTGGCGGGGCACTTGATCGCCGGTGGCGGCAAACGGATGCGGCCGATGCTGACTTTGGCCGGCGCGGCGCTGTGCGATTACCATGGCACCCGCCATTACAAGCTGGCCGCGGCGGTGGAATTCATCCACACGGCAACGCTGCTGCACGATGATGTGGTGGATGGTTCGGAAATGCGCCGGGGCAAGGCCGCGGCCAACCTGATCTTCGGCAATCCGGCGACCGTGCTGGTGGGCGATTTCCTGTTCACCCGCAGCTTCGAACTGATGGTTGAGGATGGCAGCCTGAAAGTGCTGAAGATCCTGTCCAACGCCAGTTCGGTCATTTCCGAAGGCGAAGTCGATCAGTTGACCGCCGCCCGTCAGGTTGAAACCAGCGAAGAGCGGTATCTGGGGATCATCGGCGCCAAGACGGCGGCACTGTTCGCCGCGGCGACGCGGATTGCCGCGGTCGTGGCCGAAAAGGGCGAGGCGGAAGAGCGCGCGCTGGATGATTACGGCCGCAATCTGGGGATCGCCTTCCAGCTGGTTGACGATGCGATGGATTACGATTCCGAAGCGTTTGAAATGGGCAAGGGCAAGGGCGACGACTTCCGCGAAGGCAAAATGACTTTGCCGGTGATCCTGGCCTATGCGCGCGGCAGCGCCGAAGAGCGCGAATTCTGGCGCGCCGCGATCGGCGGGCACCGCACGTCGGACGCCGATCTGGCCCACGCGGTGGATCTGATCAATCGCCACGATGCGGTGAACGCCACGCGTGAGCGCGCCCATCATTTCGCCCAGCGGGCGATCAGCGCGATTTCCGTGTTCCCCCCCAGCGAGGCTCGCAACGCCATGGCAGAAGCGGCTGAATTCGCGGTGGCCCGGCGGTTCTGACCGGGCGGGGAGCTGATCGCGCGGGGCGCGGGTTCCCAAAATCGTCCGCCGCTGGCTTGACCGGCTGGCGCTGACCCGGCACCTTAGGTTGCAGACAACAACCGGATCGGGAGACTTCGCCTCATGCAACGCCGCCGCCTAGGCAAATCCGCAATCGTCGTTTCCGATATCTGCATGGGCACGATGACGTTCGGCAGCCAGACCGACGAAGCCGCCGCCCTGCGCATTCTGGATCAGTGCTTCGAAGCCGGGATCGACTTTTACGATACCGCCGAAGGCTATCCGGTTCCGCCCGATCCCAAATATGTTGGCCGCACCGAGGAAATCGTGGGCAAGTGGCTTAAGACCAAGCCGCGCGATGCGATCATTCTGGCCACCAAGGTTTCCGGCCCCAGCCACGTCTGGTTCCGCAGCCCCAAGCGCAACGGGATGACCGCGCTGGATCGGCGCAACATCATGGTGGCCGTGGATGAGAGCCTGCAAAAGCTGGGTACGGATTACATCGATTTGTACCAGACCCACTGGCCCGATCACGAGCTGCCCTATGAAGAAACGATGGAAGTGCTGGATGAACTGGTGCGGGCCGGCAAAGTGCGGATCACCGGCTGTTCGAATGAAACCAGCTGGGGCCTGATGAAATCGATTCAGGCGGCTGAAAAGCTGGGCACGGCCCGCTATCAGACGATCCAGAACAACTTCAGCCTGAACAATCGCCGGTTCGAGGACGAACTGGCGCAAGTCTGCCGGATGGAAGGGGTCAGCCTGATCCCCTATTCGCCGATTGGCGGCGGGGTGCTGGCGGGCAAGTACCAGGGCGGGGCACGCCCCGATGGCGCCCGGTTTTCGCGCTATCTTGAAATCGGCGGGCGGCAGGCGGCGATGGCCCAGCGGTTCGTCAACGACAAGTCGCTGGCCTCTACCGAACGCTTTGCCGCGATTGCCGCTGAAGCCGGGATGAGCCCGGTGACGATGGCGGTGGCCTGGTCAAAGCAGCACGATTTCGTGGCGTCCACGATCGTTGGCGTGACCACCGAGCAGCAGCTGCCCGAAATTCTGGCTGCGGCCGATATGGTTCTGCCCGACGATGTGATGAAGGCGATCAACAAGGTTTCGAAGGAAATCATGTACCCGATGGGGTGATGTCCCGATCCGGCCAGATGGCCCGGAACGCTTGGAAAGGCCTGATCTTGTGGAAGGGGTTGAAGCCTGCGGGCTTTGCCCTAATCACGCGGTCGTGACCGATCTGCCCATATACGCTGTCCTGCCCGATCTGCTGGCCGCCTTGCGCAGGCGGGCGGCGGCGGTGCTGATTGCGCCGCCGGGGGCGGGCAAGACCACTGCGGTGGCCCCGGCGCTGCTCGATCAGCCGTGGTGCGCGGGGCAGGTGATCCTGCTGTCGCCGCGCCGGGTGGCGGCGCGGGCGGCGGCGGAACGGATGGCGCAGCTGCTGGGCGAAGAGCCCGGCGAAACGGTGGGCTATCTGACCCGGCTGGACAGCAAGCGCGGCCCGAAAACCCGCGTGCTGGTGATGACCGAGGCGATCTTCGTGTCCACGATCCTGAACGATCCCGAATTGCCGGGCGTTTCAGCCGTGCTGTTTGACGAAGCCCACGAACGCCACCTCGATTCCGATCTGGGCCTCGCGCTGGCGATCGAAACCCAGCAAGTTTTGCGCGAAGACCTGCGGCTGGTGGTGATGTCCGCCACCATCGACGTCGCGCGCTTTGCCGCGCTGCTGGATGGCGCACCGGTGATCGAAAGCGCGGGCAAGGCGTTTCCGCTGGCTATCCGCTGGCTAGGTGCGCGGCCCGATCTGCGGATCGAAGATGCGATGGCCACCGCGATCCTGACCGCGTGGCGCGAGGAATCTGGGGATGTGCTGGCCTTTCTGCCCGGGCTTGGCGAAATCGAGCGCGTGCGTGAGCGGCTGGCGGAAAAGCTGCCCGCCGCGCTGGTCCTGCCGCTGCACGGCCAGTGCGAGCCTGCCGCGCAGCGCGCCGCGATCCGGCGCGATTCCGATGGCCGCCGGCGGATCGTGCTGGCGACGGGAATCGCCGAAACATCGCTGACGCTGGATGGGGTCAGCGTGGTGGTTGATGCGGGGCTTTCGCGGCGGGCCGAATTTGACAAGGCGGCCGGCGTAACGCGGTTGGTGACCCACCGCGCTTCGCAGGCGGCGGCGGCGCAGCGCGCGGGGCGTAGCGCGCGGCAAGGGCCGGGGGTGGCCTATCGGCTGTGGGAAGAAGCCGCCCATGCCGGCCGTCCGGCTTTCGATCCGCCCGAAATGCTGACCTCTGATCTGGCGCCGCTGCTCCTCAGCCTGGCGCAATGGGGAGCCGCAGACCCGGCGGCCTTGCCGTGGCTGGATCCGCCGCCAGCCGCGGCGCTGGGCGCGGCCAGCACGATGCTGCACGCGCTGGGGGCGCTGGATGCGGCGGGGCGGATCACCGATCACGGCCGCAAGATGGCGGCCCTGCCGATGGCCCCGCGCGAGGCGCATATGGTACTATACGCGGCGCAGCACGGGGCGGCGGGGGATGCGGCCAAGCTGGCGCTGCTGTTGCAGGAACGCGGCCTTGGCGGGCGCGGCGATGATCTGGCTGCGCGGCTGGATCGCTGGAATTCCGATCGATCAGGCCGGGCGGAAGCATCGCGCAAGCTGGCCCAGCGCTGGGAACGCCGCGCGGGCGAGCTAGCTGGCCGGCATCCCGATGATGGCATCCCGGCGGGCATCCTGCTGGCCGAAGGGTTTCCCGACAACATTGCCCGCCGCCGCGATGCCGGGGGCGAAGATTGGCTGACCGCCGGGGGCAGGGGGCTGCGGCTTGATCCGGCATCGCCGCTGGCGCGCGCCACGTGGCTGGCCGTGGGCGACGCGCAAGGCGATGCCAAGGGCGCTAGGATTACCGGCGCGATGGCCTTGGATGAAGCCGATGTGCTGCGCTGGCTGGCCCACCGCTGTGTGCGGCAGTCCACCTTGCGCTGGGTGGTGGGGGAAAACCGGGTCGAAGCGCTGCTTGAAACCCGGCTGGGGGCGATTCTCGTGGCGCGCGGGCCTGATCCCGCGCCCGATCCCGGCGCGATCCGGGCCTTTCTGATCGAACGGATCCGTGCCGAAGGGCTGGCGCTGGTGCCGCTGGGCAAGGCCAGCCACGGCCTGCTGTGCCGCGCTCGCTTTGCCGGCATCGAAAGCTTGTCCGAAACGGCGTTGCTGGCCGATCTGGATGACTGGCTGGGGCCATTGCTGTCGCGCCGGCTGGACCAGCTTGATCCGGGCCAGTTGCACGATGCCCTGCGCGCGCGGCTGGATTATGCCGGGCAGCAAGCGCTGGAACGCTTGGCCCCGGCCCAGTTCACCAGCCCCGCCGGCACGGCTCATCCGATCGATTATGACGATCCCGGCGGGCCCAGCGTCGAAGTGCGGGTGCAGGCGCTGTTCGGGCTGGACCGGCAGCCCACGTTTGGCCAGCCGCCGCAGCCGCTGCTGCTGAAACTGACGTCGCCCGGCGGAAAGCCGGTGCAGGCCACGCGCGATTTGCCCGCATTCTGGCGCGGATCGTGGCGCGATGTGGTGAAGGACATGAAGGGGCGCTACCCCAAACACCGCTGGCCGGACGAGCCGTGGAGCGAAATTCCCAGCCTCAAGACCAAGAACGCGTTCAACCGCACTTGATTCCCGCGCGGAATCGACGCAGGGCAGCGCCATGCCCGCACGTATCTATCAGCGCCCCAAGAACGCCATGCAGTCTGGCAAGGCCTTGCTTGGTCAGTGGATCCTTGAATTCGCGCCGTCCGAAGCGCGCCGCGCCGACCCGCTGATGGGCTGGACCGGTTCTGGCGACACGCAAGTGCAAGTCGTGTTGAAGTTCGACAGCCAGGCCGATGCGCAGGCTTATGCCGATAAGTATGGCATTGCCGCCGTGGTTCACGCCACGCCCCCCCGCCGGCTGAAACTTCAGGCTTACGCTGATAATTTCCGCTGACCCGCCAGCGCCGCCGCGGCGCCGGTTTCCGCTCTGAAGCACCGCGCGGCCAAGTGAGGCTTGCGCAAACGCGCCCGCGCCGCCATATGCCCGCCCGGGAGTCGGTCGGACGCTTGCGTCCGCCAACCTGGTCAGGTCCGGAAGGAAGCAGCCACAACGGGTTGCGGCGGGTCGGCCGGCTCCTTTTACTTTTCTCGCGCCAGCGCCTACCAAGGCAGCAATGGACGATTCACCCGACATTTTCGGCACCGAACCCGAGCAGGACGACGACGCGCCCAGCGCGGCTGAGCTGGAGGCGGCTGGTCAGGCTGCGATGTTCGGGGATCCCGAACCCGCGCCCATAACGCCAGCAGCCACTGCTCCGGCACCGGCTCAGGCACCGGCTCCGGCTCAGGTTGCCGCAGCCAAGCCCGCCGCCGCCGCGCAGCCGTATCGCGTGCTGGCGCGCAAGTATCGTCCACAGACGTTCTCCGAATTGATCGGGCAGGATGCGATGGTCCAGACGCTGGGCAACGCGATTCGGCGCGATCGGCTGGCCCATGCCTTTCTGATGACCGGGGTGCGCGGGGTGGGCAAAACCTCTACCGCGCGCTTGATTGCCAAGGCCCTGAACTGCGTTGGCCCCGATGGGCAGGGCGGCCCCACGATTGACCCGTGCGGGCAGTGCGAACCGTGCGTGGCGATTGCCGAAGGCCGCCATATCGATGTGATCGAGATGGACGCCGCCAGCCATACCGGCGTGGACGATGTGCGCGAAATCATCGAAGCGGTGCGCTATGCCGCCGTTTCCGCGCGCTATAAAATCTATATCATCGACGAAGTTCACATGCTGTCGCGCAATGCGTTCAACGCCTTGCTCAAAACGCTGGAAGAACCGCCGGCGCACGTGAAGTTCCTGTTCGCGACGACCGAGGTTGATAAGCTGCCGGTTACGGTGCTGTCGCGCTGCCAGCGGTTCGATTTGCGCCGCATCCCGACCCCGCTTCTGGCCGAACACTTCGCCCGCGTCTGCGCCGCCGAAGCGGTCAATGCCGAAGCCGAAGCGCTGTCGATGGTGGCCGCGGCCGCTGAAGGTTCGGTGCGCGATGGCCTTTCGATCCTGGATCAGGCGATCGCCCATGCCGATCTGGGCGGCGAAGGCAGCGTTACCGCCGATCAGGTGCGCGATATGCTGGGGCTGGCCGATAAGTCGGCGCAGCGCCGGTTGTTTGGCGCGCTGCTGGCGGGCGATGGGGCCGGGCTGCTTGAGATGGTCGATCAGCAGTTTGCGTTGGGGGTAGAGCCGTTGGCGCTGTTGCGTTCGGCGCTGGAACTGACCCACCGGATCACGGTGACCCAGCTGGGTAAGGGCGGGGCCGAAGCGATTTCGGCCGAAGAACGCGCCGAGCTGGACGCATGGGCCGAACGCCTGTCCGCCGGGCAATTGCACCGGCTGTGGCAGTTGCTGCTGAAGGGCCACGATGAAGTGCGCAGCGCCCCCGATCCGCTGATCGCGGCCAAGATGGCGCTGCTGCGCGTGCAGCACGCCAGCGATTTGCCAGATCCAGGCGCACTGGTCCGCAAACTGGATGAAATGGCCGCCAGCGGCGTGATGGTGTCCGCCGCTGGCGCTACCGCTTCGCCCGCCAGCGGCGCAGCGCCGGTTGCCAGCGTCGGTCCGGATTGGGCCGGGCTGATCGAACGGGTTGACCAATCAGGCCAGCTGCGGCTGGCGCAAGTGATGCGTGATTGGGTGCGGGTGATCGATCTGCGGCCCGGGGAACTGACGTATTCACTGGCGCCGGGCTTTCCCGGCGATCCGGGCCCGGAATTGCGCGAAGCGCTGCTGCGCGCCACGGGCGAGCGGTGGCAACTGAACTTGCGCGCCGATGGCGAAGGCCGGCCGACCCTGCGCGAAGATGCCGAGGCCGCCAAGGAAGCCGCGCACGCCGAACTGCTGCGCCATCCCATGGTCGAGGCGGCGTTTGCCGCATTCCCCAAAGCCGAATTGATTGACGATACCGCCGAAGCCCGCACCGCCGGGCAACGCGGCAACAGCTGGAGTAAGCGCGCGTGAAGTCGATGGAAGAGATGATCAAGGCGGCGCAGCAAGCTGCCGAGACCATCCAGAAGCAGATGAGCGAAACCCAGGGCAAGCTTGATTCGATCGAGGTCGAAGGGCTTGCTGGCGGTGGTCTGGTCAAAATTCGCTGTTCGGCCAAGGGCCGGGTGATCGGCGTAGCGATCGATGACGGCCTGATGCAGCCGGCCGAAAAGGGCATGCTGGAAGATCTGATTGCGGCTGCTTACAACGATGCCCGGGCCAAGGCTGACGCTGTGGCGGGTGAGGAAATGGCCGCGATGCAGCAGGGCATGGGCCTGCCACCGGGGTTCAAACTGCCCGGGATGTGATGCGATTATCATTAGTCGTATAGCCGCAGATACTTAACCACCGCTGGGCCGTGGGTAAACCTCTTGGGTTATTGGCAGTTGCCGAATGACCGTAAAAGAGGAGCCAGCGATGCTCGAAGTTCAAAGCCGCCGCGCAGCCAGCGTGCTGATCGCGCTGCTTGCCGCAGTGATTGCGATAACCGCGCTGGCCGTGGCACAGATCCGCTATGGCGGGCCGATCCACCGTTCGCACGCGCTGCGCGACGAGATGCTGGCCGACGTTTTGCCGCCGCCGGCTTTCGTGGTCGAACCGTTTCTGGTGGTCACGCAAACGGCAGCGCACCCGGCGCAAGCTACCCAGAAGCTGGCGCAATTGGATGCGCTGCATCGCGAATTCACCGAGCGGCAGGCTTATTGGCGGGCCGCCCCGCTGTCCGATCAGTTGCGCCCCGGCCTTGACCGGGTGATGGCAGAGGCGGAATCCTTCTGGACAGTGGTGGACAATGAATTTGTGCCGGCTGTCCGGCGCGGCGATGTCGCCACGATGGCCGCGCTGCGCGATGGCGTGCTGCAGCGCCACTATGATCAGCAGAACAAGGCCGTTGCCGAAATGGTGGCCCGCGCCCGCGCCATGGAAGTGGGCGAGGATGCCAAGGCGAACCGCTTTGTGATGCTGACGGTCCTTGGGACCAGCTTGATGGCGCTTGGCATCTTTGGCGTGGTGTTGTGGCTTGCGCGCCAAGTGCGGCGCCGGATTACCGCGCCGCTTGCCCAGGCCAGCGCCACGATCGGCCAGTTGGCCCAAGGGAACTATGACATTGCCATCGCCGGGCTGGAGCGGGCCGATGAACTGGGCGCATTGGCCCGGGCCATGGACGTATTCCGCGAAGCCGGGAAAATTCGCCAGCAGGCCGAACGCAACCAGCAGTTGGTGGTGGATGAACTGTCTGCCGGGCTGGGCCGATTGGCGCAGCAGGATCTGGAATACCACATCACCGCGCGTCTGCCCGCAGGGTATGAAAAGCTGGGCACGATGTTCAACGAAACCACCGACCACCTGTGTCAGGTGCTGGGAACGATCCGGATGGCCGCAACGGGGCTGTCCGGCACGGTTGCCGAAATCAGCGCCGCTACCGATGATCTGGCGTCGCGCAACGAACAGCAGGCGGCCAACCTTGAAGAAACCAGCGCATCGATGTCGATGGTGAATGACGGGGCTCAGCAAACTGCGATGCGGGCAACCGAAGCCGAGGCGACGATTCGCGCGGCCCAGGCGCAGGCCGACGAGGCTGGGCATGCCGTGGCCCAAGCGATCGATGCGATGGGGGCGATCGAACGCTCGGCGCAGGAAATTTCGGCAATCACGACCCTGATCGACGGGATTGCGTTCCAGACCAATCTGCTGGCGCTTAACGCCGGGGTTGAAGCAGCGCGGGCTGGCGATGCGGGCAAGGGCTTTGCCGTCGTCGCCAGCGAAGTGCGCGGCCTGGCGCAGCGTTCGGCGGATGCCGCGCAGGAAATCAAGGATTTGATCGCCAGCAGCACGGCGCAAGTGTCCAACGGGGTTTCGCGCGTCAATGAAACCGGCCAGCGGCTGGATGGGATTGTCGTCCAGATCAGCGCGATCAACGACCAGATCAGCGCCATCGCCAGCAGCGCCGAAACGCAGGCCCGCAACCTTTCGCAAGTGAATGCGGCGATTGCCGATATGGATGAGACGACCCAGCACAATGCCGCCATGGTCGAGCAGACTTCGGCAGCCACCCGCAGCCTTTCGGCCGAGGCGGAAAACCTTGCCGAACTGGTGTCGCAATTCAAGACCAGCGACCGGGCCGAACGCCGGGCTTTGCCGGGGCAGGGCAGTGCGCATCACGGCGGCGGCGGCACGGCTTTGGCCGGCCCCGGCGTGGCGGGTCAGCATCGCCGCCGGCCGGGTCAATCCGTGCGTGGCAATCTGGCTTTGGCGAGTGATCCGCAAGCTTGGGCGGAATTCTAGGCCGGCCATCCACAACAGAGCAACCCGTCCCCATTGCACGCGTGACAGGGCCACCCCATATCCGATTTCAACCCCGGGATTCACCCGGACGGCGGGCTTGCTAGCTCCCGGATTGGACGGATTGATATGACTGCGTTGTTCCCTCTTTTGCCGCTGCGCGACATCGTTGTGTTTCCCGGCATGGTCGTTCCCCTGTTTGTGGGCCGCGAAAAATCGGTTGCCGCGCTGGAAGCAGCGATGGCGGGCGATAAGGACATCTTCCTGCTAGCCCAGCTGGACCCCGGCTGCGACGATCCGGATCGCGATGATCTGTACGATGTGGGCGTGATCGCCACTGTGTTGCAGCTGCTCAAGCTGCCCGATGGCACGGTTCGCGTGCTGGTTGAGGCCAAGCAGCGCGGCAAGATCGAAACCCTGCGGATCGAACCGGGCAGTGCCGGTGAAATGGTGGTTGCCGCGGTTGAGCAGCTGGATTCGGTAAGCGTTTCGGGAACCGAAGTTTCGGCGATGATGCGCAGCGTGGTGGAAAGCTTTGGCGAATATGCCAAGCTCAACAAGAAGCTGCCACAGGACGCGGGCGAGAATCTGGCCGAAATCGTTGATGCCGCCTTGCTGGCCGATAACGTTGCCGGGCACGTCCAGGCCAAAGTTGCCGACAAGCAGGCGCTGCTGTCCGAACCCGATCCGCTCAAGCGGCTGGAAATGGTCTATTCCTTCATGGAAGGCGAACTGGGTGTCTTGCAGGTAGAGCGCAAGATCCGTGGCCGTGTGAAGCGGCAGATGGAAAAGACCCAGCGCGAATACTACCTGAACGAACAGCTTAAGGCGATCCAGTCCGAGCTGGGCGGCGGCGATGGCGAAGAAGCCAACGAGATCGCCGAACTGCAGGACAAGATCGACAAGCTGAAACTGTCGAAGGAAGCCCGTGCCAAGGCCACTGCCGAGCTGAAAAAGCTCAAGACCATGCAGCCGATGAGCGCGGAAGCAACCGTGATCCGCAACTATCTGGATGTGCTGCTGGGCCTGCCGTGGGGCAAGAAGTCCAAGCTGAAGAAAGACATTCATGCCGCGCAGGCAGTGCTGGATGCTGATCACTATGCGCTCGACAAGGTCAAGGACCGGATCGTCGAATATCTGGCCGTGCAGGCCCGCACCAACAAGCTGAAGGGGCCCATCCTGTGCCTTGTTGGCCCGCCGGGCGTGGGCAAGACCTCGCTGGGCAAATCGATTGCCCGCGCCACGGGTCGCGAATTCATTCGCCAGTCGCTTGGCGGCGTGCGCGATGAAGCCGAAATCCGCGGCCATCGCCGCACTTATATCGGTTCGATGCCCGGCAAGATCGTGGCCAACCTGAAAAAGGCCGGGACCAGCAATCCGCTGTTCCTGCTGGATGAGATCGACAAGCTGGGGCAGGATTTCCGCGGCGATCCGGCTTCGGCCTTGCTCGAAGTGCTCGATCCCGAACAGAACGCGAAGTTCCAGGATCACTATCTGGAACTCGATTACGATCTGTCGGACGTGATGTTCGTCTGCACCGCCAACAGCCTCAACCTGCCGCAGGCGCTGCTCGACCGGATGGAGATCATCCGGCTGGAAGGCTACACCGAAGACGAAAAGGTTGAGATTGCCGAGCGTCACCTCGTGCGTAAGCAGGTTGAGGCCCACGGCCTCAAACCGGCCGAATTCACGCTGGAAACGCAAGCACTGCGGGATCTGATCCGCTATTACACGCGCGAAGCCGGCGTGCGCACGCTGGAACGCGAAATCGCGCGTTTGGCCCGCAAAAGCCTGCGCCGGATCCTTGAAGGCAAGGACAAGGCGATCACGATCACCCCTGATAACCTTGGCGATTTCGCCGGGGTGCGCAAGTTCCGCTATGGCGTGGCCGAAGAGGAGCATCAGGTTGGCGCGGTGACGGGGCTGGCGTGGACCGAAGTCGGCGGTGAATTGCTGACGATCGAAAGCGTGACCGTGCCCGGCAAGGGCGGGATCAAGACCACCGGCAAGCTGGGCGAAGTGATGACCGAAAGCGTCCAGGCCGCCTTCAGTTTCGTAAAGGCGCGTTCGCCGGCTTATGGGATCAAGCCGTCCTTCATTTCGCGCAAGGACATCCACATCCACTTGCCCGAAGGGGCAGTGCCCAAGGATGGCCCTTCGGCCGGCGTCGGCATGGTCACGTCGATCGTTTCGACCCTTACCGGGATTCCGGTGCGCAAGGATGTCGCCATGACCGGCGAGGTTACGCTGCGTGGGCGGGTGCTGGCGATCGGCGGATTGAAGGAAAAGCTGCTGGCGGCGCTGCGCGGCGGCATCAAGGTGGTGCTGATCCCGGAAGACAACCGCAAGGACCTGGCCGAAATTCCGGCCAACGTCCGCGAAGGGCTGGAAATCATCCCGGTCAGCCACGTTGACGAGGTGCTGGCGCTGGCGTTGACCGCCCCGCTTGAAGCGATCGAATGGAGCGAGGCCGATGATCTGGCCAGCCAGCCGGTGCCCGGTGTGGCGGCGCCAAATCCCGGTTCGGCCACCGCCCACTGATTCGCTTAGGTTCTTGTTGCACCGCAGCAATTCGGCATTTTCCGGGTTCTGCGGTGCAGCTGAACTGTCCGATCAGCCGAAGTAAGGCCGAAGTTTACCAATAATGGCGGAAAAACGGGGGTAATCCGCCCTAAATGCTATGCTTTCGCTTTGACAGGCCCCGAAAAAGCGGTTCATGTCCACCGACCTTTTAGAGGCGAATCAAAGTACACCACCGAATTCATGAAAGGTAGGGGGTTTCCACAATGAACAAGAACGATCTGATCAGCGCTGTCGCCGAAACCAGCGGTCTTACCAAGGCAGATGCCACCAAGGCAGTTGAAGGCGTGTTTGAAGCCATCACCGGCGCTCTGAAGTCGGGCGACGAAGTCCGCCTCGTCGGCTTCGGCACCTTCTCGGTTGCCAAGCGCAAGGCTTCGACCGGCCGCAACCCGCGCACCGGCGAACCGATGACCATCAAGGCTTCGGCTCAGCCGAAGTTCAAGGCCGGCAAGGGCCTGAAGGACGCCGTCAACTAAGACGCGTCCGGCAGGGCCGTAGCCTCACGGCCCAGTCACAAAATTGCCGCGCTTGCTATCATGGCAAGCGCGGCTTTTTGTTGGGTGGTGCGGCCGGCCGATGTGGCCCCAGCGATCTGGCCCCAGCGATCAGGCGGCGCGGGAGGTCAGGCTGGGGTAGCAGGCACGGATTTGGGCTGGGTCGGCTTGCTGGCGAACGACACTGCCTTTGAAAAGGCCCAAGCCAGCACCAGCGCCGCAACGAACGCGGCGATCGCCACGGGCATACTGCGGCCCAGCAGTTCGGAAATCCACACCAGCACCGTCAGGTGGACGCAGTAGAGCGGCAGCGAGAAGTTGCCGAGCCACTCCATCGGTGCGCGCAAGGGCTGTGGTGGTTGGGCCATCGCGATCAGCCACATTGTGGGCGGCAGCACGGCGATTACGAACAGCAAGTCGCCGGCCACTTTGCCCAGCGGAAGGTATGGCACGGCCATGATCCCCGCCACTGGCAGCGCCAGCGCCAGCCACCACGGCAGGGTCGGCGTGCGGAGGCCTTCGCGGTATTTGCGGCCGATCCACACCCCAAGGACATAGGAAAAGCCCACGCGGGGCAGGGCCATCCACCAGGTTTTCCAGTTTGGCGCGCTGACGCCCATGGTGTCTCCGCCGTGCCGGCGCACGGTAAAGATCAGCCATGCGCCGAGGCCAAGCGCCAGCGCCAGCATGACCCGCGTGGGCACTTTCTTCAGCACCAGCGCGTGAACGAAGTTGGCCAGCAGTTCATAGAACAGGGTCCACTGCGGCCCGTTGTAGCGATAGAACGGCCCGGCCCCAGCCAGGCTGGGGATCATCGCCAGATCCAGCGCCAACCACCACAACAGGGTTACCGGATCGGCCATGCCGATCACGAACGCGCGGACCACTGCCACTCCGGCGCCAACCGCCACCAGCGGCCATAGCCGCACAAACCGCGCGCGGGTGAACTCGATCGCGCCGATCCCGCTGTGCAGCTTTTTCTCGGTCGAAACGGTCAGCACGAAGCCCGATAGCAGGAAAAACAGGTCAACGAACAAGTAGCCGCGCTGAAACGGCCCGCCCAGATGATAGACAATCGTCAGGTGGTAGAGCACGATCATGAACGCCGCCGCGCCGCGCAGCGCATCAAGCTGGAACATGCGCGGGGAATGCGCCGGTGCTGCTGTCTGTTCGCTCATCTGCCCTGTTCCTCCCTGTTGCTTTACTTACAACAGCATGGCGCGGGAAAGATCAACTGTGGCGGCCGGGCTTGGGCTGGACGGGGGCAGGGGGATTGCCTATATGACGCGGGCAATGAACCGGTTCATCCTTGCCCTTCTGGCCCTGTTTGCGGGCCTTGCCGCGCAGGCCACCCCTGCCCAGGCGCGGATGAACGGTGCCGGCGATACCGAAATTGGCGCGGTTGATAGCACCCGCGGCGCGCGGCCCGCAGCCGCGCAATCGGCTTCGGTGGCAGCTCCGGTGGTGCGGCAGGAGCGGCGCGACCGCGAAGCCGATCGCATCCGCCCGGTGCGTCCGCCGGTGTTCATTCCTTCGGTCCTGTTCGGCGCTGACCGCGCTTTCGAATAAAGCCTGACGCAATTCCGCTATTGCGGCTGTGCGAGCCTATTTGGCTCTGGCGCGGCTTGATGTCATATTCTCAAAAATTCAGGAATTTCCGTATGATCGGCGCTATTGCCAAGGCCATTTTTGGCTCGTCCAACGACCGTTACGTCAAGTCGCTCGACAAAATCGTCAAGCAGATCGCGGCTTTCGAACCCACCCTTTCAGCGCTGACCGATGCCGAGCTGGCCGGCCAAACTGACAAGTTCCGCGCCCTGCTGAATGAGGGCAAGACGCTTGACGATCTGCTGCCCGAAGCGTTCGCCACCGTGCGCGAGGCATCCAGCCGCGTGCTGGGGATGCGCCACTTCGATGTGCAGATGATCGGCGGGATTGTGCTGCATCGCGGGGAAATCGCGGAAATGCGGACCGGCGAAGGCAAGACTCTGGTGGCAACGCTGGCGGTTTACCTCAACGCGCTGGAGGGCAAGGGCGTCCACGTTGTGACCGTGAACGATTACCTTGCCCGCCGCGATGCCGAATGGATGGGCCAGATCTATACGTTCCTGGGCCTGACCGTGGGCGTGATCGTGCCCAACCTGAACGAGGAACAGCG
>JBJOPJ010000015.1:0-27246 GCA_046050825.1 Pseudomonadota bacterium
ACACGGTCGGCCCGCTCAAAGTGACGTCGATCACAGCCTGGCGCGAAAGCCACACGCTGAGCAACCAGGATTCCGATTTCACCAGCGCCCGCCTGATCGGTGCGAACATCGGCGATCTCGATATCGGCACATTTACCCAGGAACTGCGCCTTTCGGCCGGGATCCTCGATATGTTCAATGCCATGCTGGGTGGCTACTTCTTCAACGAAGACGTGAAATACAAGAACGCGCTGACGTATGGCCCGGCGTTCCGTCCTTATGCCGATATGCTGGCAGGCGGCGGGATAAGCCGACTGGAAACGGCGCTGTTCGGATCGAACACGGGGCGCTTCTTCCCCGTTGGCCAAGGCATGTTCGATGATTCCGCGATGGATAACACCGCGTGGTCGGTATTCGGCAACGTCGATCTGAAAGTGCGCCGCGGGGTAACCATCACGCTGGGCGGAAACTATACGCACGATGCCAAGGACGTGACGTCGAACACCGCCAGCACCGATCTGTTCTCGTCGCTTAACCTGGCCAGCTTTGGTCCGGCCGCCGCCGCGCTCAAGCCGTTGCAGTTCCTGCCGCCGTTCCGCACGTTCCCCAACGCGGTCGAAGCGGGCCAGACCCGCGACGGCAAGTGGAGCTGGACCGCGCGGGCGGCATTCGACCTGACCGACAAGGTCAACGCCTATGTCAGCTATGCAACCGGCTTCAAGGCCAGCTCGTTCAACCTGTCGCGCGATAGCCGGCCGCTGGTATCGGATTACGCCGCGCTGGCCGCTGCCGGGCTGCTGGTTCCCAACCTGACCACCGGATCGCGCTTCGCCGGGCCGGAAACCGCGAACGTGTGGGAACTGGGCCTCAAGGGCGATTGGGGTGTGGCGAATGCCAACCTGACCGTGTTCAAACAGGCAATCGACGGGTTCCAATCGAACATCTTCACCGGCACCGGCTTTGCGCTGGCCAACGCCGGGCGGCAGAGCACGTTCGGCATCGAATTCGATGGGCAGGTCAAGCCCACGGCCGATTTGGCGCTGAACCTGTCGCTGGTTTACCTTGATCCCAAGTACGACAGCTTCCCCGGATCGCCGCTGGGCGATCTTTCGGGCACCCGGCCTGCGGGGATACCCGGCATTTCCGCCACGTGGGGCGCGCAGTGGACCCACAAGTTCGCTGGCGGCAATCGCCTGACCGTACGCGGTGATTACCATTATGAAAGCCCGGTGCAGGTGCTGGAAGGGTTACCGGGCTTCATCCAGCGCAGCCCCAGTGGCGCGGTGATCAGCACGGCGCCCGCCTTTGCTGCCGCGCAGCCGTTCCAGCGCGAAGTGCAGGATCTGACCGCATCGGTGGCCTATGGCTTTGCCAATGGCCTTGAACTGTCGGTGTGGGGCCGCAACCTGACCGATAGCCGCACCATCGCGGCGATCTTCGATTCCGTGGCCCAGCCGGGGTCGATCTCGGGCTATACCAACCAGCCGCGCACGTATGGGGTGGCCGCGCGCTTCAAATGGTAAGGCCTGACCGGCACGGCGCCGATCCGCAGCACTGACTCTCGTGACGGCGGCTGGGTTACAGTTCGCGCAGCGCCTGTGCCGGTTTCGCCCGCAGCAGCGGCAGCGAGCCGGCCAGCGCAAAGACAATCACCAAGGCCAGACCGGCCCCCAGCACGGCCAGCACTTGCGGCCAATCCGGCAGCCAATCGAACGTGAACAGTTTGACCACCACCAGCCACGCCAAGGCGCTGCCCAGCCCAAGCGCCACCAGCGCTAGCAGTGCGCCCAGCAGCGCGTATTCGGCCAGTTGCAGCAGCAACAGCTGACGGCGGCTGGCGCCCAGCACGCGCAGGATCACGTTGTCATAGGTGCGGCTGGCGCGGGCGGCCGCGATTGCGCCCAGCAGCACCGCCACGCCGGCCAGCACCGCCACCGATGCCGCGGCCAGGATCGCCAAGCTGACCTGGCGCAGCAGATCGCGTGCCTGCGTTAGCACGCCGCCCACTTCGATCACCGAACTGGCCGGGAACGCCCGCACCAGCGCGCGCAGCAACGGTCCGCGCGGCGCCCCTTTGGGCAGGTTGATGGTTGCGGCCATGTTGTGCGGGGCATCGGCAATCGCATTGGGGCTGAACACCAGCACATAGTTGAACCCCAGCGAATCCCAATCGATCCGCCGCAGCGATGCGATCCGCGCGGTGCGCTCCACGCCCAACAGGCCGATCGTCAACTGATCGCCAACCCCAAGGTGCAAGACGGTTGCCAGCTTCTCGTCGATCGAAACCAGCGCTTCCCCCTGATAGCCCTTGGGCCACCATGTTCCGGCGGTTACCGTGTTTCCTTCGGGCACGCCGTCCGAATAGGTCAGCCCGCGCTCGCCGCGCAGCGGCCAGGCATCATCCGGGATTTCCTTGAGATCGGCCACGCGGGTCATCGCGCCGGATGGGCCATAGGCCAGAATCGCGCCGCGCAGGGCCGGGACCATGCGGACCTGCGCGGCGGGGGCAATGCGGCGCACGGTTTGGTCAAATTCGGCCATCCGGTCGCGGGGCACGTCGAGCACGAAATAGTCGGGCGCGCGCTGCGGCACCCGGGCGGTGATATTGGCATCAAGGCTGGTTTGCACCGCGGCCAGCAGGACGAAAGCCGATAGGCCAAAGCCGAGCGCCGTCACCAGCGCGCCGGTTTGCGCGCCGGGGCGGTGCAGGTTGGCCAAGGCCAGGCGCAATAGCGGGTGCTTGGGGCGGGGCAGGCGTGCGGCCAGCCGGCGCAGGCCCCAGCCCAGTGCGCCCAGCACGCCCAGCAGCGCCAGCGATCCGGCCAGAAACCACAGCGAAACCAGCGGCTGCCGGGCGGTCAGCATGGCCAGTGCGGCAATCCCGGCCATGCCCAACCCCACCGGCACAGCCGCATCGCGCCAGTTGCCCGCCAAGGGCGAAACTTGCGCGCGCATCAGCGCCATCGCCGGAAAGCGGCGCGCCGCCAGCAGCGCGGGTGCGGCAAACACCAGCGCCACCAGCAGCCCGTAAAGCGCGGCCCGGCCCAGCGCCGCCGGATCGATCACCAGACCCGGTGCCACCGGCAGCAGGCTGCCCAGCGCCTTGCCCAGCAGCGGGGTAACCAGCACGCCCGCAACCAGCCCAGCCGCGCTGCCCACCAGCGCCGCCGCGCCGATTTGCAACAGATAGATCCGCGCAATATCGCCGCTGGTTGCGCCCAGCACTTTCAATGTCGCGATACTGGCGCGCCGGGCTTCGAGATAGGATGATACGCCGCCGCCGATCCCGATCCCGGCAATCACCAACGCGGCAAGGCCCACCAGCACCAGAAATTCGCCCATCCGCCCCACGAACCGTTCGGCGCCGGGCGCGGCCTTATCGCGCGTGCGGATTTCGAACCCGGCCGACGGGAAGCGCGCTTTCAGCCCATCGACCACGCGCTGCGGATCGGCGCCTTGGGGCAAAGTTACGCGGTACTTGGCCCGGTACATCGCGCCGGGCGCGGTAAGGCCAGCCTGCGCTGGAAATTCAGCGCCGACGATCACCACCGGGCCAAGGGTAAAGCCTTCGCCCAAGCGATCGGGTTCATCCGCGATGATCCCCCCAACTTTGAGCGGTAGAGTGCCGATTGCGATCGTTTGGCCGGGGCTGACCCCCAGCCGCTGCGCCGCGCCTTCGCCCAGCCATGCTGCGCCGGGCGGCGGTGCGCCGGCCTTGCGCCCGTCTTTCAGCGCAAAGCTGCCAACCAGCGGCCAGTTGCCGTCCACGGCTTTCAGTTCGATCGGCGCGGCCAGATCACCGGCGCGGGCCATCGCCTGCATACGCACCCCGCCCGATGTGCGGCCCAGCGCCGCAAACGCCGCAAGCTCTTGCGGGCTGGCGGTGCGTTGCCACACGGCCACTTCGATATCGCCGCCCAGAATGGCGCGGCCCCGGCTGGATAGCTCTTGCTCGATCGCGCCGGTCAGTGTCCCGATCGCGGCCAGTGCGCCCACGCCAAGGAACAGGCAGACCAGCAGCAGGCGCAGCCCCCGGAACCGGGCAGAAAGATCGCGCCGGGCAATCCCCCACGCTGAACGCCAGCCGATCATGCCACCAGCACGGATGCACGGGCAGCATCGCTGGCGATGCGCCCATCGGCCAGCGTGATGACCCGTTCGCAGCGCTGCGCCAGCGCCGGATCGTGGGTGATGATGATCAGCGTTGCCCCGGCTTCGGCGCGGCGGGCAAACAGCAAGTCCATGATCGCGGCGCCGGTTGCGGCATCAAGGTTGCCGGTCGGCTCGTCCGCGAACACCAGCGCGGGGCGCGGAGCCAGGGCGCGGGCAATCGCCACGCGCTGTTGTTCGCCGCCGGAAAGCTGCGCCGGGTAATGATCCAGCCGATGGCCGAGGCCCACGCTGGCCAGTTCGGCGGCGGCGCGCGGGCGGGCATCGGCCATGCCGGCCAGTTCCATCGGCGTCATCACGTTTTCCAGCGCGGTCATCGTGGGCAGCAGGTGGAAGGCTTGCAGCACCACGCCGATCCGTCCGCGCCGCGCGGCGGCCAGCGCATCTTCGTCCATCCGCGCGAAATCGGCCCCGGCCACCTGCAGCCCGCCCGAGGTGGCGCGTTCAAGCCCGGACAGCACCGCCATCAGCGAACTTTTGCCCGATCCCGATGGCCCGAGCAATGCCAAGGTCTGGCCTTGCGGCACGGTCAGGTCGATCCCGCGCAGGATTTCCACCGCGCTGGCACCTTGGCCAAGCGTCAGGGTGAGCGTGGTGGCCGCGATGGCCGGGGGCGAATTCGTGGTCTGGGGGCTTGTCACCGCGACGGGATGCCATAGCTAGGGGGAAAGGCAAGGAGCAGCTTTGATGAAATGGAAATTCACCGCCCTTGCGGCAACTGTTGCACTGGCGGCCTGCGGTGGGCGCGAAGCCGCGCCGCAGCCGGTTGCCACCGAAGCTGCCGCGCTGCCCGCCCCGCCGGTGATGGGGGAGGCGGTGACGATCCTTGCGCTGGGGGACAGTCTGTTCGCGGGCTATGGGCTGGAGCCGGGGCAAAGCTATCCCGCCCGGCTGGAAGCGGCGCTGCGCGCGCGCGGGATCAATGCGCGGATCGTTAATGCCGGGGTGTCTGGCGATACCACCGCCGATGGCCTGCAGCGGCTGGATTTTGCGCTTAACAGCTTGCCCCGCCCGCCGGCACTGGTGCTGATCAGCCTGGGCGGAAACGATATGCTGCGCGCCGTGCCCCCGGCCGAAACCCGCACAAATCTGGAAGCGCTGCTGGCCAAGCTCGATGTGCGCAAAGTGCCAGCACTGCTGCTGGGAATGAAAGCCGCGCCCAACCTTGGCAGCGATTATCAGCGCAAGTTCGATCCGATTTATGCCGATCTGGCCAAGCGGCATGGGGCCGCGCTGGTGCCGTTCTTTCTGGAACCGGTTTACGATCAGCCGCAACTGACCCAGCAAGACCATATCCACCCGAGGCTGGGCGGGATTGATGTGCTGGTGGGATCGACCGTGGAAACGGTGGCCAAGGCGCTGCCTAAATCAATCGCCGGCCCTGCGGTTAAAGCCGCTCTACCAGCCCCTCGCTGACCCGCCAGACGGCGGCTTCGCCAAGGATCGCATCGAACGGCGGCAGCTCGGTTCCGGTCAGCCAGACTTGCGCGCCGCCAGCCCGCAGCCGGTCAAACAGCGCCTCGCGCCGGACCGGGTCCAAGTGCGCGGCCACTTCATCCAGCAGCAACGCGCCCGGCCGCGCACTATCCAGCAATGCCGCGTGGGCCAGTGTGATCGCGATCAGCATGGCCTTTTGTTCGCCGGTTGAACATTCGGCGGCGGGCTGGTTCTTGCCAGCCATCGTTACCGCCAGTTCATCGCGGTGCGGGCCGGTCAGCGTGCGTTGGGCGGCGCGATCCCGGCGGCGATTGGCGGCAAGTTCGGCTTGCAGGCGCTCGGCAGCCAATGGCCCGCCGGGCTGATACCGCAGGTCGGGCCGGGCAAACGGGGCATCGGGCAGGGCGGCCAGCGCGGCGGAAAGCTGCTCGATCAGCCGTGCGCGGGCCTGTGCCACGGTGGCCCCGGCCTCGGCCAACTGGGCTTCCAGCGCGTCAAACCACTGCGGGTCAGGTTCGGCCGGATCGGCCAGCAGGCGGTTGCGTTCTCGCAGCGCGGCTTCGGCCCGCGCGGCGTTGCGGGCGTGGCCGGGCTCCAGCGCCAGCACCAGCCGATCCAGATAGCGGCGGCGCGATCCCGCGCTTTCAGCAAACAGCCGGTCCATTGCCGGGGTCAGCCAGCCAAGACTGAGCCATTCGCCCAATTGCACCGCCGGGGCATCCCCGCCGTTCACCTGCACCACCCGGCGGCCGGGCTTGTCGGGGCGGACCCCGGTGCCGATCCGGACAGCTCCGGCCCCACCTGGTTCAGCCCCACCCAGTTCAGCATTGATCGCGAAGCCGCCGCTGCCGCCATGCGCGGGCATATCCACCAGCGCCGCTCGCCGCAGGCCACGGCCCGGCGCGAACAGCGACAAGGCTTCAAGCACGTTGGTCTTTCCGGCGCCGTTTTCACCGACCAGCAGGTTGAATTGCGCAGCACCATCCAGCCGCGTGGCGCGGTGGTTGCGAAAATCGGTCAGGGTAATCCGGTCAAGCGCCATGCTGCCACCGCGATAGAGCGCCTTGCCCTGCGCTGTCACGCGAAAGGCGCGTGCTGAATATCGGGTATTTTCACCAACTGTTTGGGTTGAGGCAGTGGCCGCCGCCGCTGATTTGATGGCGAAAGCATGGTTTTAAGCCATTTCCCAAGTTTGGCACAGCCCCTGCAATACCCTTGGCATCCGCGGGACTGACCGCAGCACGCAAATCGCAATCACCGTATTCGCCAGAAGGAAATCAACCATGACCATTCGCTCAGGCCTGACTGGCCGCTTCGCTGCCGCAATTTCGGCGCTGACCTTGTCGCTGGTGCTGATCAGCGGAACTGTCGCCACCCCGGGCACTGCCCAGGCCCACACCGCCTATGTCGGAGTGATCGCGTGAGCGCGCCGGGTGTGGCTGGCGGCTTCCGCCTGGGCAAGGGCAACGCCAAGTTCATGGGCGTTTGTTCGGGCATGGCCAATTATTTTGGCTGGGATGTTACCCTTGTCCGCATCGCCTGGGTGATCGGTACGTTGGTTGGCTTTGGATCGCTGATCCTGATCTACCTTGCGATCGGCCTGATCGCCGATTGACCCGGCGTGGCCAGGCCCCGTCCGGCAGGCCGGGGCCTAGACCGCTTCAGCTTTGGCAAACGGCGAAAAATCGGTACCGGTATCGAACACGTCCACCCCTTCGTTGCGCTTGAACCATGCGACGACGATATACGTTACCGGGGTCAGAAGGGCTTCCCACAGCACTTTTAGGCTCCAGTTCGTGACCATTACGGTCAGCACCTGCTGGGTTGACCAGACGCCCACGAACGCAACCGGATAAAAGATCGCGCTGTCGATCGCCTGCCCGAACACGGTGGAACCGATGGTCCGGCTCCACAAGTGCTTGCCGCCGGTCAGGATCTTCATCTTGGCCAGCACGAAGCTGTTGACGAATTCGCCCGCCCAGAATGCCAGCAGCGATGCGGCCACGATCCGCCAAGTCGATCCGAACACGCTCTCATACGCAGCCTGCCCATCCCAGCCATCGGCGGGCGGCAGCGCCACCACGACCCAGCTCATAAAGGCCATGAACAGCATTGCGGCAAAGCCCATCCACACGCAGCGCCGCGCGTTGGCATAGCCGTAAACTTCGGTCAGCACGTCACCCAGCACGTAGGACAGCGGGAAGAACAGGATCCCGGCACCAAAGGTGTGCCCGCCCAGCGTGGCCAGCTTGGATGCCCCGATCAGGTTCGACAGCAGCAGGATCGCGACGAACGCGGCCATCATGTAGTCGAAATAGCGGAAGTGGCGGCGGGCGCCGGCGGAGCCATCGATGTGCGAAATGGGTGTGGTCATAGGATGGCATGCTACCGGCGTTTGCTCGGCGCGAAAAGGGGGCTATGGAGCGCAGCAGTGCGCGCCCGTAGCTCAGTTGGATAGAGCACGAGACTTCTAATCTTGAGGCCGGTGGTTCGAATCCACCCGGGCGCACCAATGCTTTCAAAGATTTGCTGGAGTTTGCGGCCGCGCCGATCAGGCCAAACCGCGGCCCTGACCGTCAATTATCGCGGAAGCTGTCCGCGAGATCGATTTTCACAAGCTTCCAAGTCACGATTCCGCGCCGTTCAAAGACCAGCGCGGGGCCATTTTCATGGGTCTTGGCGTTGGCCATCTTCACTCGGAACCGGTCCATGTTAACCCAGTCGTATGCGTACTGGATGTCAGGATTATCGGTATGATCCGCGGATTTTGAAGCGCCCGGCTGTTCACCCCGAACCATCGCCGCGATCCCATCCGGGGTGACATAAGCATCAACCGCCTTGTCGACGATCGCTGGCACCATGAGCATCCCCAGACCAGCGAAAGGGTTGTCTTTCATGGATGGGTCTGAAGCCATCTTCTTGGTCATTTCGCTCGAAATCTGGGATTTCAGGCTATCTCTGACCGATGGGAAATCAACCGCGGCATCAAGCTTGTCGGTGTCACCGCTAATAGCGGTAGTCTTCAGATTTTTCGCCGCAATATAGGGGGAGCCAAAATAAGCGCTGCCACCAATCAAAGCTGCAGCTGCGCCAAGGATTGCCACTTTTTTCATAAATCCCCCTCTGTCGGTTGAAACTTATGGCACCTATTCGCTGAGGTTCAAGTTGTTACCAAAAGTTATAAAGGCTGGCTCGCCCAGTCTCCGCCCACCTGAACCGATCAAGCCGCGTGCAATCCCTTGAAGGGGCATGGACCCGGTGACTACTCGCTTGACAAAACGAGCTATTTTTTTAAATTACGTATTAATTCTTATTGGGAAAAATCTGCAGCCTTGAAAAGGAAGTGCGTCATGGCCAATAATTTATTTAAGCCCACGTTTTTAAAGGGTTTAATTCTCGGCGTAGTTTTGGCGCTCTTCTTGATGGCGATACTCCCGGTTTCGTTCCAACCGTCTGCGGCCGGTCAGGGCGTCGGCGGCAGGGTGGCGGTAAGTTCAGGCACTTATCAAATTTCCGTCCGGGGATTCGTGCCGGTCATTTGCCGCGTATCGCTTGATCAGCAATCTGCTCTGGCTGGCGGGAAGGTAACCGACCTGGGTGTGATGCATGAATTTTGCAACAACGCTAATGGCTACATCGTTTACGTAGACAGCTCGCCTGGCCTTAGCGGTGCGATTATCTCGGTTGATGGCCGCAAGATCGCGCTGGCGGCCAGCGGATCGACCGCGATCGCCCAATCAGATCGGGCAGCCCGGAAAAGCCGCAAGATTTCACTGGATCTGTCCCAGCTGCCCAACCAGAACGGCTCGCTCTGGTTCCGCATAGTTCCCTTGTAAACTCGCTATCTTGCCGGGCGCGCGGATCAGCCGATCAGCGGCTATCCGCGCGAAGCCGTGTCCAGCCGTTCCCCGTCGATCGGGTAGCCCGCATCTCCCGGGATCACCAGCCACGGTTCTTCGCCGCGCATTTCCATGAACGGGGTGATCATCTGCACCGGGAATTGTTCCATATGCAGCAGCGCATCCGCGAAAGTTCCGAACTGGGCCAGCCGCTCCAGATTGCGGCGGGTCGGGAAGATCACTTTGATTTCGCCCTGCTCGGCCAGTTCCAGTGCCTCGGCCGCGCTGGCCCAGAACAAGTGGGTGTTTTCGGTTGAATCGACCAGCAGTTCAACCGCACCCGTGCCCAGATCGGCCAGGAAGAAGTGCGTATCGAACACCCGGATTTCGCGATGTTTCGGGCGCCAGCGCGAAAACGGCACCAGCGCGTCCAGATCCAGTGTCCAGCCCATTTCCGCCAGAACCGGGGCCAATTCGCCGCGTTCCAGCAGCAGCGCACGGGCGCGGCGGGCTGCATCAAGGTCGGGTTGCTGGTGCAGCCCGATGACAAGGCCGGTTTCTTCGATCGTTTCGCGTACCGCGGCGATTCGTGCGGCCAGTTCGTGGTGCTGCTCGGCATCGGCCGGGCCATATGTTTCGGCCAGAGCGCGGTCGGCATCGTCGACCCGTCCACCGGGAAACACTGCGGCCCCGCCGGCAAAGCGCATTTCCTTCGACCGCTGAACCATCAGCAGTTGCGGCGGGCCGCCTTCCGGAGCGTTGCGGAAGATTACCAGCGTTGCGGCTGGAATGGCGGGCGGAGCATCATCGGTATGCTCGAATATCTTTTTCAGGTCATCCATTGCCGCTTAGGGTGCATGGCGCCGGCGGCACTTGGCAAGCGCAAAACGTAATTGCGCGCCGGGCAGTGTCGAAACTGTTTACACCACGCTCGCGCTTAAATTTTCGGTAACTACGTAAAGTGGCACAACCCTTTGGTTTTGTGGAACTGGCACAAGGCCTGCGTCACACCCCATACCCCTTAGGAAGTCTCGAATGAGGCGGGGCCGCAAACAGTCTTCGCGGCTCCGCCTCCCCGAGAATCAGGTGGCATCAACGCACACCAAAGCCGCCGCACGGATGCAGCGGCTGATAGTGCCGAACCTTGCGAAAAATGCGGCCTTAGGCGGCCGGAGCGATGCCTGCTTCGGTGACGAGCTGCTGCAATTCGCCAGCCTCGAACATTTCCATCATGATATCGCTGCCGCCAACGAATTCGCCCTTGATGTAAAGCTGCGGGATGGTCGGCCAGTCCGAATAGGCCTTGATGCCCTGACGGATTTCCATGTCTTGCAACACATCAACGCCTTCATAGGCAACGCCAAGGTGATCGAGGATCGCCACAGCCTTGCTGGAAAAACCGCACTGCGGGAACAGCGGCGTGCCTTTCATGAACAGCACCACGTCGTTCGTGTTGACGATTGCGGCGATGCGGGCGTTGGAATCGGAAGTATCGGACATCGGGGGCAGGCTCCTTACCGCGTTCAATTGGGAACGGCGGTGGTCAATTGCAAGGCATGCAGTTCACCGCCCATGCGGCCACCCAGTGCCGCATAAACCAGCTTGTGCTGGGCCACGCGCGGCTTTCCGGCGAACTGGGCCGAAACGACATGCGCGGCGTAATGATCACCATCGCCGCGCAAATCGGTAATCGTGACCTCGGCATCGGGCAGCGCCGCCTTGATCAGCGCTTCGATGTCCGAGGCGGGCATGGCCATCAGGCTTCGCCCATCAGCGCGCGCTTGGCTTCAACGGCCTTGGCATCCATCGCGGTGCGGACATCGGCTTCGCTGACTTCGATCCCGGCCGAGGTCAGATCGCCCAGCAGCTTGCGCACCACGTCTTCATCGCCGGCTTCTTCGAAATCCGCCTGAACGACGCTTTTGGCGTAAGCTTCAGCCTCAACTGCCGAAAGGCCCATGCGTTCGGCAGCCCACTGGCCGAGCAGGCGGTTGCGGCGAGCGTGGACGCGAAAGTGCATTTCCTCGTCGTGCGCGAACTTGGCTTCCTCGGCGCGTTCGCGGTCTTTGAAATCGGTCATGACAGCCTCTGGGTTTGATGGATAAGGCGTTGGGTGCGTGCGGATCTTTCAGCCTGCCGGCTTGGCTGCCGGCGGAGCCTGATAGGTGTCGTGGCAGCCCTTACACGCCGCACCGGTAGAGGCAAGCGCCGACGCAAATGCCGTCTGATCTTCCGCCGCGATCGCAGCTGCCAGCGCCTTGGTTGCAGCGCTGAATGCGGCGCTCTTCGCCGCGAAATCGGCTTTGTTGGTCCACACTTCGGCGCGGGCGCGGCTGGGCACGGGGCGGGTGCCATCGGCAAACAGGGCGGGCATCGCCTGCGCCCATTTGGCGAGGCCATTGGCAGCAAAGCCAAGGCTTTTCAGCGGCATGCCATTGGCGCTGCCACCCTTGATCAGGTTCAGCGTGGTGGCCGACATATCCATGCCCGACTGCCGCAGCATGACCAGCTGGGCGGGGCTGGGCGCCGCGCTGCTGGCCGGGGCAGGGACGGGCTTGGCCGAGACAGCCCAGGCACTGGCCAGCAGCGCGGCGGCGGCAATGATCCGGGCGGTCTTCATAACGGGTTTTTCCTTCAGCTCATCGCTACGACGACTTTGCCGATCGCCTTGCGGTCGGCCAGCATGGTGATTGCTTCGCCGCCGCGTTCCAGCGGGAACGTGGCCGAAACGCGGGGGTTGATCTTGCCGGCTTTGAGCAGGTCGAACAGCTTGGCGATATGGACGCCGTTGGCCTTGGGATCGCGCGCGGCGAAGGCGCCCCAGAACACGCCGCACACGTCACAGCTTTTCAGCAGGGTCAGGTTCAGCGGCAGCTTGGCAATGCCGGCCGGGAAGCCGACCACGCAGAACCGGCCTTCCCATGCGATCGAACGCAGCGCCGGTTCGGAATAATCACCGCCGACGATGTCATAGATCACATTGGCACCGTCGGGGCCACAGGCCGCCTTGAAGGCTTCGGCCAGGGCCTTGGACTGGTCCTTGTCGAACGGGGCCTGCGGATAGATCACCACGTCATCGGCGCCATGTTCGCGTGCAACCGCGGCTTTTTCTTCGCTGGACACGGCGGCGATCACGCGCGCGCCATAAGCCTTGCCCAATTCCACCGCCGAAAGGCCCACGCCGCCAGCCGCACCCAACACCAGCAGGGTATCGCCCGCCTTGAGGTGGCCACGATCCAGCAAGCCGTGCATGTTGGTGCCATAAGTCATCAGCAGCGAAGCGCCGGTTTCAAAGCTGACGTCATCGGGCAGGGGGAACAGCTTGGCGGCATCGGCCAGAACTTCTTCGGCCAGGCCGCCGTTGCCCATCATCGCGATCACGCGGTCGCCGGCCTTCCACTGGGTCACGCCTTCGCCCACGGCATCGACCACGCCCGAAAGTTCGCCGCCGGGCGAAAACGGCCGCGCGGGCTTGAACTGGTACAGGTCGCGGATGATCAGCACGTCAGGATAGTTGATCGCGCAGGCTTTCACCTTGATCCGGACTTGGCCGGCCCCCGGAACCGGGCTTTCCAGTTCATCAAGGGTCAGGGTTTCAGGTCCTCCGACAGCGTGGCTCCGCAAGGCTTTCATGCAGCTTCTCCCGTTCCGTGTGCGAGCCAGGGTGTTGCCCCTTTGCTCTTGTGTTCATAGGCGGCGATAGCCTCGCCGCGGGCTAAGGTCAGGCCCACTTCATCAAGGCCGTTCAGCAGGCAGTGCTTGCGGAATGGATCGATTTCAAAGGCGAAGCGGTCCTGGAACGGAGTGGTCACGGTCTGGCTTTCCAGATCGATGCTGACCGGGTCGGTCTTGGCCACTTCCATCAGCCGGTCGATCGCCGCTTGCGGCAGAACCACCGTCAGGATGCCGTTCTTGAAGGCATTGCCCGAAAAAATGTCTGAAAAGGACGGGGCGATCACCGCGGTGATGCCAAGGTCCAGCAAGGCCCAGGCCGCGTGTTCGCGGCTGGAGCCGCAACCAAAGTTGTCGCCCGCGATCAGGATCGGCGAACCTTTGAATTCAGCTGAATCGAACAGGTTTTCGGGATCGCTGCGCAAGGCTTCGAACGCGCCCCGGCCCAGCCCATCGCGGGTGATGGTCTTCAGCCAGTGGGCCGGGATGATAACGTCGGTATCAACGTTCTTGCGGCCAAACGGGATCGCCCGGCCGGAAACTTCGCGCAGGGCCTCCATCAATCGGTCTCCGGCGCGTCGGCGGGGTGCACCGGCCCGGCGGTGGGTTGCTTGGCCTGTTCGCGGCGGCGCGAGGCATAGAGCAGCGCGGCGGCCAGCGCGGCCGAACCGATCGCCGCCCCGGCCAGGGCGGCCTTGCCGGTCCAGTTCGACTTGTCGCTTTTTTCTTTTTCGGTCTTGTCGGTCATGAGGCGTGCAATGTCCGTCTTGGGAAGGGGAAAGGCAAGGGGCCTGTTCAGATCAATTCGCGCACATCGGCCAGCTTGCCGGTTACGGCCGCCGCCGCCGCCATCGCGGGGGAGACGAGGTGGGTGCGCGCACCCGGCCCTTGCCGCCCCACGAAGTTGCGGTTTGACGTGGAGGCGCAGCGTTCGCCGGCGGGGACTTTGTCCGGGTTCATTGCAAGGCAGGCCGAACAGCCCGGTTCGCGCCATTCGAACCCGGCGGCGATGAAGATCTGGTCCAGCCCTTCGGCTTCGGCCTGCTGCTTGACCAGCCCCGAACCCGGCACGGCAATTGCCCAGCGCACGTTGGCGGCTTTCTTGCGGCCCTTCAGCACGGCGGCGGCGGCGCGCAAGTCTTCGATCCGGCTGTTGGTGCACGAGCCGATGAACACGTTCTGCACTTCGATATCGGTCAGGCGCATGCCCGGCTCGATCCCCATATAGTCCAGCGATTTGCGCGCGGCGTCCTGCTTGGACGGATCATCGAAGCTTTCGGGGACGGGGACCACGCCGGTGATCGGCAGCACGTCTTCAGGGCTGGTGCCCCAGGTGACGCTGGGCGCAATATCGGCGGCGTTGATTACCACGACCTTGTCGTACTTTGCGCCGGGATCGGTGGCGAGGCTGCTCCACCACGCCACAGCCGCATCCCATTCGGCGCCCTTGGGGGCATAAGGGCGGCCCTTCACATAAGCGAAAGTCTTGTCATCCGGCGCGATCAGGCCGGCGCGGGCGCCGTGTTCGATCGCCATGTTCGAAATCGTCAGCCGCCCTTCGACCGACAGGTCGCGGATCGCGCTGCCGGTATATTCGATGACATAGCCCGTGCCGCCCGAAGCGCGCAGCACGCCGCAGATGTGCAGGACAACGTCCTTGGCCGAAACGCCGGGGCCAAGCTGGCCATCGACGCGCACTTCCATCGTTTTTGATTGTTTGAGCAGCAAGGTCTGCGTGGCCAGCACGTGTTCGACCTCGCTGGTGCCGATGCCAAACGCCAGCGCGCCAAGGCCGCCATGGCAGGCGGTGTGGCTATCGCCGCAGACGATCGTGGCGCCGGGCAGCGAAAAACCCTGTTCGGGGCCAACCACGTGGACAATGCCCTGTTCCGCATCGGCATCGCCGATCAGGCGGATGCCGAATTCGGGGGCGTTGCGGGTCAGCGCGGCAAGTTGCTGGGCGCTTTCCGGGTCGGCAATGGGGATGGGTTTGCCGGCCGCGTCGCGCCGCGCGGTGGTGGGCAGGTTGTGATCGGGCACCGCCAGCGTCAGATCGGGACGGCGAACCGTTCGCCCGGCCACGCGCAGGGCTTCGAACGCCTGCGGGCTGGTCACTTCGTGGACAAGGTGACGGTCGATATAGATCAGGCACGTGCCATCATCCCGCCGTTCGACAACGTGGGCGTCCCAGATCTTTTCGTACAGAGTGCGCGGTGTGCTTGTCATAGTATCTCTCCGCCTAAGAAGGCGTGGCGAGTCTGGCAAGCGGCTAGTTGGTTTCGGCAATCCGGGCCGCGGTTTCGCGGATCAGGGCGATCATGTTGGGCACGCCCTGGGTGCGGTTCGAGGATAGCTGGTTCTTCAGGTCGAACGGGGCAAGGCCGGCGGCGATATCGGTGGCGGCCACTTCGGCGGCGGGGCGATCCTGCACGGCGGCGATCACCAGCGCGACAATGCCCTTGGTGATCGCGGCGTTGCTATCGGCCAGAAAGTGCAGCCGGCCGTCGGGCAGGCGGGTGGGATAGACCCAGACGCTGGCCGAACAGCCCGCTACCCGCGTGGCATCGGTCTTCAGCGGATCTGGCATCGCTTCCAGTTCGCGGCCCAGTTCGATGAGCAGGCGATAGCGTTCGTCGCCTTCGAGGAATTCATATTCGTTGCGGATGTCATCAAGGCTGCGCATGGCCGCGCCCTAGCGCCGGCTTGCCTAGAGGTCTACCCCGGCGGCAATCGCTTCAAGGCGGCGAATGCGTTCCTTCAGGTCGGCTATTTCGATCCGGGCCATGCCGCTGCCCGCGCCGCCCTCGATTTCGGGGCGGTGCAGGTCAAGTTCGTTGGCCTTCAGCGCCAGCCAGCCCTGCCACCCGCGCAGCGCGGCCAGCGCGACGATCGTTACCGAACCCAGCATGGTGGCGGCAATGACAAGGTTGGCGACAAGGTTTGCGCTGTCCATTGCGGTCTCCCTGATGCCGGCTTAGCGCAGGCGTTCGATTTCGGCCGAAAGGCGCGGGTTGCTGCTGACGTAATAGGTTTCGACTTCGGCCAGGCGGCGATCAATGTCGCGAAAGCTGGCGCGCACTTCGCGGGCGGTGCGGGCGGGCGATTGGCGCACGCCCTGCCAGAACTGCTGTTCCTTGCGGTCGGAATAGAGGTGGCCGGGCTTCTTTTCCGCCAGGATGCCAATGGCCAGATAGAGCGGCACCCCAAACCCGGTGCTCAGCGTGAACAGCACCATGCCCAGCCGGACCCACAGCACGTCGATCCCGGTATAGTCGGCAATCCCGGCGCAGACGCCCATCAGCTTGCCGTTGATCTTGTCGCGATAAAAGCGGGTGCGCAGGCTGTTCATTTCGCGGTCCTCCCCATGGTCTGGCCTTTGAGCTGGCTCAGTTCGCGCAGCTGTTCGAGTTCGCTCAGCGCAGCG
Source organism: Pseudomonadota bacterium (assembly GCA_046050825.1). Classification (GTDB taxonomy): domain Bacteria; phylum Pseudomonadota; class Alphaproteobacteria; order Sphingomonadales; family Sphingomonadaceae; genus Novosphingobium. Next base: position 16,522 of record JBJOPJ010000015.1, read on the forward strand.
GTGTCGGTATCCCGGCCCTGCTGCATCCGGGCCGGCTGGAAATCGGGGTGATCGGCGGAAACCAGCCGCTCTACCGTTTCCATCCGTTCATCCAGGCGGCGGGCCAGCTGGTACAGTTCTTCCAGCAGGGCCTCGTCATCGTTGGTCAGCGTGGCCGAAGTCTTCCATTTGGTCATGTAGTGCAGGATGATCCACGGCAGGGCGATGAAGATCGTGGGGATCACCACGATCGGAACAAGTACGTCTTCCATGGCTTAGCCCTCCTGCTGTGCGTTGCCCGAAGCGGCGGCCAGCGCGCGCTTCATTTCTTCCAGTTCCTCGTCGATCTTGTCCTGCCCGGCCAGCGCGGCGATTTCATCGGCCAGGCTGGGCTTGGCGCTGCTATCGGCCAGCCCCAGCGCATCGGCGCGGCCTTCGGCGTAATCGACCCGGCGCTCAAGCTGGTCGAACCGGGCCATCGCCTCGTCCACCCGCTCGCTGGCCAGCAGCGTGCGCAGCTTGACCCGGTTTTCGGCACTTTCCAGCCGGGCGGCGATCGCGGTCTGGCGGCTGCGGGCTTCGCGCAGGCGGGTTTGCAGCTTTTCGATGTCCACCTCATAGGCGCGCAGCGCATCGTCCAGCACGGTGATCTCTGCCTTGAGCTGCTCGGCCATGTCGGCGGCCTTCTTGCGTTCGACCAGCGCCGCGCGGGCCAGATCTTCGCGGTCCTTGCTTAGCGCCAGCTGGGCCTTGTCGGCCCAATCGGCCTGAAGCCGTTCCAGCTTCACCGTGTGGCGGTGCATTTCCTTTTGATCGGCAATGGTGCGGGCCGCGCTGGCGCGCACTTCGACCAGCGTTTCCTCCATTTCGAGGATGATCATGCGGATCATCTTCGCCGGGTCGTCGGCCTTGTCGAGCAAGTCGTTGAAATTGGCAGCGATGATATCGCGGGTGCGGCTGAAAATGCCCATCCAAGGAACTCCGGAAAGTGAACGCGAAAGGGTAGGAGTAGGCGATTGGCGCAGGCGTTCAACCTCTGCATCAAGGCGCGAGCCTGTGCTTGCGCCGACTGTGGCGCCTGCCCCGGATTTGCGGAAATCGGTCTGGGCCGGAACACCCGGGCGGCGGAGGGACTGGGGGCCGCCGCCTGCGGGGGCTTGGGGTTCCGGCCCAAGCTGGTTGAACGGATCGTGGTCCATCTTGTCGCTCACCGCGCTTACGCTTCCAGCGTTGCAGGCGCGGCATCTGCGGCTGCCACTTGCGGGGGGGCAACCTGCTGCTGCGACAGGACGAAGACGTTCAGCGCCAGCATCGCGGCGATGCTGGCAAAGATCGCGCTATCGAGCTTGGAATGGGACTTGTTGAACATGGAACGTCCTCGCGCAGTGTTTGCTCTTGAGCAGTGGCTTTGCCCGCAATGGGGCTTGTCGGTTACATCGCAAAGGCCGTGCCAATTGCGGAATTGCGCCGAAACATGCGGGCTTATCCGTAAAATCGACGAACGACATATGGGTTTAAGTTCCCATTGTTGGGAAATTTCACTATATGTTGGCTATGGATCGGGCTACTCAGTTTGTCGGGCAATCTGGCGCGTTTCTTGATGCGGTTGAACGCGCCAGCCGCGCCGCGCCCATGCGCCGCCCGGTGCTGGTGATCGGTGAGCGCGGGACCGGCAAGGAACTGATTGCGGAGCGCTTGCACCGCCTGTCCACCCGCTGGGGCGAACCGCTGATTACCCTGAATTGTGCGGCGATGCCGGAAACCCTGATTGAAGCCGAACTGTTCGGGCACGAGGCCGGCGCCTTTACCGGCGCCACCCGCGCCCGCGCCGGGCGGTTTGAGGAGGCCGACAAAGGCACGCTGTTCCTCGATGAACTCGCCACGTTGTCGATGGGCGCGCAAGAGCGCTTGCTGCGCGCGGTCGAATATGGCGAGGTGACGCGGATCGGTTCGTCAAAGCCGCTGCGGGTGGACGTGCGGATCGTGGCCGCCACGAACGAGGATTTGCCCCGGCTGGCCGATCAGGGCCGGTTCCGGGCCGATCTGCTTGATCGCCTCAGCTTTGAAGTGATTACCCTGCCGCCGCTGCGCGTGCGCGATGGCGATATTGCCGTTCTGGCCGAATACTTTGGCCGCCGCATGGCGACCGAACTGGGCTGGCAGGAATGGCCCGGCTTTACCGATGCGGCAATGCGCGCACTGGAAGAGCAGCAGTGGCCCGGCAACGTGCGGGAATTGCGCAATGTGATCGAGCGCGCGGTCTATCGCTGGGACGATTGGGCAGCGCCGGTGGCCCACATCGTGTTCGATCCGTTCGACAGCCCGTGGAAGCCCGCGGCGCCGGCACACGCGCTGATCGGGGCGGGGCCGGCAGATCCGGCGGCGGCCAGCGCGCCGCCAGCCGCATCGGCGGCCTTGCGGCTGGATGACGTTACCGATTTGCGCGGCGCGGTGGATGCCCATGAAAAGGCGATTCTGGAACAGGCGTTGGGCCGCAACCGCTATAACCAGCGGCAAACGGCCAAGGCGCTGGGGCTGAGCTATGATCAGCTGCGCCACTGCATGAAAAAGCATGGGCTGAGCGAGCGCGGGTAAATCCCCTGCCGCTCCGGCTGCTGCTGCGGGCCTGCGCCTTATCCGATGGTGTATTGCCCGGCTTTGGCGTTGAAGTGATCGCGCGCCCAGTTTTTGGCCTTGGCAGCGGTGGGAAAGCGTTCGTCCTGCATCACGCCGGTAACGATCGGATAGCCTTGTGAATTGTAGCGCACATCGCGCACGGTCAGGCAAAACTGCCCATCGCCATCCTGGCTGATCAGGAAGGGCCTAAGTGCTTTATCGGACATCGGGCAATTCCTCGGTGCGTGCGCGTTCGCGCTCGGCGCGGGCGGATTGGGTGGCGATTTCGCGCGCGGCCAACGATAGCCACGCGGCTTCGGAGCGCAGCAGAGTGTCGCGCTGGTTCGATAGCGGGGTGGCGGCCGCCGCCCGCGCGCAACTCTCGGCTTGTTCGAGATAGAAACTTGCGGACGTGGCCATCTTGTCGGACTTTCGGATTAAGGTGCAGGCGTTAGCCGAGCACCTCGAGGACCGCCTGTCGGAATTCTTCGCGCGACAGGGTTGCACGCTGGCCAGTTTTTCCGCGCAAAGTCGAAAATGCGCGATGGTCGGCGTGATGGATTGGCCTGCCGGTCATCGCCGACAGTGCCTGAGTCATTACTGTATTCAAAATCATCATAGTCCTTGGCGCACATGTGGCGCCGATCGTTTGAGGGAGCTAGCGCCGCCCTCCGCGTTGGCCCACCGTGGCCCCGCCCGGACCGCGATCGCGAAACACGATGCGGCCCTTGGACAGGTCGTACGGGGTCATTTCAACGCGAACCCGGTCGCCTACCACCGAGCGGATGCGGAATTTCCGCATCTTGCCCGATGTGTAGGCGATTATCCGGTGTTCGTTTTCCAGCATGACGCCGAAGCGCCCGTCAGGAAGAATTTCGTCGATCTGGCCTTCGAGGGTCAGAAGATCCTCTTTGGCCATCGCCTCAGGCGTTCTCGAGGTTCACTGCCGAGGTCTTGCCGCGGCGGTCGGTTTCGAGTTCGTACTTGATGCGCTGGTCCTTTTCGAGCGTCGACATACCGGCGCGTTCAACGGCGCTGATGTGGACGAAGCTGTCGGACGAGCCATCTTCGGGAGCGATAAAGCCATAGCCCTTGTCGGAATTAAAGAACTTTACGGTGCCGATAGGCATAGGGGCTTCCTTTCATGAAACCGGGTTACCCGCCGGCAAGGGGCCGGCGGAGCAAAGAGGCGTGAAAGGGAACGAGAAAGGGCAGAAAGCCGAGTAAAGTTCCGTCGCAGGCGACGTTAGCCAGCCCTATATAGGCGCAATTGCGGGAATAGCAAATCAATCGGGGGATGGGCGGCAAACTGGCGCTTGCTTTTCGGCTGGTTCGCGCCTATCTGACGGCTCGATCCCGACATTGTGACGCAACGGAGGGGCTGGCGCCGAAAGGGGCCGGCGCCGAACCGCTTTTGCAACATTGCTGCGTTACAGGGCCGGGCACAGGAGATTACATGGCGGATATCGCGCGCATTACCGAGATTGTCGAACCCGAGGCCGCGGCCCTGGGTTTCGATCTCGTGCGCGTGATCGTGTTCGGCAAGTCTGAAGTGGGCGATGAAGAAGTCACCCTGCAGATCATGGCCGAACGGCCCGACACCGGCCAGCTGGTGATCGAGGATTGCGCCGCACTGTCGCACCGGGTGTCCGATGCGCTGGATGCGCTGGAAGAAGCCGGCGAAGTCTTGATCGAGGAAGCCTATCGGCTGGAAGTATCCTCGCCCGGGATCGATCGTCCGCTGACCCGCGCGAAAGATTTCGTCAATTGGGCCGGTCACGAAGCGCGCGTTGCGCTGAAGAACCCGGTCGATGGCAACCGCAAGGCCGTGCAGGGCAACCTGATCGGCATCGCTGGCGATGTGGTGACGCTGGAGGACAAAAAGTCCGGCGTCGTTTCCTTCCCGCTGGGCGACATCTATTCCGCCAAACTGGTCCTGACCGACCGGTTGATTGCTGCCACGCGCCCGCTGGATACCAGTGGTGCCGACGAATTGCTTGAAGAACAGGAAGACTGAACATGGCCAGTCCGATTTCCGCCAACCGTGCTGAACTGCTCGCCATCGCGACGTCCGTCGCGACCGAGAAGATGATCGATCGCGCGATCGTCATCGAAGCGATGGAAGAAGCGATCCAGAAATCTGCCCGTAACCGTTACGGCGCGGAAAACGACATTCGCGCCAAGCTTGATCCGCGCACCGGCGATCTGCGCCTGTGGCGCGTGGTCGAAGTGGTCGAGGAAGTGGACGATTACTTCAAGCAGGTGGACCTGAAGCAGGCTGAAAAGCTGCAGCCGGGCGCCCAGCTGGGCGATTTCATCGTCGATCCGCTGCCCCCGGTCGATCTGGGCCGCATCGATGCGCAATCGGCCAAGCAGGTGATCTTCCAGAAGGTCCGCGATGCCGAGCGCGATCGCCAGTTCGAAGAATTCAAGGATCGCGGCGGTGAAGTGGTCACCGGCGTGATCAAGTCGGTCGAATTCGGCCACGTGATCGTCAACCTGGGCCGCGCCGAAGGCGTGATCCGCCGCGATCAGCAGATCCCGCGCGAAGTTGCCCGCGTTGGCGAACGCGTCCGGGCGCTGATCCTGAAGGTGGAACGCCAGAACCGCGGTCCGCAAATCTTCCTCAGCCGCGCGCACCCGGAATTCATGAAGAAGCTGTTCGCGCAGGAAGTGCCCGAAATCTACGACAACATCATCGAGATCAAGGCCGCCGCCCGCGATCCGGGCAGCCGCGCCAAGATCGGCGTGATCAGCCGCGACAGCAGCATCGATCCGGTTGGTGCCTGCGTCGGCATGAAGGGCAGCCGCGTGCAGGCCGTCGTGCAGGAACTGCAGGGCGAAAAGATCGACATCATCCCGTGGAGCGAAGACACCGCGACGTTCGTGGTCAACGCGCTTCAGCCGGCCACTGTCAGCCGCGTGGTGATCGACGAGGAAGAAGGCCGCATCGAAGTTGTGGTGCCCGACGATCAGCTGTCGCTGGCGATCGGCCGCCGCGGCCAGAACGTGCGCCTGGCCTCGCAGCTGACCGGTTCGCAAATCGACATCATGACCGATGCGGAAGCTTCGGAAAAGCGCCAGAAGGAATTCGCCGAACGTTCGAAGACGTTCGAGGAAGAACTCGACGTCGATGAAACCCTGTCGCAGTTGCTGGTGGCCGAAGGCTTCAGCGAGCTGGAAGAAGTGGCTTACATCGATCTGGCCGAACTGGCCACGATCGAAGGGTTCGACGAAGAACTGGCCGAAGAACTGCAGAACCGCGCCCAGGAAGCGCTTGACCGCCGCGAAGAAGCGTCGCGTCAGGAACGCCGGGCGCTGGGGGTTGAAGATGCTCTGGCCGAAATGCCGCATCTGACCGAAGCCATGCTGGTCACGCTGGGCAAGGCGGGCATCAAGACGCTCGATGATCTGGCTGACCTTGCCACCGACGAACTCATCGCCAAGAAGCGCACCGAACAGCGTCGCCGCGACAATACGACCGGCCCGCGCCGTTCGGAACGCAGCGAAGACAAGGGCGGCGTGCTGGGCGAATATGGCCTGAATGAAGAGCAGGGCAACGAGATCATCATGGCCGCCCGCGCCCACTGGTTCGACGAAGAACCCGCCAACGAGGAGGCCGCCGATGCGGATTCCTCGCAATGAGCGCTTAAGCTCCGACATCACTGACGGCGCGCCGGAGCGGAAATGCATCCTCTCCGGGGAACACGGCGTGCGTGACGACTTCGTGCGGCTGGCGATTTCGCCGGACGGCGATGTCCTGCCCGATGCCTTGGCGCGTGCGCCGGGGCGGGGGGCGTGGATTGGCGTCAGCCGCAGCGAACTGGAAACCGCGCTGGCCAAGGGCCGCCTGAAAGGCGCGCTGGCCCGTGCCTTCAAGGGCGCGGCGCTGGCGATCCCCGAAGATTTGCCGCAGCGGATCGAAACTGCGCTGACCCGCGCATTCACCGACCGGCTGGGGCTGGAAATGAAAAGCGGCCGGCTGCTGCTGGGGTCCGATCGGATTGCCGAGAACGCGCGCATGGGCAACGTTGCGTGGCTGGCCCATGCGGCCGATGCCAGCGTGGATGGTTCGCGCAAGCTGGATCAGGCCTGGCGCGTGGGCGAAGAAGCAGAAGGGTCCGGGATGGCAGGGGTCACCTTGCCACTGGACCGGGCGACGCTGTCTGTGGCATTGGGCCGGGATAATGTCGTCCATCTGGCGCTGACCGATCGGGCAGCGGCTCAAAGGATTTCCGTCCCGCTCCAGCGTATGCTGCGGTTTCTGGGACAGGTAAGTGCGACCGGGCAAAATGAAGGCGAACGCGTGGCAGATTCTGCCGCGCCGTTGGCCGTGACGACGAATTAAGACTGAAGGACGTATCGAAGCAATGAGCGATAGCAACGACAAGCCGACTCTGGGCCGCAAGCCGCTGGGGCTCAAGAAGTCGGTCGAAGCTGGCGAGGTCAAGCAGACCTTCAGCCACGGCCGCACCAACAAGGTTGTGGTCGAGGTGAAGCGCCGCAAGCTCATCGGCAAGCCCGGTGCGCCTGAAGTTGCCGCGCCCGAAGCCGCGCCGCCGCCGCCGCCGCCGGCCCCCGTTGCCGAAGCGCCCAAGCCGGCGCCGCGTCCGTCTGCTCCGGCTGGGGAAACCCGCCAGGAAATGCAGACCCGCTTGCTGCGCGAGGCCGAAGAAGCCCGCCTGACCATGCTTGAGGAAGCCAATCGCCGCGAGCAGGAGCAGCGCCTGCGCGCCGCCGAAGAAGAACGCCGCCGCGCCGAAGACAACCGCAAGGCCGAAGCGGAAACGGCCGCTGCTCCGGCCCCGGCTGTTGTGGAACAGCCCGCCGCCGAACCCGCAGCAGAGCCGCAGCCCGCCGCTGGTGCCGCCGCCGAACCCGAAGTGGCCGAAGAGGCGCCGCGCGCTGCTGCCGCGCCGGCCCCGCGCCGCTTTACGCCCGTGGCATCGCCCACCCCCAAGCGCCCCGAAGCGCCGGCCAAAAAGCCCGCGCACGCCCCGCGTGACAAGGGTGGCGAACAGCGCCGCCATGCCGGCAAGCTGACCGTGACCCGCGCGCTCAACGAAGACGAAGGCGCCCGCGCCCGCTCGCTCGCCGCGCTTAAGCGTGCGCGTGAAAAGGAACGCCGCGCCCACTTTGCCGGCCAGTCGCAGCCACGCGAAAAGCAGGTTCGCGATGTGATCGTGCCCGAAGCGATCACGGTGCAGGAACTGGCCAACCGCATGGCCGAAAAGGGCGCAGACCTGGTCAAGGCGCTGTTCAAGCTGGGGATGATGGTTACCGTCAACCAGACGATCGATCAGGATACCGCGGAACTGCTGGTCGAAGAATTCGGCCACACGATCCAGCGCGTGTCCGAAAACGATGTTGATATCGACACCACGGTTGATGTCGATCCGGAAGAATCGCTGAAGACGCGTCCGCCGGTCGTCACGATCATGGGCCACGTCGATCACGGCAAGACCAGCCTGCTGGACGCGCTGCGCGGCACAGATGTGGTGCGCGGCGAAGCCGGCGGGATCACCCAGCATATCGGCGCCTACCAGATCAATACCAAGGGCGGCGAACTGATCACCTTCCTCGATACCCCGGGCCACGAAGCCTTCACCGAAATGCGCATGCGCGGTGCCAACGTGACCGATATCGTGGTGCTGGTGGTGGCTGGCGATGATGGCTTGATGCCGCAGACGATCGAAGCGATCCGCCACACCAAGGCGGCCGGCGTGCCGATGATCGTGGCGATCACCAAAAGCGACAAGCCGGAATTCAACCCCCAGAAGATCCGCGAACGCCTGCTTGAACACGAAATCGTGGTCGAAGCGATGTCGGGCGATGTGCAGGACGTGGAAGTTTCGGCCAAGACCGGTGCCGGGCTGGACCAGCTGATCGAAAAGATCCTGCTGCAGGCCGAAGTGATGGAACTGAAGGCCAACCCGGATCGCGCCGCCGAAGCGACCGTGATCGAAGCCAAGCTTGATAAGGGCAAGGGCCCGCTGGCCAGCGTGCTGATCACGCGCGGCACGCTGAAGGTGGGCGATATCCTTGTGGTTGGCACCCATTCGGGCCGCGTTCGCGCGATGCTGGATGACAAGGGCCGCCAGATCAAAACGGCGCCGCCGTCGCTTCCGGTCGAAGTGCTGGGGATTGGCGGGGTGCCGATGGCCGGCGATACGCTGACCGTCGTGGACAGTGAAGCCCGCGCCCGCGAAGTGGCCAGCTTCCGTCAGGAACAGGCCACCACCAAGCGCACCACCACGGCCCCGACCAGCCTTGAGAACATGTTCTCGGCGCTGTCGGCCAAGCAGGCGGTGATCGAATATCCGGTGGTGATCCGGGCCGACGTGCAAGGTTCGACCGAAGCGATCGTTACCGCGCTCAACCGCTTGTCGAATGATGAGATCAAGGTGCGGATCCTGCAATCGGGCGTTGGCGCGATTACCGAAAGCGATGTTTCGCTGGCGCAGGCTTCCGGCGCGCCGATCGTGGGCTTCAACGTCCGCCCCAACGCCAAGGCGCGCGAGCTGATCGAACGCCAGAAGGTGCGATTGAAGTACTTCGATGTGATCTATCACCTGACCGAGGACATCGCCAAGGAAATGGCCGGCGTCTGGGGTCCGGAACGGATCGAAACGGTGGTTGGCCGGGCCGAGGTCAAGGAAGTGTTCCCGGCTGGCAAGAAGGACAAGGCGGCCGGTCTGCTGGTCCTCGAAGGCTATATCAAGAAGGGCATCTTCGCGCGCCTTACCCGTCAGGACGTCATCGTTTCGAAGACGGTCATCGCCTCGCTGCGCCGCTTCAAGGACGACGTTGCCGAAGTGCGCACCGGATTGGAATGCGGCGTGGTGCTGCAGGACACCAACGACATCAAGCCCGGCGATATGCTCGAAGTGTTTGAAGTCGAGGAGCGTGAACGCACGCTGTGAGCGACCTGATGCAGGCCAATGGCGCCCATGCCGAGCTGCTGGGGGCGCAATACGTTTCGTTCGATCCGGCGAGCGAGACGATCACCATGCGCTTTGTCGCGCCCGAAAGCTTTGTCACCCCGCGCGGCAGCGTGCAGGGTGGGCTGGTGGCCGGGTTCTTGGACGAGGTGATGGGCTGGGCGCACGTGAAGGCCACGAACGGGGCCGAAGCGCCGCTCAACCTGGACCTTGCGATGACGCTGCTCAGGCCGGTTCCAGCCGGGCCGCTGCTGGCCACCGGGCGGGTGGTGCGGCGCGGCCGGCGGGTGATCTTCCTCGAAGGCGAACTGCTTGACGAGGGCGGCGCGGTGCTGGCACGATCAACGTCTACCGCGATCCCCACCCCGCGCCCCGGAAGCCAGGCATGAGCCGCCAGCAAGCCAGCCCTGAAACCCGTTCGGTCCGCCTGCTCAAAGTGGGCGAACAGGTGCGTCACGTGATTTCCGAACTGCTGACGCGCCAGATGGTGCACGATGAAGTGCTGTCTGCGCACAGTGTTTCGGTTACCGAAGTGCGTATGTCGCCCGATTTGCGCCACGCCACCGTGTTCGTGAAACCGCTGCTGGGCTCGGACGAGGACATCGTGCTGAAGGCGCTGCGCACCCACACGGCGTTTTTCCAGAAGGAAGTTGCCGGCAAGCTGCGCCTGAAATACGCCGCGCGGATCAAGTTCCTGCCGGATGAAAGCTTTGACGAAGCCAGCCGGATCGATGCCTTGCTGACCGATCCGCGCGTGCTGCGCGATCTGGACGAAGACTGAGGTTGTCGCTTGGCCAAGCTCTATTTCTACTATGCCAGCATGAATGCGGGGAAATCGACCACGCTGCTGCAGGCCGATTTCAACTATCGCGAGCGCGGCATGGCCACCATGCTGTGGACCGCCGCATTTGATGATCGCGGCGGCGACAAGGCGATCGAAAGCCGCATCGGCCTGCACGCCAATGCGCACCGTTTCGATGGCGACACCGATTTGTGGGCGCGGGTGAACGCGTCGCATCAAGCCGCGCCGCTGGCCTGCGTGCTGGTCGATGAAGCCCAGTTCCTGACCCAGCAGCAAGTCTGGCAATTGGCGCGGGTGGCCGATACGGCGAACATTCCGGTGCTGTGCTATGGCCTGCGCACCGATTTTCAGGGCGAACTGTTTCCCGGTGCCAAAGTGCTGCTGGGG
>JBJOPJ010000016.1:0-27052 GCA_046050825.1 Pseudomonadota bacterium
GGATCCGCTGAACCACTACCTCTACCACCCGCTGGCCTGGCAATTGGCGCGGCGGCTGGCGGCCACGCCGGCCACCCCAAACATGGTCTCGGTATTCGGCGGGCTGATGGTGGTGCTGGCCGGCGTTTGCTATGCCGGGCTAAGCTATCCGCTCTCTGCCGCGCTGGGTTTGGCGCTGCACATGAGCTGGCACGTGATCGACGGCGCGGACGGCGATCTGGCCCGGTTGACCGGCCGCGCCAGCCCGATCGGCGAAATGGTCGACGGCCTCAGCGATTACCTCAGCCACGTGGTGCTATACCTGATCCTTGGCTGGATCCTGTCACACCAGCCGGGGCTGTTCGCGGGCGGCAAGGGCTGGGCGTTGATCTTTTTCGCCGGGTTCAGCCATGCGATCCAGTCCAACCATGTCGAAGTGCAGCGCCGGCAATACCAGTTCTGGGTCTATGGCACGCCGTGGATCCGCAGCTCGCACGGGCAGGCGGATTCGGCCACCGCGCAAAGCTGGGCGGCCGCGCTGGTTTCGGCCTATATCGGGGTGGCCAACGGCATGACCCCGTTCGCGCTGAAAGTTGATGCCGCGATCGATGCCGCCAAGGGCGACCGCGCCCGGCTGGACGAGATCGCCGCCGCCGTGCGCGGCGAAGCCCCGCCACTGCTGCTGATGTGCAAAGTGCTGGGCCCCAATCCCCGCGCGATCGTGCTGGGCATCTCGATGTTTGCCGGCACCCCGCTGTGGTACATGCTTTACCAATCGCTGGTGCTGAACGGGTTGATGGTCATCTCGGTGGCGCTGCACAACGCCGCGGCTAAGCGGATTGCGGCAAAAATCGGGGCCTAGACGAAACGCGGCGGCGGGCTATCATCGCTGCCAAACCGCCCGTGGGAGGCCCCGATGCTGACTGAAACCCTGCCGTCTCCAGCGCTATTGGCCGATGCCCACGCGATTGCCGACGGCATCGTGGCGCTGCGCCGCGCGATCCATGCCGAACCCGAACTTGGCCTCGATACGCCGCGCACCCGCGACAAGGTTCGTGCCGCCTTGGCCGGCCTGCCGCTGGAGTGGGCCGAAGGCCCCTCGACAACCGGCCTGGTCGCCACGCTTAAGGGCGGCGCATCCGGCGCGGGCCGCACCGTGCTGCTGCGCGGCGATATGGACGCCTTACCGATGCCTGAGGAAACCGGGCTCGATTATGCCTCGACCATTCCGGGCGCGATGCACGCCTGCGGCCATGATGCACACACCGCCATGCTGGCTGGCGCGGCACGGTTGCTCTGCGCCCGGCAAGCCGAACTATGCGGCGAAGTGCGGTTCATGTTCCAGCCCGGCGAAGAAGGCCACCACGGCGCGCGCTTCATGCTGGACGACGGGCTGCTGGGCGGCGAAGGCACCGGCCGGGCGCTGCCCGATGCCGCGTTTGCGCTGCATGTCATGCCCAATGCCCCGCACGGAATGGTGGCCGGGCGCAGCGGCGCGCTGATGGCCGCAGCCGACCAGTTCGACATCGTGGTGCAAGGGCGCGGCGGCCATGCTTCGATGCCGCACCAGACCTTGGACCCGGTGCCAGTGGCCTGCGAAGTGGTTACCGCGCTGCAAACACTGGTAACCCGCCGCTTTGACGCGCATGACCCGGTGGTGGTCACCGTGGCCCGGATCGAAGCCGGCACGGCGCACAACGTGATCGCCGATCATTGCAGCTTGAAAGGCACGCTGCGCACCCTGTCCCCCAAGCATCGCGCCGCGCTGCACGAAGCGGTGGCGCAAGTGGCGCAGGGGATTGCCGCCGCCCACGGGATGACCGCGCACGTCGCCATTACCCCGGGATTTCCGGTTACGCTGTGCGATCCGCGCGCGGTGGCGCTGGGCGAAGCGGCCACCACTGCGCTGTTCGGCGCCCCGGCATGGCGAACGCTGGAGCGCCCGATCATGGGCGCTGAAGATTTCTCATACGTGCTGGAACAGGTGCCGGGGGCGATGTTCTTCCTTGGCGTGGCGCACGAAGGGGCCGATTGGCACAACTGCCACGCGATCCATTCAACCCGCATGGTGGTTGATGAAACCGCCCTGCCGCGCGGCGCGGCCTTGCTCGCGGGACTGGCGCAGCGCTTTCTGGCGCACGGCTGGGCCTGACCGCCCCCCTGCCCTGACCGGCGCACCACCCAAAAAGCAAACGCCCCTCGCACCGGTGGTGCAAGGGGCGCTGGTTAGCCGGGACGGGAGAGGGGCTTAGTGGCCCTTCTTTTCCGCCCAGATATTGCGGTAGGACATATAGGCCAGCACGGTGGCGAACAGCAGGAAGCCGATCCACCACAGCCCGGTCTGGTGCCGCTTTTCGAGCTTCGGCTCGGCGGTCCACACCAGGAATGCCGATACGTCCTTGGCCATCTGATCTACAGTTGCCTTGGTGCCATCCGAATAGGTCACCTGACCTTCGCTGGTCAGCGGGGCCGGCATCGCGATGTTCAGGTTGGCGAAGTACGGGTTGAAGTGCAGGCCTTCCGGAGTCTTGGCATCCGGGAATTCCTTGAGCAGCTTGGCCGGCTGTTCTTCATAGCCCGTCAGCAGCGAGTAGACATAGGCTGCCCCGCCGTGCCGTGCCTTGGCGATCAGCGACAGATCAGGCGGGTTGCCAGTGCCGGCATAGACCACCGGCGGGAAGTGATCGCTGGCCTGGCCCGGACGATCCTTGATCGCACCGGTCAGCGGGTCCTTGCCGGCAACGGTCTGGGCTGCGGCAATCGCCTTCACTTCGGCTTCGTTGTAGCCCAGCGCCTTGAGGTCGCGGAACGACACGTGCTTGAGCGAGTGGCAGCTGGCGCAAACCTTGCTGTACACTTCGAAGCCGCGCTGCAGCTGCTGCTTGTCGAACTTGCCGAAGAACCCGTCGCTCGAAAGGTGGAGTTCCTTGGGGTGTTCGTGGAAGGCCTTCTCAACGGTGTGCGGCAGGCCATCCTTCGAGACGTTGATAACGCCCAGAAGCAGCGACCATGCGAGCGCAGCCGAAAAGAACAGGCCAGCGAAGATGGAGAAGATGCGGATCATGGCTGTGTCTTTCCCTCTTGCCGTCTCAGGCCTTGGCTTCCGGCGCTGCGCCCTCGTCCGAGCCGAGAACGGCTTCGGTGATCGAGAAGGGCAGCGGATCGGGCCGTTCGATCGAAGAAACGATCGGCACGATCACGAAGAAGTGCAGGAAGTAATAGATCGAGGCGATCTGGGCGACGATGACGAAGGGTTCTTCGGCCGGCGAACCGCCGCAGTAACCCAGCACCAGCACGTCAACCAGCAGCACCCAGAAGAACTTGCGGTACAGCGGGCGGAACTTGGCCGAACGCACCGGCGACTTGTCGAGCCAGGGCAGGAAGAACCAGACCAGGATCGCCGCGAACATCGCCAGCACGCCCATCAGCTTGGCCGGAACAATCAGGAAGTCCTGAGTGAAGCTGCGCAGGATCGCGTAGAACGGCCAGAAGTACCATTCCGGAACGATGTGCGCCGGGGTCTGCATCGGGTTGGCCGGAATGTAGTTGTCCGGGTGGCCCAGCGCGTTCGGCATGAAGAACAGGAACGCGCTGTAGATGATCATGAACAGGCCGATCGTCCACCCATCCTTCGCGACGAAGTAGGGGAAGAACGGCACGGTATCGCTTTCGCTCTTCACTTCGACGCCGGTCGGGTTCGACGAACCCGGGATGTGCAGCGCCCAAACGTGGAGGATCACCACGCCCAGGATCACGAACGGCAGCAGGAAGTGCAGCGAGAAGAAGCGGTTCAGCGCGGCGTTATCAGGCGCGAAACCGCCCAGCAGCCACGTGTGCAGCGCATCGCCGATCAGCGGGATCGCGCTGAACAGGCCGGTGATGACCTGCGCGCCCCAGAAGCTCATCTGGCCCCACGGCAGCACATAACCCATGAAGGCGGTAGCCATCATCAGCAGGAAGATGACAACGCCCAGCAGCCAGATCATCTCGCGCGGGGCCTTGTACGAACCGTAATAGAAGCCGCGGAAGATGTGCGCATAGACCACCACGAAGAACGCCGAGGCGCCATTGGCGTGGCCATACCGCAGCATCCAGCCCCAGTTGACGTCGCGCATGATGTGCTCGGTCGAATCGAAGGCCACTTGCGTGTTGGCGCCATAATGCATGGCCAGCACGATGCCGGTCACGATCTGGATCACCAGGCACAACCCGGCGAGGAACCCGAAGTTCCACATGTAGTTGAGGTTGCGCGGAACCTCATACCCACCACCGACGGCGCCATAAATCAGGCGCGGCAACGGAAGCTTTTCGTCCATCCACACCATGAAGGGGTGGCTCGGCTTATATTCTTTTGCCCAGGGGAAGCTCATGTCGATCTACCTCAGCCGATCTTGACGACGGTGTCGGACGCGAATTCGTAGTCCGGAACCTGCAGGTTCTTGGGGGCCGGACCCTTGCGGATGCGAGCGGCGGTATCATAGACCGAACCGTGGCAGGGGCAGAAATATCCGCCAAACTCGCCCTTCACTTCGCCTTCGCCGGCGCCCAGCGGCACGCAGCCCAGGTGGGTGCAGACACCCATCGTGATCAGCCAGTTTTCCTTGCCTTCCTTGGTCCGCTCTTTGAGCGACTGCGGATCGCGCAGGGTGCTGACGTCCACCGCTTCGGCAGCCTTGATTTCTTCAGGCTTGAGATTGCGGATGAACACCGGCTGCTTGCGGAAGACGGCCTTGATCGCCTGACCCGGCTGGATCGCCGAAATATCGACTTCGGTCGAGCTTTCGGCCAGCACGTCGGCCGACGGGGCCATCTGGCTGATCAGCGGGTACAGCGTGGCAACACCGCCAACGCCCGCCGCGCTTACCGCAGCGATATTGATGAAATCACGCCGCCGCACACCTTCGCCGCTTGTCGCGGCAGCAGTGTCGGTGCCAGCATCATGTGCCATGGTCGAACGTATCCTGTTCTATCTGGTCCTTGCGACCCGCTGTCCCGAAAGGCCAGCAAACCGAAGCAACCATCCCAAATCCTGCGTTCAGGAAGCCCCTTCACGAACCGTTACAAGCCCGGTGCAACCCCGGTCAAGGTAACGATTTGGCGCGCCTGATAGCCGCGAAGCGCCGCCGTGCCAACTGCCAATTTTCCAAGATTCGTCGCGCCGGGTGCGGGGCGGTCGGCCGCAGCGCCGGATCAGCCCAAAGCCAAGCCAATCAGCGAGATCTGGCGCCCATAAGTGGGTTCGCCGCGCAGCGTGGCCCGGCGAAACGAATAGAACCGGGCATCATCCGCGCACGTATCAAGGCCCAGCCGCTCCACCGCGCGAATCCCGGCGGCAGCCAATCGCGCCGCGACATAGCCTTCCAGATCGAACTGGCAGTGCCCCGGCCGGCCGGGGCCGAACAGGGCGGCATTGGCAGGATCCGCGGCGGCGAAGCGTTCGGCAAAGGCCGTATCCACTTCATAGCTGGCCTGGGCGATACACGGCCCGATGGCCGCGACGATGTTGGCGCGGCGGGCACCCAGCCGCTCCATCGCCGCGATCGTGGCATCCGTTACCCCGGCGATCGCGCCCTTCCACCCGGCATGGGCGGCGCCAACCACCCCGGCAGCGGGATCGGCCAGCAACACCGGCGCGCAATCGGCGGTAACGATCCCCAGCAGCAACCCCGGCCGGTCGGTCACCAGCGCATCGGCGTGGGGGCGCTGGGCATCGGGCCAGGCGGCGCTGGCGGTGACGCAATCGGGCGAATGGACCTGATAGACCGTGGCCAGCGCCGCGCCC
This sequence comes from Pseudomonadota bacterium, assembly GCA_046050825.1. GTDB lineage: Bacteria > Pseudomonadota > Alphaproteobacteria > Sphingomonadales > Sphingomonadaceae > Novosphingobium. The sequence continues at coordinate 5,762 of JBJOPJ010000016.1, forward strand.
GGCAGCACCGCATCGACGGCCAGCGCGCGATTGCGCTGCACCGCGTGGTCATCATCCCCCGCGCCCAGCCCGGCATTGAGCCCCGCCACCAAGCCGCTGGAAACCCCGCCGCGTCGGCCCAGAAAACCATGCGGCATCCCGGCCAGCACCGCCGCCCGGTTGACTTCAACCGGTGCGGGTGCGGGTGCGGGTTCGGGGGGGCGCTCAGGCAAGGCTTTTGCTGACTTGTTCGAACGTGTCCTTCGACAGCTGCGGCGCCGCCAGGATCTGTTCAAGCGCGCCGCGCATCAACGCCGCACGCTGCGGCTCGATCCGCCGCCAGCGGCCCAGCGGGGCAACGAAGCGGGCAGCCGTTTGCGCGTTGACCGGGTCCAGCGCCAGAATCAGATCGGCAATGATCCGATAGCCTTCACCGCCAGCATCGTGGAACGCGCCGGGGTTGGCGGCCATCGCCATGTACAGCGCGCGCACCCGGTTGGGGTTGGCCATGGTGAAATCGGGATGCGCCGCCAGCGCCTGCACATGCGCCAGAACTGCCGGGTGCAGCGATCCCGCTTGCAGCGAAAACCATTTGTCGATCACCAGCGCATTGCCGGCGAAGCGGGCATGGAACGCCGCCAGCCGGGCTTCGCGCAGCGGCGTTTCCAGCCCGCACAGCACCATCAGCGCACCTTGCCGATCGGTCATGTTATCGGCCGCGTCAAACTGGGCGGCGGCCAATTGCGCGGCCAGATCGGGCGCGCCGGCGGCCAGCAGGGCCAGCGCCTGGGTCTTGAGCTTGCGGGCGCCGCGCGCCTCGGCCGAAAGGCTATATGGCACCGCGCTGGCGCGGGCGTGCAGGGCAACCAGCGCATCGACCAGCGCCGCGCCAAGATGCGCTTTCAGCCCTTCGCGCTCGGCCCGAATCGCGCCGGGATCGGCCACGGCAAACTGTTCGGCCAGATAGCCTTCGCCCGGCAGGATCATCAGTTCGCCGCGCATCAGATCATCCAGCGCGGGGTCCGCGATGACTGCGGCAAAAGCCCCCGCGATCGCCGCCCGCCCGGCCGTGCGGGCCGCGCCATCCAGCGTGCCCGCCACGGCCGCAACCAGATGCTGGACCACCAGTTGTTGCAGCGCCTCATACCGGGCGAACGGATCATCATCGTGCGCTGCCAGGAACACCAGGTCTGCGGCGCTGGTATCGGCAGCGATCGATACCGGCGCGGAAAAGCCCCGGTTCAGCGATAGCACGGGCCGCGTCGCAAAGCCGGAAAAGCTGAACGTTTCGGCCGCCTTGGTCAGCGTGATCAGATGCTCGCCGCGGTGCTGGCCGGTCGCGCGGTCGAACAGGGCCAGGCGCAGCGGGATCACCACCGGCTGCTTGTCTGGTTGGCCCGGCGTGGGCGGCACGGCCTGGGTCAGGCTCAGCACGGCGGTATCCCCGCTGTGATCAAGCCGCGCGGTGACGTGCGGGGTGCCGGCCTGCGCATACCACAGGCGGAACTGCCCCAGATCGATCCCAGCGCCATCCTCGATCGCGGTAACGAAATCCTCGCACGTCGCGGCTTCGCCATCGTGCCGGTCAAAGTACAGGTCGGTGCCCTTGCGGAACCGCTCGGTGCCCACCAGCGTGCGCATCATGCGGATCACCTCGGCGCCCTTGTTATAGACGGTCGCGGTGTAGAAATTCGAGATTTCCTGATAGCTATCGGGCCGGATCGGGTGGGCCAGCGGCCCCGAATCTTCGGGGAATTGGGCCGCGCGCAGCACGCGGACATCTTCGATCCGCTTCACCGCGGCCGATCCCATGTCGGCGCTGAACAGCTGGTCACGCAGCACGGTGAAGCCTTCCTTCAGGCTCAACTGGAACCAATCACGGCAGGTGACCCGGTTGCCCGACCAGTTGTGGAAGTATTCGTGGGCCACCACGCCTTCGATCCCGTCATAATCCATATCGGTGGCGGTATCGGGATCGGCCAGGATGTAGCGGGTGTTGAAAACGTTCAGTCCCTTGTTCTCCATCGCCCCCATGTTGAAATCGGCCACGGCCACGATGTTGAACAGATCAAGGTCGTATTCGCGGCCGAATACATCCTCGTCCCACTTCAGCGAATCCTTCAGCGCCTGCATCGCGTGGTGGGTGCGATCCTGATCACCGGCGCGGACCCAGATGTTCAGATCGACCCTGCGTCCGCTGCACGTGGTGAAAGTATCGTGGTTGGCCACCAGATCGCCGGCAACCAGCGCGAACAGGTAGCTGGGCTTGGGCCAGGGATCGTGCCACTGCGCCCAATGTGTGCCATCCGGCCCATCCCCTTGTGCGGTGCAATTGCCGTTTGACAGCAGGATCGGGAACGCGGCCTTCGGCCCGCCCATCCGCACGGTATAGATCGACAGCACATCGGGCCGATCGGGGAAGAACGTGATCCGCCGAAACCCTTCGGCCTCGCACTGGGTGCACAGCATCCCGTTCGAGGCATAAAGCCCCATCAACTGGCTGTTGGCGGCCGGGTTCAGCGCGGTTTCGATACCCACTTCGTGCGCATCGCCGGGCAGGTCGATCAGCAGATCGGCCCCGTCCATCCGCCACGCATTGGTGGATACCCCGTCCACCGTAACCGCGCGCGCAGCAATCCCATCGCCATGCAGGCGCAGCACTGGCGAGCCGCCGTTGCGGCGCACTGCCAGCTTGGCCTGCACGGTCGTGGCATCCAGCCCCAACGCGAAATCGAGCGCGATTTCCGGAACCAGCCATTCGGGCGGGCGGTAATCGCCGCGCTGAATGACGGGCGGGGCGGCAGGGGTTCCAAGCGATGCGTCCATACGCCACCAGATAGGAGCGCAGCGCCCGTGCCGCAAACGCGAAACGGATTTGGCGCCAAACATTGGCCCCACACCGGTCTTGACAGACCGGCTTGCCGGACCGCACCCACCACACTTTGTAAGCCCATTACCACAGCTTGGGGAGCGCGCCTGAAGATGAGCCGGAAAATCCACGCTGTCAGCCTGGCGCTTTGCGCCGCACTGGCGCTGCCAATTGCCGCCTACGCGGCAGGGCCAATTGCCGCCTACGCGGCAGGGCCGCTGACCGGCCACGCAGCCGGCTTCGATGTCGAAGCGGCCAGCCGGGCCTATCTCGATACGCTGCAGGGCGCGGCGCGGGCAAAATCCGATGCCTATTTCGAAGGCGGCTACTGGTTGATCCTGTGGGGCGCGCTGGTTTCGGTGCTGTCAGACGGGCTGCTGCTGCGCTTTCGCCTGGCCACGCGCCTGCGCGACCTGGGCGAACGCGCGTTCAAGCGCCCGGCCGGGGCGACATGGCTGACCGCCGCGCTCTACCTGCTGGCCGGCTGGGTCATCACCCTGCCGTGGTCGATCTATACCGGCTTCGTGCGCGAACGGCAGTACGATCTGATGAACCAGCCCTTTGCCGAATGGCTGGCCGATAGCGGCAAGAACCTGACCATCTCGCTGATCGTGTTCCCGCTGCTGGCGATGGCGGTCTATGCCGCGATCCGCCGTTTTCCCCGCAACTGGTGGCTGCTGGGAACCGGGATCGTTTCGGCCTTTCTGGCGTTCGGGATGCTGATCGCGCCGGTCTATATCGCGCCGCTGTTCAACACCTATTCCGAACTGCCCGCCGGCCCGGTGCGCGACCGGATCGTTACGATGGCGCAGGCCAACCACGTCCCGGCAGAACATATCTACTTGTTCGACGCATCGAAGCAGTCGAACCGGATTTCCGCCAATGTTTCGGGCATCGGCCCAACGATCCGGATCAGCCTGAACGACAACCTGCTGAACCGCTCGACCGAAGCCGAAACCGCCGCGGTGATGGGGCATGAACTGGGCCATTACGTGCTGAACCACGTGTGGATCGGACTGGCCGCGTTTTCGGCGCTGGCGGGGGCCGCGCTGTTTATCGTAGCGCGTGTTGGGCCGGCCTTGATCGCACGGTATGGGGCGGCGTGGGGCGTGCAGGGCATGGGCGATCCGGCTTCGCTACCGGTGCTGAGCATCCTGTTCGCGATATTGGGCGTGCTGGCCACGCCGATCACCAACACCATCATCCGCGTGGATGAAAGCCAGGCCGATGCCTTTGGCCTTGATGCCGCGAAAGAGCCGGATGGCTTTGCCGCGATTGCGATGAAGCTGTCGGAATACCGCAAGATCGAACCCGGCCGGATCGAAGAACTGCTGTTCTTCGATCACCCCTCGGGCGCCACGCGGGTGCGCATGTCGATGCAATGGAAGAAAGACCATGTGCCGAACGCGCAAATGGTAACCCCCGCGGCGGCTGGCCAAAAGTCTGGCCAAAAGTGAAGCCGCGCCTATTCATTTTCGGGCTGGGCTATACCGCGGCGCGGCTGGCCGCGGCGCTGGACCAGTGCGGCTGGGAGGTGATCTCGACCGGGCGCGCGGGCACGCTGGCGTTTGACGATAGCGGCGCGGTGCGCATGGCGCTGGCCGATGCGGGCCACGTGCTGTCATCGGTTCCACCCGGCGGCGATGGGCTGGACCCGGTGCTGGATGCCTATGGCGATGCGCTGACCGGGAAATGGCTGGGCTATCTTTCGTCCACCGGGGTCTATGGCGATACCGGCGGGGCGTGGGTGGATGAAACCGCCCCGATCGGCACCGGCCGGCGCACCGCCCGCGCCGAAGCCGATGCGGCGTGGCTGGCGCTGGGCGCGCGGGTGCTGCGCCTGCCGGGGATCTACGGCCCCGGGCGCAGCGCGCTGGAACGTGTACGCGAAGACCGGGCACATCGGATCGATCTGGCCGGGCAAGTGTTCAGCCGGGTCCACGTCGATGACATCGTATCGGCGGCGCTGGCAGCGCTGAACGCCCCGGGCGGGGCCTACAACATTGCCGATGATGAGCCCTGCAGCCAGAACGCGGTGATCGAAGAAGCCTGCCGTTTGCTGGGGCGGGCGCCGCCCCCACTGCAATCGCTGGACGAAGCCGGACTTAGCCCGCTGGCGCGCGCGTTCTATGCCGAAAACCGCCGCATCGCGAACGGCAAGGCCAAACGCGTGCTGGGCTGGCAGCCGCGCTATCTCGGTTATCGCGAAGGGCTGCGCGCCTGCTTACTTGCGGCCGGATAAGGCGATCAGCAAGCCAGTCATGGCCAGCAGCGCGCCGGCGATCGCCAGCGCGGTCCACCGATAGCCTTCGAACACGGTCGATAGCGTCATCGCCACCACTGGCACGGCCACCCCGTTATAGGCCGCCCGGCCCGGGCCCCAATCGCGGATCAGCGCAAAATAGAGCGGGAAGGTGAACACCGATCCGACAATCGCGAGATAGGCGACCCCGGCCAGCTGGCGCGGGCTGGTATCGATCACCGGCGGCCCGGCGGTGCACCACGCGAACGCGGCATCAGCGCTGGCGCCAACCAACATGGCCCACGCAATCAGCACCACCACGCTTTGCCGCCGGGCGGCTTCGGTGGCCTGCAACACGTTGGCGCTGGAAGCGCATAGGATCGCCGCGGCGGTAAAGCCAATCCCGGTTAAAATCGCCCCGCCGCCAGCGGGCGCTGCGCGGTATTCGTGAGCCAGCAACAAACCGATGCCGCTCAGCGCCACCGCCGACCCGGCCAGGAACCGCCCACCCACCTTGCTGCCCACAAAGATCCGCGCCAACACGGCATTGGGCACCAGCAACAAAGCGAACAGCACCGCCACCAGCCCGGACGTGATGTACTGTTCGGCCCGGTACACCAGCTGGAAATTGGCGAAAAACTGGAACAACCCCATCGGCAGCGCCAGCATGAACCCATCGCGCGCCAGCAGCAGGCGCTCGCGCCGCACGGCGGCCAGGGCAAACATCCCCGCCGCAGCCAGCACGAACCGCCAGGTTACCGCCCAGCTGGCTGGCACCGCGCTGATCTGGTCCTTGATCACCAGCCACGTCGATCCCCAGATCAAGGTGACCAGCACAAACGCCGCAACGGCGCGGGCCTGTGCCTGCCCTTGCGCCTGCCTTTGCGATTCAGAAGCGGGGGCGGTGGTCACAGCGCGGCGATGGCGCAAGACAGCGCGCTGACGAACGTCGGATCGCTGTTCCACGCGGTGACGAACCGCGCAGCATCATCGCCCCAATCGTAAAACGAAAAGCCCTGTTCGCGCAGCGCCGCGCGCTCGGCCGGGGACAGGGTGACGAACAGCTCGTTCGCCTCAACCGGGTGCAGCAGGCGCTGCCCCGCTGACGCGGCAATTTCCTGCGCGGCGGCATTGGCCGTGCGGGCATTTTCCAGCCACAGTCCGCCGTGCAGCATCGCCAGCAACTGCGCCGCCATGAAGCGCCCCTTCGATTGCAGATGCCCCGCGCGCTTGCGGCGATAGCGGGCCAGATCGGCCAGCCCTGCGTCAAAAAACACCAGCGCTTCGGCGCTCATCCCGCCGTTCTTGACGCAGCCAAAGCTGAGCGCGTCGGCCCCGGCGCAGGCTTCCCATGGGGTGCAGCCCAGATAGGCCACCGCATTGGCAAAGCGCGCGCCATCCACGTGCAGCTTCAACCCGCGCGCCGCCGCAACAGCGGCGATTTCGGCCAGCTCGGACGGGCGATAGGCCCGGCCATATTCGCTAGCCTGCGTGATCGAAATCGCGTGGGGCTGAACCCGGTGAACATCGGGCCGGATCGGATCGATCACCGCCGCGATTGCCGCCGGGGTCAGCTTCGCGCCGTCACCGTCCGCCAGCATCAGCTTCGCGCCGTGGGTGTAAAAGCCTGGCGCCCCGCCTTCGTCCATTTCGATATGCGCCTCGCGGTGGCACACCACGCCGCCGTGCGGTGGCACCATCGTGGCCAGCGCCAGGCAATTGGCGGCGGTCCCGGTCGCCACCCACAGCACGGCGCAAGGCCGGCCGAACAGATCAGTGAACGCAGCGTCCAGCGCCAGACTAAGCCCATCGTTGTCATATGGGGGCTGCGGGGCATCGGCAGCGCGCATCGCATCCCAGACACGCGGGTGGACGGCGGCGGCATTGTCGGACAGGAATTGCATCGCCATGGTGAATGGGCGGGGCCAGCGCCCCCGTCAAGCCGCAGGAGCATCCCGATGGACGACGTAACGATCACCCGCCACGGCGATTGCGCCAAGGGCGAATACCGCGCGCATCTGGCGGGCACCGAACAGATCGGACGCCTGACATGGGTGCAAAACGGCGCTGTCCGCATTGCCGATCACACACTGGTCCCGCCCGAAATCGGCGGCCGCGGGGTAGCCGCCCGGCTGGTCGAGGCGCTGGTGGCCGATGCCCAGACACAAGGCTTTCGGATCGATCCGGTGTGCAGCTACATCGCCGCCGCCTTCAAACGGCATCCCGAATGGGCAAGCCTGCACGCCTGACGGGCGTTAATTTTGGGAACAGGCGGGGAATGGTGCTGCTGGGGAGGATTGAACTCCCGACCTCAGCCTTACCAAGGATGCGCTCTACCACTGAGCTACAGCAGCACACCATTCCACGCGCACCGGAGGGGACGGACCCGTCCGGGCAGGGGCGCGCTATTGGCCGTGGCCCCTGCCTTTGTCAACCTCCGTTTGCGCGAGAGCGGCCCCATTTGCGCGGAAGGGCCAACGTTTGCGTAGAAGGGCCCCATTTGCTTAGAAGGGGTTGAGCTTGGCCCAACATCGCGGCAGGACACGGGCCATGCCAGAAACCCCCACCCCGCCCACGCGTGAAGAACGTCTTGCCGCCAAGTTGCGCGAAAACCTGCGTCGCCGCAAATCGCAAGCGCGCGACCTTGCGCAGGATACCAACCCCGCGCTTTCCAAACCGGGATCGACAAGCTAGGGGCCAAAGCTCCTGAAACAGGGGGAGTCTTGTATCGTGCCGCGCCTGATCCTCGTCCGCCACGGGCAGAGCCAGTGGAACCTGGAAAACCGCTTCACCGGTTGGTGGGATGTCGACCTGACCGCCAAGGGGGAAGAAGAAGCCCGCGCCGCCGGGGCTTTGCTCAAGGCCAAGGGCATGCTGCCCACGGTCGCGTTCACCAGTTTCCAGACCCGCGCGATCCGCACGCTGCACTTTGCGCTGGAAGCCGCAGGCCGGCTGTGGATCCCCGAAACCAAGGACTGGCGCCTGAACGAGCGCCACTATGGCGGGCTGACCGGGCTGGACAAGGCCGAAACCGCGGCCAAGCACGGCGACGACCAGGTCAAGATTTGGCGCCGCAGCTTTGATACCCCGCCCCCGGTGCTGGAAGACGGCAGCGCGTTCGATCTGAAACAGGACGCGCGCTATGCCGGGATTCCGATCCCATCGACCGAAAGCCTGAAAGACACGATCGCCCGCGTGCTGCCGTATTACGAAGCCGCCATCGTGCCGGCGCTGAAAGCTGGCGAAACGGTGCTGGTGGCTGCCCACGGCAATTCGCTGCGCGCGCTGGTCAAGCATTTGTCCGGCATTTCGGACGATGAAATTACCGGGCTGGAAATCCCCACCGGCCAGCCGATCGTCTATGAACTGGACGATGCCCTGAACGCGCTTGAGCGCTATTACCTGTCGGAGCGTTGAGGCCATGACCGCACCCGCTGCCGCCCCGCTCGTCGCGCCCCTCGTCGCGATCGTCATGGGCAGCCAGTCTGACTGGGCAACCATGAAATGCGCCGCTGATGCGCTGGACAAGCTGGGCGTGGCGCATGATGTGCGGATCGTTTCCGCGCACCGCACCCCGGACCGGCTGGTAGAATTTGCCAAGGGCGCCGAAGCCGAAGGCTTCAAAGTGATCATCGCCGGGGCCGGCGGTGCCGCGCACCTGCCGGGCATGGTGGCCAGCATGACCCACCTGCCGGTGCTGGGCGTGCCGGTGCAATCGCGGGCGCTGTCCGGGCAGGACAGCCTGCTGTCGATCGTGCAGATGCCCGCCGGGATCCCGGTTGGCACGCTGGCGATCGGGGAAGCCGGGGCCACCAATGCCGGACTGCTGGCCGCCGCGATCCTCGCCACGGGCGATCCGGCCCTGGCCGACCGCCTCAAGGCCTTGCGCGCCGCGCAGACCGCCAGCGTCGCCGCGCGGCCAAGCTGAACCAGATGGCAATCGCGCACCCATGATCGTCGCACGCACATGATCGTCGCACCGGGCGAAACCATCGGCATCCTTGGCGGCGGCCAGCTGGGCCGCATGCTGGCGATGGCGGCTGCCCAGCTGGGCTATCGCTGCCACGTCTATGCGCCCGAAACGGATTCGATCGCGGCCGAAGTCTGTGCGCAGTTCACTTGCGCGCCGTATGATGACAGCGCGGCCCTGGCCGAATTTGCCGCCGATTGCGCCGTGGTCACTTACGAATTCGAAAACGTGCCGGTCGGCCCGCTGCAGGCGCTGGGCGATGTCCGCCTGTTGCCGAATGCCCGCGCGCTGGAAGTGGCGCAGGACCGGCTGAGCGAAAAACGCTTCGTGGCCGATCTGGGCGGCACCCCCGCCCCGTTCATGGCGGTCGACACGGCCGAAGATCTGGCCGGGGCGCTGACCCGGATCGGCGCTCCGGCGATCCTCAAGACCCGCCGCGAAGGCTATGACGGCAAAGGCCAGTGGCGCATCATGGCCGATCATGAAGCTGCAGGCATCCGCATCGACCAGCCGCTGGTCTATGAAGGCTTCGTCCACTTCACCCACGAATTCAGCGTGATCTTGTGCCGTGGGCGCGATGGCGCGGTGGTGTTCTGGGACAGCGCCGAAAACGTCCACGTGGGCGGCATTCTCGATACGTCGACCGTGCCCGCCGCCGCCGCGGTGCTGGAACAGCTGCCCGCCGCCCGCGCGCTGGCCGCGCAAGTGGCGCAGGCGCTGGACTATGTCGGGGTGCTGACGCTGGAATTCTTCGCCACGGCCAACGGCCCCGTGTTCAACGAAATGGCGCCGCGCGTGCACAATTCGGGGCACTGGACGATCGAAGGCGCGGTCACCAGCCAGTTCGAAAACCACATCCGCGCGATTTGCGGGCTGCCGCTGGGCGATACCCGGCTGGCCGCCAAGACCGTGGTGATGGAAAACCTGATCGGCGATGCCGCCCACGATTGGGACCAGATCCTGTCCGATCCGGCCAATCACCTGCACCTGTATGGCAAGGCTGCGGCCCGGCCCGGCCGCAAGATGGGTCATGTCACCCGTCTGGGCTTGTGACGAGCGGGACTTGCGATGAACCAGTCGGAAATCTTCCTGGTCGTTGCCGTTGCCGATAATGGCGTGATCGGAACGGACGGGGGCATGGCGTGGCACCTGTCGGCCGATTTTCGCCGGGTGAAATCGCTGACCATGGGCAAGCCGCTGGTCATGGGCCGCAAGACTTTCGATTCGCTGCCCGGCGTGCTGCCGGGGCGGCGGCATATCGTGATTACCCGCGATCCGCAGTGGGCCGCCGAAGGCACCGAACGCGCGGCATCGCTGGCCGAAGCCCTGCGGATTGCCAATGCGCCGCACATCGTGATTTTCGGCGGCGCGCAAATCTATGCCGAAGCGCTGCCGCTGGCCCACCGTATCGAATTGACCGAAGTGCATCTGGCCCCGGCCGGCGATACCCGCTTCCCCGCGTTCGACCGGGCTGAGTGGACCGAAACCTTCCGCGAAGCCCATCCCGCCGAAGGCCGCAACCCGGCGTTTGATTTCGTGACCCTGGTGCGCAAGCCCTCGGCCCAGCAGAAGCTGGCACAATGACGATCCTGCGGCTTGATGCCACCCAGCCGATGCCCGAATCGCTGCGCGGCGCGATCGTCGCGCTGGGCAATTTTGATGGCTTTCACCGCGGCCATCAGGCCGTGGCCAGCGCCGCGCTGGATTGGGCGCGGGCCGAAGGGCGCCCCTGCATCATCGCCACGTTCGATCCGCACCCGGTGCGCTTCTTCACGCCCGATGCCGCGCCGTTCCGCCTGACCACGCTGGACCAGCGCGAGGAACTGTTCGCCGAAGCCGGCGCCGATGCGATGCTGGTGTTTGCCTTCGATGCCGCGCTGGCTGCCACCACCGCGCAGGATTTCGTGACCGAACTGCTGGCCGGGCGCGTGGGCGCGGCAGGCGTGGTCACGGGCGAGGACTTTACCTTTGGCAAGGGGCGCGGCGGCAATGTGGGCGTGCTGCGCGAGGTGGGCGCCACCTGCGGCTTGCGCGCGCGCGCAGTCGGCCCGGTTTCGCAGCAGGGCGCGGTCGTATCGTCCAGCCGGATCCGAGCGGCGCTGGCGGCCGGGGACTGCGGCCTTGCCACCCACCTGCTGACCCGCCCGTTCGCCATCCGCGGCCCGGTGCAGCACGGCGATAAAGTGGGCCGCACGATCGGTTTTCCCACCGCCAACCTGGCGCTGGGGACTTATCTGCGGCCGCGTTATGGCATCTATGCCGTAACCGGCCTGATCGAAACCGGGCCGCTGCGGGGCACGCTGCTGCACGGCGCGGCCAACCTTGGCATTCGCCCCAGTTTCGATCCGCCCAAGGAGCTGCTTGAACCGCACTTCTTCGATTTTTCGGGCGATCTCTATGGCGCCGAAATCGAAGTGGCGTTCCATCATTTCCTGCGGCCCGAGGCCAAGTTCGATTCGCTTGACGCGCTGACCGCCCAGATGGAAGCCGACTGCCTGACCGCGCGCGAACTGCTGAAATGAAGCGGCCAACAAGGACGCGTTGGGCAAAACGCATCGCGTTGGCAGCTGCCATTGCCGTGCTGGCGCTGACCTTCATCAACGCCAGCTGGCTGGCCGGTCCGCCGCGCGGCTATGTAAAGCTGATTGCCCAGCGCGGAACAGCACAGCAGGTGGATTACGCCAAACCCGCGCCGGGCAATTGCCCGGCCGCCACGATCGCGCCGCCGCTCCACGGATTTCTGGAAAACACCGTGGCCGCGATCAATTCGGCCAAGCGGTTGGGCGCACAAGCGGTGCAAGTGGACATCACCCCCACCGCCGATGGCAAGATCGCACTGTTTCGTGATGCCGCGCTGGATTGCCGCACCGATGGCCACGGCCCGGCCCGCGCCGCCACGCTGGCGCAGTTGCAAGCGCTCGATGCGGGCTATGGCTATAGCGCCGATGGGGGGCAGACTTTTCCCTTGCGCGGCACGGGGCAGGGCCAGATCCCCAGCCTGGAACAGGGCCTGGCCGCCGCCGGGCAAACCGCGCTGATCTATAATCTGCGCAGCGGCAATCCCGCCGATGCCGACCGGCTGATCGCCGCCCTGAACGCTGCCGGCCGCGATCCGGCCGCCCACGGCGATGGCTTTTCCGGCCCACAGGCAGCAATCGCCCGCCTGCGCGCGGCGTTTCCGGGCGCATGGGCGTTCAGCCCGGATGAACTGGCGGCCTGCACCAACGATTATCTGGTGTTTGGCTGGCTGGGCCTGACCCCGGCCAGCTGCCGGGGCGGCACCATCGTGATCCCGCTCAACCGGCAGTGGGCCTTCGCCGGCTGGCCCAACCGCCTGATCCAGCGGATGGACGCGGTGGGCGCGCGGGTGATCGTGATCGGGCCGCAGGCCAGCGCCGCGCCGCGGGGGCTGGACCTGCCCGAACAGCTGGGCGAAATCCCGGCCAGCTTCACCGGCTATGTTTGGGTAAACGATATGTGGAGCGTTGGCCCCGCGCTGCGCCCCGCCGATAACCAGCGCAGCCCGCGCGAAGCAGCCGAACTGGCCAAAGCCCTTGAGGCCCGGCGTGCTGCCCGGCACGATGCAGCGCGTGCGGCACGGGACTAGCGCGAAAACCTGCTTTCCTCTAACGGCCTCGGGTCATGACTGAGCAGCGCGATTACCGTTCGACCGTCTTCCTGCCGAAGACCGAGTTTCCGATGAAGGCCGGACTCCCCCAGAAGGAGCCGGGCATTCTGGCGCGCTGGCAGGGCGAAGACCTGTATCGGCAGCTGCGCGATGCCCGCGCGGGGCGCGAAAAGTTCATCCTCCACGATGGCCCGCCTTACGCCAACGGCGATATGCACATCGGCCACGCGCTGAACCATATCCTGAAGGACATGGTAGTGCGCACGCAAAGCCTGCTGGGCATGGATGCGCCTTATGTGCCCGGCTGGGATTGCCACGGCCTGCCGATCGAATGGAAGGTCGAGGAACAGTACCGCAAGAAAAAGCTCAACAAGGACGAAGTTCCGCCGCACGAATTCCGCGCCGAATGCCGCGCCTATGCCCAGAACTGGGTCAACGTGCAGCGCGAACAGCTGAAGCGCCTTGGGATCAACGGCGATTGGGACAATCCCTATCTGACGATGGATTTCGCCGCCGAAGCGACGATCGTGGGCGAACTGCTGAAATTTGCCGAATCCGGCCAGCTCTATCGCGGCGCCAAGCCGGTGATGTGGAGCCCGGTGGAAAAGACCGCGCTGGCCGAAGCCGAAGTCGAATACGAAGACATCACGTCCACCCAGATCGACGTGGCGTTCGAAATCACCGAATCGCCGGTTCCCGAACTGGTTGGCGCCTATGCGGTGATTTGGACCACCACCCCGTGGACGATCCCGGTCAATCAGGCCTTGGCCTATGGGCCGGAGGTTGAATACGTGCTGGTCAGTGCCGGCGGCCGCTCGTTCCTGATCGCGGCCGAACTCAAGGCCGGGTTCGCCGCCCGCACCGGGCTGGATCTGGCCGATGCCCGCGCGATCACGGGCGCCGATCTTGCCGGCACCGTGGCGCGCCATCCGCTGCACGCGCTGGGCGGGTTCTTCGCCAAACCGCGCCCGTTCCTGGCGGGCGATTTCGTCACCACCGAAAGCGGCACCGGGCTGGTCCACATGGCCCCCGACCACGGCGAGGACGATTTCGCGCTGTGCAAGGCCCACGGGATCGAACCCGTGTTCGCGGTTGAAGGCGATGGCAAATACCGCGCGGATTGGGCATGGCTGGGCGGCGAAGGCAGCGTCATCAATCCCAAGTTCAACGCCCCCGATGGGCCGATCTGCACCGCGCTGCGCGAAGCCGGCGGGTTGCTGGCAGCCAGCGCGGATTACCAGCACAGCTATCCGCATTCGTGGCGTTCAAAGGCCAAAGTGATCTATCGCTGCACCCCGCAGTGGTTCGTGCCGATGGATCAAGCGCGCGCTGACGGCACCCTGCGCGGCAAGGCCATGCAGGCAATTGCCGACACCCGTTTCGTTCCCGAAAAGGGCCGCAACCGGATCGGCAGCATGGTTGAAGGGCGGCCCGATTGGGTGCTGTCGCGCCAGCGCGCGTGGGGCGTGCCGATCACGCTGTTCGTCCACCGCCAAAGCGGCCAGTACCTGGTCGATCCGGCGGTCAACGCCCGGATCGTTGCGGCGATCCGCGAAGTGGGCGTCGATGCGTGGGATGAAGCCCGCGCGCAGGAATACCTGGGCGCCGATTATCAGGCCGACGATTACGAACGCGTGGCCGACATTCTCGACGTGTGGTTCGATTCGGGCAGCACCCATGCCTTTGTGCTGGAAAGCGGCCGCTGGCTCGATCTGGTCCGCCCCGCGGGCTACACCGGCCCGCTGGCCGACATGTATCTGGAAGGCAGCGACCAGCATCGCGGCTGGTTCCAGTCGAGCCTGCTGGAAAGCTGCGCCACGCGCGGCCATGCGCCGTACAAGACAGTGCTGACCCACGGCTTCACGATGGACGCCAAGGGCATGAAAATGTCCAAATCGCTGGGCAACACGATCGATCCGCTGAAAGTCATGGAGACTTATGGCGCGGACATCATCCGGCTGTGGGCGCTGTCGGTCGATTTCACCGAAGACCACCGCATCGGCGACGAGATCCTGAAGGGGGTTTCCGACCAGTACCGCAAGCTGCGCAACACCTTCCGCTACCTGCTGGGCGCGCTGGACGGCTTCAGCGAAGCCGAACGGGTCGACGTGGCCGCGATGCCCGAACTGGAACGCTATGTGCTGGCGCTGCTGGGCCAGCTGGATGCCACCTTGCGGCAGGCGATAGCCGACTATGATTTCAACACATATGTCCGCGCGCTGACCGATTTCTGCAACGAGGACCTTTCGGCCTTCTTCTTCGATATCCGCAAGGACTGCCTCTATTGCGATGCCCCCACCGATGCCAAGCGGATGGCCTATCGCACGGTGCTGGACACGCTGTTCCACGCCCTGATCCGCTATGCCGCCCCGGTGCTGGTGTTCACCGCCGAAGAAGCATGGGCCAGCCGCTATCCCGATGCCGGCAGCGTCCACTTGCTGGAATGGCCGGTGGTGCCAGCCACCACGATTGACGCCCAACGCTGGGAAACACTGCGCGCCCTGCGCGTAACGGTGAACGAAGCAATCGAACCGATGCGCCGGGAAAAGGTGCTGGGTTCGGGGCTTGAAGCCGAAGTGACCATTCCGGCGAACGCCCCCGAAGCGGATTTCGCCGAGCTGTTCATCACCGCGAAAGTCTCGCGCGGGCAGGGCGATGGCGTGACTGTTTCGCGCACCCATGACCACAAGTGCGGTCGCTGCTGGCGCCACCTTCCCGAAGTGACGGAAGATGGAGCGCTGTGCGGGCGCTGCGAGTCCGTGGCCGGTGAAGGCGCGGCAAGCGCCTGATGGCACCGAACCCCCGCAACCGCCTGATCGGCCTTGGGCTGGCCGCGCTGGTCTATCTGGCCGACCAGTGGCTCAAGCAGTTCGTCACCGTCACGCTGGGCCTGGCCCGCGATGGCGATCAACTGGTGTTGCTACCGTTCTTCAATTTCACGCGCACGTCGAACTTCGGCGTTTCGCTGGGGATGCTGACCGCGGATTCGCTGGAAATGCGCTGGGGGCTGGTGGCGATGACCGGGGCCATCGCGCTGGTGGTGCTGGTGTGGCTGCTGCGCGAACGCAAGCTGGCCGATATCCTGCCGCTGGCGCTGGTGCTGGGCGGCGCGCTGGGCAATATCCGCGATCGCGCCATGTTCGGCCACGTAATTGATTATGCTGATCTGCACTTTGGCGATTGGCGCCCGTTCCTGATCTTCAACCTGGCCGATGCCGCGATCACGCTGGGCGTCCTGATTATCCTTGCCCGTTCCTTCCTTTCGCGCGAAAAGCGCGACGATAACCACGCGGCCCCCGACAATTCGTCTACCGCCGCGACGGAGAGCTGACACAATGTTCGACATTCTTGGGCGCAAGCCCGCTGCCCTGATCATTCTTGCCGGTAGTTCGGTGCTGCTTGCCGGTTGTGGCAGCAGCGGCCTGCTGAGCCGCAGCCGGCCCGACGAATTCGCCGTGCAGCGTCAGGCCCCGTTGGTGGTGCCGCCCGATTTCGGGCTGGTTCCGCCCGCCCCCGGCGCCCCGCGTCCGACCGATGCCGGCGCCGCAGCGCAGGCCCAGGATGCCCTGTTCGGCGCGCCGCAGCCGCGCAGCGCAGTGGAAACCTCGCTGGGCAACAAGGCGGGCAACGCCGCCCCGTCGATCCGCTCAACCGTGGGCGATCCCGCCACCACGACCGTGGCCAAGGGTGCGGTAACCCGCGATATCGTGGCCGCCCCGGAAGGCGATGGCCGCGAAGCACAGGCCGTTATCGGCAACTAAGCTTACCGCCTCCACGCAACTTCAGGAAGACTCGCCGCACGGCGGGCCTTTCGCGTTTTGGGGGATCAATCGGCCACTTCGACCGGCGGCGGGGCCAGCGGGCTGGCCAGCAGCTTGTCGATCTTGCGCCCATCCATGTCGACGATTTCGAAGCGCCAGTCCTGCCAAACGAAATGTTCGCCTTCGTGCGGCAGCCGCTTAAGCACCGACAGCGCAAAGCCGGCGGCAGTGGCGTAATCGCGGTCAGCCGGCAATTGCACCCCCAGCCGGGCGGCCAGCCCATCGGCCGGCAACGCCCCGGCCAGCAACAGCGTGCCATCTTCGCGCACTACGATCATCGGCTCATCGCCTTCGTCGAGGTGGCTGACGAAATTGCCCACGATCGCAGCCAGCAAATCGGCCGGGGTCACCACGCCTTCAAGATGGCCATATTCATCATGGACCAGCGCCATCGAAACATCGGATTGCTGCAACAGCCGCAGCGCATCCATCGCGTCGAGCTGATCGGGGATCACTTCGGCCTTCTTCATCAGCCGCGCCAGATTCACCTTGCGGCCCGCCAGCAGCACCGCCAGCACTTCGCGCACTTTGACCACGCCCACGATATTATCGGGCGAGCCATCGGCCACCGGCAGTAGCGAATGCGGCGAATCCTTGATCGCGGCGCGCACTTCGGCCTCGGTCGCGCGGCGGTCGATCGTGTCGACTTCGGTACGCGGGGTCATCAGTTCGCGCACCGGCCGATCGGCCAGGCGCATGATCCCGGTCATGATCTGGCGCTCGTCTTCCTCGATCACGCCCGAACGGGTCGCTTCGGCAAAGATCATGTGCAGCTCTTCGGCGGTCACCACGTTTTCATCATTGGCGTGCATGCCCAACAGGCGCAGCAGCAGGCGCGATGAGCGATCGAGCAGCCACACCAGCGGCGCGGTGACCCGCGCCACCAGCGCCATCGGCAGCGCGGCAACAACCGCAATCGGTTCGGCCGCGCGCAAGGCCACCTGCTTGGGCACCAGTTCGCCCACGACCAGGCTGAAATACGTGGTGATCGCGATCACGATCGCGAAGCCGGCCTCTGGCGCCCAGCGCGCGGGCACGCCCAGCAGCGCCAGCCGCTCACCCGTGGGGCCGCCCAGGCTGGCCCCGGAATAAGCGCCGGCAATGATCCCGACCAGCGTGATCCCGATCTGCACCGTCGACAGGAACTTGCCCGGATCGGCCGCCAGCGCCAGCGCCGTGCGGGCACCGGCATTGCCCCGGTCCACCAGCAGCTTAAGCCGTGCCGGGCGCGCCGAGACGATCGCCAGCTCGGACATCGAGAACAGGCCATTGAGCAGGATCAGTCCCGCAATGATGAAAACGTCGGTCCAGGGAAATGTGCTCACGCCCCAGCGCTAGCAGAAATGCGGCCTCAGGCGAAGTCCCCGCGCGAAACGCCCGCAAAGCAATAATTTGATTGATAAAGTGCCCCAGACAGACTGCATTCATCTTGGATCGATCAAGGTTGGCGCCCGGTCAGTTACTGCAAACTTGGTCAGTTACCACAAAGGGGATAGCCGATGATTAAGTCTCGCCTGCTCGTTTCGAGTTTCGCCGCCTTGTCGCTGGTCACGGTTTCAGCTTGCGTGACCGACCCGAACACGGGTGAACGCAAGATTTCCCGCACCGCCATCGGCGGGGTTGGCGGGGTGCTGGCCGGTGGCCTGCTGGGCGGCCTGATCGGCGGCAAGACCGGACGGATCATCGGTGCTGGCCTGGGCGGCGTGGCGGGTGCTGCCGTCGGCTACCAGATGGACAAGCAGATCAAGGAACTGAAGGAAACCACCGCCGGCACCGGGGTTGATGTAACCGCGGTGGATAACGGCAAGGCAATTTTGCTCAATCTGCCCGATGGCGTGACCTTCGATGTTGCCAGCGCAACCTTGAAGCCGGAATTTCGCGCCACGCTGGATCAGGTGGCCGAAAGCCTGATCCAATACCCGAACAGCCTGATCGACGTGTACGGCCATACCGATTCAACCGGTTCAGACGCTTACAACCAGACCTTGTCCGAAACGCGCGCGCGCACCGTGGCAAACTATCTGATGTCGCGCGGCGTCGCGGCCAGCCGCATCCGCAGCCAGGGCTTTGGCGAAACCATGCCGGTTAGCAGCAATGACACGCCCGAAGGCCGGACCAAGAATCGCCGCGTCGAAATCAAGATCGTGCCGGTCACGCAGGAAGACGTAGCCGCCGCGCGGTCATCCGGCCAATAAGGCCCGCCGGCTATCCCGCCGCCAGCTCGGTCGCCCGTTTGGCCAGGCGGCCGACGGCAGCCGCGTGGATGGCGGGGGCGGTAACCAGCACCCCGAACGCGCGGGGATCGCGCTTGTTATAGTTCAGGGGCCCGCCGAATGCATCGGTCACCGCCGCGCCGGCTTCACGCGCGATCACGGCGGCGGCGCCGATGTCCCATTCAAATCCCCAGCGCAGCGTGGCGACAAGATCAGCCTCGTCCGCGGCGACCATCGCCATACGCAGCGCGATCGAATTGGGCCGGTGTACGGGCACAAGATCGGCATCGATATGCGGCACGGCTTCGGCCGGCACGCGCGCGCCGCGCAATTCGCGGCGGCGGCTGCCCACCAATTGCCGGCCATTGCGCCAGCTGCCCTTGCCCGCTTCGCCGTACCAGAATTCGCCGCCCTGTTCGGGCAGGCGGGCGGGCGCATCCAGCACCCCGATCAGCGGGCGTCCGCTGCTGACCAGCGCCACCGATACCGCCCAGCCATCGCGCCCGCGGATGAAATCGCGGGTGCCGTCGATCGGGTCGACCAGCCAGAGCAGCCCGCCTTCCAACCGCTCCGGCGCATCGGCCGTTTCTTCGGACAGCCACCCCGCCGAAGGCAGCAGCGCGCCCAGTTCGCGCTTCAGGAACGCATCGACTTCCAGATCCGCCACGCTGACCGGGCTGCCGGGGTCCTTGTCCCACGAATCGAGCGCATGACCGTGTCCGGGCCACCGCGCCAAGGCGATTCGCCCGGCAGCGCGAACAATGCTTTCAAGGCGCTGGCGATCGATCACCGGCCGCCGCCGCTGGCTTTTTTGGCAGTTGTTAAGAATGGATCGCAACTGGCGTTCATATTTCTACTCTAGAACCCCCTTGGAGGACTTTTCAAGCCTCGCGCGGTGTGCTTATGCGGCAGCGCACAACCGGCCGGACGGCCTCTCCCCTACGGAGTTCAAGTCCCATGAACATTCACGAATATCAGGCCAAGGAATTGCTCGCCAAGTTTGGCGTTGGCATCCCCAAGGGCATCGCCGCGATGACCGTGGCCGAAGCCGTCGAAGCAGCCAAGCAGCTTCCCGGGCCGCTCTATGTCGTGAAGGCCCAGATCCACGCTGGCGGGCGCGGCAAGGGCAAGTTCAAGGAACTGCCGGCCGATGCCAAGGGCGGCGTGCGCCTGGCCAAGAGCCTCGATGAAGTCGAAGCCTTCGCCAAGGAAATGCTGGGCAACACGCTGGTCACGATCCAGACCGGCGATGCCGGCAAGCAGGTGAACCGCCTGTACGTGACCGATGGCGTCGATATCGCCAAGGAATACTACCTCTCGATGGTCGTTGACCGCGCCACCGGCCGCGTCGCGCTGATCGTGTCGACCGAAGGCGGCATGGACATCGAAGAAGTCGCCCATTCGACCCCGGAAAAGATCACCACGATCGTCGTCGATCCGGCGCAGGGCTTCATGCCGCACCATGGCCGCGCCGTGGCGTTCGCGCTCAAGCTGAAGGGCGATCTCAACAAGCAGGCCCAGGTCATCGCCAAGCAGTTGTTCGATGCCTTCATGGCGCTGGATTGCGCGATGCTGGAAATCAACCCGCTGGTTGAAACCAAGCCCGACGCCGATGGCAATGCCAAGCTGCTGGTGCTCGACACCAAGATGAGCTTCGATTCGAACGCGCTGTACCGCCATCCCGACGTGTTCGCCCTGCGCGACGAAACCGAAGAAGACCCGGCCGAAATCGAAGCCAGCAAGTACGACCTGGCCTACATCAAGCTCGACGGCAACATCGGCTGCATGGTCAACGGCGCAGGCTTGGCCATGGCCACGATGGACATCATCAAGCTGAACGGCGAATTCCCGGCCAACTTCCTCGACGTGGGCGGTGGCGCCACCAAGGAAAAGGTCACGGCCGCTTTCAAGATCATCCTCAAGGACCCGGCGGTGAAGGGCATTCTCGTCAACATCTTCGGCGGGATCATGAAGTGCGACATTATCGCTGACGGCATCGTTGCCGCGGCGAAGGAAGTGAACCTTTCGGTTCCGCTGGTCGTCCGTCTCGAAGGCACCAACGTCGAACAGGGCAAGCAGATCCTCGAAGGATCGGGCCTGCCGATCGTTTCGGCCGCCGACCTTGGCGATGCCGCCCAGAAGATCGTGGCGGAAGTGCGCAAGATCGCCTGATCCGGCCAGTGCACAACCATGCATCAGGGGCCGGTTTCCATCCGTGGAGATCGGCCCTTGGCATAAAGGTCACTTGGGTTTTGGGGCGTTTGAGGGCTTGACCGGACAACGCCTTGCCGCAATGGCTGCAATGCATGGAATTTAACCGCGCGACTAACTTCAGCGGTTGACGTTTACGTAAACGAAAACTATGCGGCCGCTATATCTCGTTTGGCAGCATTTCGATGGGAAAGGCCTGAACCAATGAAAGCCCTGGTCTGCGTAAAGCGCGTGATCGACTATAACGTGAAGCCGCGGGTCAAGTCCGACGGCACCGGCGTCGATCTCGCCAACGTCAAGATGAGCATGAACCCGTTTGACGAAATCGCCGTCGAAGAGGCGATTCGCCTGAGGGAAA
>JBJOPJ010000017.1:0-26911 GCA_046050825.1 Pseudomonadota bacterium
ACGGTGGTCATCACAATCGGCTGGGCACGCTTGTGCCCGGCTTCGACGATCGCATCGAACCGGCTGGCGCCCTTGCTCATTTCCTCGATCGCAAAGTCGATCAGCAGGATCGAGTTCTTGGCAACGATGCCGAACAACATCAGCACGCCAATAAACACCGGCATCGAAATCGGCTGCCCCACGATCACCAGCGCGATCAATCCGCCCAGCGGGGCAAGGAACAAGGAGCTCATGTTGACCAGTGGCGAAACGAAGCGATGGTACAGCAGCACCAGCACCGAAAACACCAGCAAGACCCCGGCACCCAGCGCCTTGAGGAAGTTGCTGGCCATTTCCTGCTGCCACTTGTCCTGCCCGAACGGTTCTTTCGAAACGCCGCGCGGCAAGTTCTTCATGATCGGCAGCTTGTCGATCGCCTTCATCGCGGTACCCTTGACCACGCCCGGCGCAAGATCGCCGCCAACAAACACGCGGCGGTTCTGGTTGTAGCGCTGGATGCTGACCGGTCCTGAACCAAAGCCAATATCAGCCACGGTCGCAAGCGGAACCGAGCCGCCGCTGGTGGTCGGCACCGGCAGGTTCTGGATCGTGGAAAGATTTTTCCGCGCATCTTCGGACAAGCGCACGCGGATCGGCACCTGCCGGTCAGCCAGCGAAAATTTGGCGGCATTCTGATCAATATCGCCGATAGTGGCGATACGGATGGTCTGGCTCAGCGCGGACGTGGTAACCCCCAGGCTGGCGGCAAGGTCGAGCCGCGGGGTGATGATCAGTTCGGGCCGGCGCATATCGGCCGCAACGCGCGGCGCGACCACTTCCTTGAGGCCCTTCATCTGTTCAACCAGCGCCGCTGCGGTCTGATCCAGCAACTGCGAATCCGACCCCGACAGCATGATCGAAATCGGCCGGCCGGTGCCTCCGCCCGGGCCGGCCCCGTTCATGTCCTGAAAGGTTACGCGGGCATCAGGAATCGTCTGCAACAGCGGGGTTAGTTCGCGCTCGAACTCCATGCTGGTCTTGTCCCGCTTGGGCTTCAGCGTAACGAATACCCGGCCGCTGCCTTCATTGATGCGCTCAAGCGCCGCTTCGACTTCGGGCCGATCGGATATCAGGGCGGCGACGCGATCGGCCACAGCCTCGGTCTGAGCCAGCGTGGTGCCGGGCACCATCTCGATCCGGATCTGGCTGAAATCGCTGTTCACGTCCGGGAAAAACTGTCCTGGAATGGTCATCATGAGGACCACGCTAAGCCCGAAAGCCCCGATGCCGGTTCCGACCATCCACATCCGGTGATCCCGCAACCGCGCCAGAAAGCGCCGACCCAAAGTCAACCGGCGGCCACTTTCCAGCACTGCCGACTTGTAGGCGGCAACACCCGACGCATTGAGCGTCCAACGCAAAATTTTCAGGTAACGATCCATCCAAGGCCCGCCGGCATGTTCGGCATGGCCGTGCGCCTTCAGGAAATAGGCGGCCACCATCGGCGTGATCGTCCGCGCCACGGCCAAGCTGATCAACACCGCAATCACCACGGTCAGGCCGAAGTTCTTGAAGAACTGGCCGGAAACGCCGGGCATCAGGCCAACAGGCAGGAACACCGCCACGATCGAAAACGTGGTGGCAACCACGGCAAGGCCGATTTCGTCAGCCGCATCGATCGATGCCTGATAGGCGGTTTTGCCCATGCGCATATGGCGCACGATGTTCTCGATCTCGACGATCGCATCATCGACCAGCACCCCCGCAACCAAACCCAGCGCCAGCAGTGACAGCGTATTCAGCGTGAAGCCGAACCACACGCTCATGCACCAGAAGGTGGGAATGGCCGACAGCGGGATCGCAATCGCGGAAATCACGGTTGCGCGCCAATCGCGCAGGAAGAAGAACACCACGATTACGGCGAGGATCGCCCCTTCAACCATCGAAGAGATCGAACTTTCGTACTGCTTCTTGGTGTAGTCTACCGAAGTGTACAGCCGGGTGAAGTGAACGCCTGAGTGGTCCTTCGCAATCTTGTCGATTTCCGATGCGGCGGTATCGTAAACGCTGACGTCCGAAGCGCCGCGCGCGCGGGAAATACCAAAGGTCACAACCGGCTTGCCGTTGATTTTGCCGGCCGACGTGATTTCACTGTAACTGTCGGTCACTTTGGCGAAATCGGCCAATTTAACGGTGCGGCCCGCGCCCAGTGGCACGTCGGTTTGAGACAGGTCGAACGCGGTTTTGGCGTTACCCAGAACGCGCACCGACTGGCGCGACCCGGCAATTTCGGCCTTGCCGCCAGCAGCGTTGACATTGAGCTGGCGCAACGCAGCGTTAACCTGACTGGCAGTAACGCCAAGCGACTGCATTCGCGCCGGATCAAGGATGACGCGAATTTCGCGCTTTACCCCGCCACCACGCGTTACTTCAGCCATGCCGGGGATGGAAAGCAGCCGTTTGGCCACCGTATCGTCGATGAACCACGAGAGCTGTTCGATCGTCATGTCATCGGCGGCAACCGCAAAATACGCGATCGGGTCAGACGACGTCTGGGCCTTGATGACTTGCGGCTCGAGAATCCCGTCAGGCAGCTCGCCACGGGCCTGATCGACCACGTTTTTGACTTCATTGACGGCTTCGTTGATGTCCTGACCGATCTGGAATTGCACCATCGTCTGGCTATTGCCTTCCGATGCGGTCGAACTGATCGTTTCCACGCCGCTGATCGTGCGAACGGCAGATTCGATCTTCTGGGTAATCTGCGTCTCGATCTCGGTCGGAGCGGCGCCCGGCTGCGCGATCGTCACGATCACCATCGGGAACTCAATGTCCGGATCGTTCTGCACCTCCATGGTCGAGAACGAGATGATCCCGGCCAGCATCAGGCCGATGAAAATGACGATCGGCACCACCGGGTTGCGAATCGACCAAGCCGAGATGTTGCGGAAGTTCATTATCGGGTCCTTCGCACCACAGCTCAGGGCTTCGCCTGGGCAGGTTTCACCGTTTCGCCCGGTGAAAGGAACCCGCCTGCGCGCAGGACCACCCGTTCAGTGCCCGCAAGACCACCAACAACCGCAATGCCAGTGGCAGTAACCATGCCGGTCTTGACGTTGCGCCGTTCGACCTTGTTGTTCTTGCCGACGATGTAGACATAACTGCCCTGATTATCCGACAGGATCGCGGATTCCGGCAGCAAGGGCGCCACCACCGTGCCCGATTTGATCACCGCAGTGGCAAAGCCGCCGGGGCGTAGTTCGGGCGCATAAGGCAGTGCCACACGGGCCACGCCCTGGCGCGATGCCGGATCGATCACCGGCGAGACCTGCCAGACCTGCCCGGTAAAGCTGTGCTCCGATCCAACCGGGGTTACCGCCACCGAAACGCCAAGCCCGATCTGCGCCAGTTCAAGCTGGCCGAGCTGGGCCTTCAGTTCCATTTCGCCATCCTTGGCCAAACGGAACACAACGCCCGAACCCGCGCTGACCACTTGGCCCGGCTCAATCTTGCGTTCCAGTACCAGGCCGGCCGCCGGCGCCACGATATCGAGGCGCCGGGTTTGCGCACGCAGCACGCCCAGCTGGGCCTCGGCCACGCGCACTTGGGCGCTGGCGGCATCGCGCGTTGCGGTCAACCGGTCGATATCAGCCTTTGAAACAAACCCGCGATCGACCAGCTTCAACCCGCGATCAAGGTTGGCCTGCGCCAGCGAGGCATTGGCGCGAGCCACTTGAATCTGGGCGGATTGGCTGGATTGTTGCTGCGCCTGCACCGAACGGTCGATCACCGCGAGGGTCTGGCCCGCGCGCACCCACTGGCCCGGCTCAACCAGCACGGCCACCACTTGCCCGCCTTCGCCGGCAATGCCCACGGGCAATTCGCGCCGTGCCGCCAGCGAACCGGTGGCGTTGATTTCGCCCATGGTCGAAGCGCGCCCAGGGGTAACCACGGAAACGACCGGGGCCTGATCGGCCTTGGCGTTCAGATCGGACGCCCCGCTGCGGGCGTGGTTCCAGAACCAGACCGCGACCAGCACCAGCAGAACGGCAACGGCAATAATTGCCAACCGCCGCCGCGACAGACGATCTTCCTCGGTGGTGTCGAGCAGGGGATTGTGACCTTCGGAGCCCGGCTCTGCCGCACCCACGTCAATCCGCGAATCGAAGTTCATGCCGGAACTGCCTTCATTTTCGGGTCATATCGCGAGAACATGGCGGCGCCACACTGCGCGATTTTTCACGAGCTGTATTACTATGCTAAATCACTGCCTGCAAGCGCCGGATTTCCGGTGCCCGGCAGGGCAATATCACGGGGCGAGCCATAGGCGCAGGCAATCGCGGTGGCAATGGCGCGGTCGGCAAACCGCGTTGTCCGATCTGCCAACGGCACGCAACGGGGCAGCCCCGGCCCAAGCGCCGTGCCCCTGCCGCCAACAGCAAACGCCGAATGGCCGGCACAGATCCCTCCGCACCAGCCATTCGCCAACAGGCCATTCGCCAACAGATAGTGCCTGTTTTACGGCATCGCGCAGCGCGTCAATACTTGTGCTGGCGCTCGTAAAGGTCGCGGTAGTGCTGGATGCGGGTAACCCGCAGCCCTTGCATGCCCGAACGGTCAACCGCGCGTTGCCACGAAGCAAACTCTTCAAGCGTCAGGCTGTAACGCTGGCAGACCTCGTCAATGGTCAGCAGTCCGCCGTTGACGGCAGCCACCACTTCGGCCTTGCGCCGCACCACCCACCGCGTGGTGCTGGGAGCGGGCAACGATTCAACGGTCAGCGGCTCGCCAAGCGGGCCGATTACCATGGCGGGTCGGATCTTCTGGTTTTCGATCATTGTTGTCCTCGACCACCGGCATGGGAGTGTCCGGCGACACCCCAGTCATTGCCCGCATGGGTTTTTCCATCTGCTGAATCAGTTCGGTTAACGGCCCGTGAGGCATACTTTGAAGCGCGCTGCGCCCCCCAGTCTGCGAACCCGCCTGCGAGGACCGGAAACTGCGATTCGGCTTCCCGCAAGGCAGCGCGCGCGGCATGCGCAGCAACGAGCCGCAGATGCAGAGTGTTCCATTCGAAAGCAGCATCTTGCGTGCTGTGTTCTCTGGAGGCGCGGTGGCTGCGGCGCCTGTTGGGGAGGTCGATTGCAATTTCCATGTCCAGGGCTTTAACGCCAACAAGGTCAAGAACCGGTAAATCCGCGCTTTACGATCTGTTGACACAGCTTACCGAATTGCGCGCCCTTTGCGCCCCGCCGCCGCAACGTGTAAGGCGCGCACCACGATGACCGCTCCCACGCTCGCACCTATAGATTTCACCAGCCTGTTCCAGCTTGCCGGGCCGTTGGCGGGCAAACGTATCGTTGTTGCGATGTCGGGCGGGGTGGACAGTTCGGTGGTGGCAGCGCTGGCCGCGCAAAGCGGGGCGGAAACGATTGGCGTCACGCTCCAGCTGTATGATTATGGAGCGGCAACCGGGCGCAAGGGCGCGTGCTGCGCGGGCGATGACATTCGCGATGCCCGCGCCGTGGCAGACCGGCTTGGGATTGCGCATTACGTGTTCGATCATGAAAGTGCGTTTCGCGAAGACGTGGTCGAACGCTTTGCCGACGATTACATGGCCGGGCGCACCCCGATCCCCTGCATCCGCTGCAACATGGGGCCGAAATTTACCGATCTGCTGACGATGGCCCGTGAACTGGGCGCCGATTGTCTGGCCACGGGCCACTATGTCCGCCGCGTGATCGGCCCCGCCGGGCCAGAGCTGCACCGCGCCGCCGACCCGGCCCGCGACCAAAGCTATTTCCTGTACGGGACAACCGAAGCGCAGCTGGATTTCCTGCGCTTTCCGCTGGGCGCGATGCCCAAGCCCCATGTTCGCGCGCTGGCCGAAGCCGCCGGCCTGCGCAATGCCGCCAAGCCCGACAGCCAGGACATCTGCTTTGTGCCCGATGGCGATTACGCCAAAGTGGTACGCGCGGTCCGGCCAGATGCCGAAGCCGGCGGTGAAATCGTTCACGCTGAAACCGGCGCTGTGCTGGGCACCCACAAGGGCATCATCCACTATACCGTGGGCCAGCGCCGCGGGCTGGAAATCGGCGGGCAGGCCGAGCCGCTCTACGTCACTGGGATCGCGGCGGCCGAACGCAAGGTGTTGGTTGGCCCGAAGCGCTTGCTGGCGGTGGGGGCGGCGCGGATTGTCGAAACCAACCGCATCGGGCCGATGCCGCAATCACTGCCCGCTGGCACGGTGCTGACCGCCAAAGTGCGCTCGCTGGCCAAGCCTGTGCCGATCATGCTGGACGGGCCGCTGGGCGATGGCGCGGCAACCACGATCCGCTTTGCCCAGCCCGAATATGGCGTGGCCCCGGGGCAGGCCGCAGTGCTTTATGCGGGCGATCGGGTGGTCGGTGGCGGCTGGATCGCCGAAACCCAGCCCGCTTAGCCCAACTGCTGCGTGATCAGGCAGCGCCCGGCACATTCGACGGCCGCGATCGTGCTGGCCATTGCGCAGGCGCCGCGCGCGATCGGCGCCCCGTTCACCAAGACCGGGACATCCAACGGGATCACCAGCAAAGGCCCGGCATAGCGTGCAATAGTGGCCGCATCCGGCGGGCCATCCAGCCGATCCAGCCGGAACAGCGGCCCTTCGGCCAGCGTGACCGCCCCGCGTTCGGGCAACCTGCGGCGCAGCGCCGGATCGTGCGGGCCGCCGTGCGCCACGCCAATCCCCTGATCCAGATGCAGCGTGCGGGCCCGGCCGTAATCATACAGCCGATAGGTCAGCCCGCCGCATTGTTGCACTTCGATCAGCGTCACCCCGGCGCCGATCGCATGGACCGTGCCCGCCGGAATATAGAAGAAATCGCCAACACTGGCAGGATACCATTCAAGCAAGCCTTCAATGCTGCCATCAAGCGCGGCGGCGCGCATCGCATCGGGGGTGATCGCATCGCGAAAGCCGATGCCCAGCTTTGCATCGGGCTGGGCATCGACCACCAGCCAGCATTCGTCCTTACCCTGCTTGCCAAGGCCGGCAGCCAGCGTTTGCGCATCCGAGGGATGGACCTGCACCGACAGGGCTTCGGCAGTGAAGATATATTTGACCAGTAGCGCATCGAGCGCCGGCGGCGGTTCAAACCAGATTTCCCCGATCAGTTCCCCCGCTGGCGCAGCAAAGGGCGGCGGCAGAACCGCTCGCCCCCAAGGCATGGCAACCATGCGGGTGGGCAGCAGGCTCACTGGTTGGCAGCCCCATCCAGCTTGCCGACCAGCTGCGCGCCGGCACGGGTGGTAACCAGCACTTCATTGCCATCAACCACGATGACCACATCTTCCAACCCGATCACCGAAACGCGGGGACCATCAGTTTCCACCAGCACATTGCGGCAATCGACCAGTTCGGCAGTGCCGCGCACGGAATTGCCATTGGCATCGCCGGGGCGGGCGGCCAGCAGCGCATCCCAGTTGCCGATGTCAGACCAACCCATCTGGGCCGGCACCAGCGCCGCCCGGGACGTGTTTTCCATTACCGCATAATCAACGGATTCGCTTTCGATCCCGGCGAATTCAGCCGCTCCGGGGTGAAAGCGCAGGCCATCTTCATGCCCGGCGGCCACCGCGGCGCGCGCCGCCGCGGCAAGCGCGGGTCGATGCGCCGCCAGCTCGGCCAGAAAGGCGCCGGCCCGAAACGCAAAGATCCCGCCATTCCAGGCATGCCTGCCATCAGCCACGAACTGTTTGGCGCGCTCCAGATCCGGCTTTTCGATAAACCGGGCGGTCTGAAAG
Organism: Pseudomonadota bacterium; assembly: GCA_046050825.1. Classification (GTDB taxonomy): domain Bacteria; phylum Pseudomonadota; class Alphaproteobacteria; order Sphingomonadales; family Sphingomonadaceae; genus Novosphingobium. Next base: position 7,765 of record JBJOPJ010000017.1, read on the forward strand.
CCATGCTCGCCAATCGGTTCGCCGCGCTGAAGATAGCCGAACCCGGTTTCAGGCGCGGTGGCCTCGATCCCGAACGATACCAGCCAGTCATCGGCCGCCAGCCGTGCAGCGGCCTGCGCGGCGCGCTGAAACGCAGCGGGATCGGCGATGTGGTGATCGCTGGGGCAGACCAGCATGATGGCATCCTCGGGCAGGCGCAGGGCCGCCAAGGCAATCGCCGCAGCCGTGTTGCGCGCCGCAGGCTCAACAATCACCTGGGCACCGGCCGCGCCGCCCAACTGGGCCTCGACATGCGCCAGGTGCGCCGCCCCCGCGACCACGATCGGCGCCGCAAACCCGGCCGCGGCAGGACAGCGCGCCAGCGTGGCTTCGAACAGCGTGGCATTGCCGACCAGTGGCAGAAACGGCTTGGGCAAAGCAGCCCGGCTGCGCGGCCAGAGCCGCGTGCCCGAGCCGCCACACAAGATAACAGGGATGATCTGGGGTGCGGTCATGGTTCGATCGTCAACTGCGGCACAGGGTTTGGGGAACAGAAACGGGGCGATCCGGCTGGCGCTTATTCATGCCACGGCTCAAGCTGGCAGCCTTCCCCTTCACGATAGGTGGCAGTCTGGCTGGCTAGCAACGGAAAACGCGCCGTAACGCTTTTTGTTTCCTTGTCATCCGACAAAGTGATCAATTGCATCCCCGGTTCAAAGTCCTTGCGGCAATCCGAAAGGCTGCGCCCGCCAAGATAGTGGCACGAACACGCCACCCGCGCACCATAGGCGGAACCGATCCTGGCATAGCCGTTCAGCGGTTGCCAGAACCACGCAAGGGCGGCGGATAGGGCTACGGCCAGCACCGCCACCACCCGGCGGCGCGCGCGCCTGGCCGGGTTTACTGCTGGGTTGCCGGCCACTGGGTTGCGGGCCGCATCGGGCGCCGGGTTAATGGTTGCCATTATCAAGCCTTTGGGCAAGGGATACGCGCGATGCGATCGCGCCGTACCTCCCTTATCCTGACGCTGCTGGCGCTGCCAGCCCTGTTCGGCTGTTCCGCCAACGATGCTGCCGCCCCGCCCCCACTTTCGGACATGGCGCTGGCTGCGGTTGTCAAACGGCCGGGGGTCAACCGCGAAAAACTGGCGCGCGCGGTCGATGCATTGTTCACCCGCGAAGACACGGGCGAAACCCGCGCCGTGCTGGTGCTGCACGATGGCCAGATCGTCGCCCAGCGTTATGCGCCTGGCTATCACGAAAATACCCGCTTCATATCGTGGTCGATGGCCAAGACGATCACCGGCGTGATGATCGGAATGCTGGTGGCCGACGGGCGGTTGCGGCTGGATGAAAGCGTGCCGATCCCGGCATGGCAGCGCCCCGGCGACCCGCGCGGCGAAATCACGCTGCGCGAACTGCTGCAAATGCGCTCGGGGCTGCGCCATACCGAAGCCGAGGGCGAGCCTTATCGCACCGATACCGCGCGGATGCTGTTCCTGGATGGGCGCGACAACATGGCCGCCTATGCCGAAGCCCAACCGCTGGAAGACGAGCCGGGCCGCAAATGGGAATATTCGACCGCCACCACGGTGATCCTGTCGGATCTGGCCGCCCGCGTGCTGATCGCCAACCCCGATCCGGCAGCCAACACGCCAGCGACGCGCCGCCGCGTGGTCAGTGAATTCTTGCGCGCGCGGCTGTTCGATCCGATCGGCATGAAAAGCATGGTTCCCGAATTCGATGCCGCCGGCACCCTGATCGGCGGCAGCCTGATCCACGGTACGGCCCGGGACTGGGCAAAGTTCGGTGAATTCTTGCGCAACGATGGGGCGGTGCGCGGGGCCCAACTGGTGCCATCGGGCTGGATCCAGTTCATGGCCAGCCCGAACCCGCGCAACCGCGGCTATGGGGCGCAGATCTGGCTGAACCGGCCGCAGGCGGACGATGGCCACATTGAATTTCCCGGGGCGCCACGTTCCACCTTTTCGATGAACGGCCATCTTGGGCAATTCGTGGTCATCTCCAAATCGCAAGGCGTCACGGTTGTCCGCCTGGGCAAGACCGACGAAGGCCAGCACGCCGCCGAGCAATTGGCCCCCGTACGCCTGGCAATTGCCCGGATCATCAAGCTGTTCCCAAAGGAATAGCGTATCAGGCGCTGCGTTGGTGCGATGCCTGCCGTTCGGCCAGCAGATCCTGCGCCGCCAATCCGGTTTCGTTGACCAGCCCTTCGGGATCGGGATGGATCAGGATTTCCACCCCCGGAAATTCGGCCAGCAGCTTGGCTTCGATATCATCCATCACGTCATGTGCGGCCCGCACGCTCATGTCAGGATCAACCGCGACATGAAACTGCACGAAATCGCGATTGCCCGATGTGCGGGTGCGTAAATCGTGCAGGCCCCGCAATTCTGGATGGCGCGCCACCACTTCAAGGAAGTGCGCCTTTTTGTTCTCGGGCCATTCATGATCCATCAGCTGTTCGATCGCGGCTTGCGATGCGCCCCACGCACCCCAGCCCAGCCACAGCGCAATACCCAGGCCAAACACCGCATCGGCACCCGGTATCCCGGCGTACTGATCCAGCGCCAGCGCGGCGATTACCGCCAGGTTGAGCAGCAGGTCGGACTGGTAATGAACATGGTCGGTCGAAATCGCGAGGCTGCCGGTCTTGCGGATCACGTGGCGCTGCCAGACCAGCAACCCGAAGGTTGCGGCCATTGCTACGGCCGAGACGATAATCCCGTTTTCTGCGCCTGCGGGCCGGGTTCCCGCGATCCATTCCTGCACCGCGCGGAGCGCCAGGCTAAGCGCCGAAATCGAAATCAGCACCACCTGGAACATCGCCGCCAGCGCTTCGGCCTTGCCGTGGCCAAAGCGGTGGTTGTCATCATCGGGCTGGGCCGCAACCCACACCCCGGCCAGCGTGGCCAGGCTGGCGACCAGATCCAGCCCGGTGTCGGCCAGGCTGCCCAGCATTGCGGTTGATCCGGTTGCCAGAACCGCCCAGACTTTCAGGGCAACGAGCAGCAGCGCGACCGAGATGCTGGCATAAGCCGCGCTGCGATTAAGGGCGTTAAGATCGGTCATGGGTAAAGCAACTCGCTGGTCCAGCCGCCATCCGCCGCGCGGGTAAAGCGGCGGCGTTCGTGCAGGCGAAAGGGGCGATCGATCCAGAATTCGAACGCACTGGGGGTCAGGCAAAAGCCGGTCCAGTGCGGCGGCCGCGGCACTTTTCCGATCAGGTGCTGGGCCGTAGTCTTGGCGATGCGGGCAATGAATTCCCCGCGCGAACCCAGCGGCGCCGACTGATCGGAGGCATGTGCACCCAATTGCGAATCCCGGCTGCGGCTGGCGAAATAGGCATCGGCCATATCATCGGGCACGGGGGCGATGGTGCCTTCGATGCGAATCTGCCGGCGCAGCGACTTCCAGTGAAACAGCATCGCGGCGTGCGGGTTGGCCAACAGTTCGCCGCCCTTGCGGCTGTGGCTGTTGGTATAAAACACAAAGCCACCCTGCGGGCCAAGCAGATCGGCGCCGTGGTCCTTCATCAGCACCATCCGCACCGACGGGGCCGCATCGGGCGTAGCCGTTGCCAGCGCCACCGCATCGGGATCGTTCAGTTCGTGCCGCTTGGCTTCGGCGAACCATTCGTCGAACAGCGCGAAAGGCGCTGTTTCGGGAATCGCATTCTGGGCTGCTGTTTCGTCCATGATGGCCCCCGCATAGCCGGGCCGCGCCCGGGAAGAAAGCGCAAGCGGTTCGCAAAAAGCCGCAAAACCTTGCAGGTAGCCCCGCGCAGCCCTAGCTAACGGGAATGGCCGATCCTTATTCGATCCTGGGCGTTGCCCGCAACGCAAGCGAGAAAGACATCAAGTCTGCCTATCGCAAGCTTGCCAAGGAACTGCACCCGGACCGCAACACTGACAATCCCAACGCTTCGGAGCGCTTTTCCGAAGTGACCCGTGCCTATGACCTGCTGTCCGACAAGGACAAGCGCGCACGCTTTGACCGGGGCGAAATCGATATCGACGGCAATCCGTCGATGGGCTTCGGCTATGGCGGCGGCGCTGGCCCGGGCGGCGGCTTTGGTGGCGGCGCGCACCGCGGCTTTCGCGCCGATGGCTACGAAGGCTTTGGCGGCGAAGGCATCGACCTGGGCGACATCTTCGAAGGCCTGTTCGGCGGGCGCGGCGGCGCAGGCGGCGGTGGCCGTGGGCGCGCAGCCCCGCGCGGCGCGAACGTGCAATACAAGCTGAACGTCTCGCTGCCGGATGCGGCGTTGCTGGCCGCCCAACGCATCACGCTGGCCGATGGCAAGACGATCGACCTTAAACTGCCCGCCGGCGTTGAAGACGGCACGCAAATGCGGCTGGCCGGCAAGGGCGAGGCCGGCCCCGGCGGCAACGGCGATGCACTGGTCACGATCCAGCTGCAGCCGCACCCGTTTTTCCGGCGCGATGGCGACAACATCCGGGTCGACCTGCCGCTCAGCCTCGATGAAGCGGTCCACGGCGCGAAAGTAAAAGTACCCACGGTTGACGGCGCGGTCATGCTGACCATCGCGCCCGGCACCAGTTCGGGCAAAACGCTGCGCTTGAAGGGCAAAGGGTTCACCCGCAAGGACGGCGCCCGCGGCGATCAGTTGATTACGATCGAACTGCAACTGCCCGAAAGTGATGACGATCTGATCCGCCGCCTTGAAGGGTGGCGCGATCCGCGCAACGTGCGCGCCCGGCTTGGCGTCTAGAGCGGCCGCAACGCATGGAAGAACGGCAAATCGACGATGCGGAGCAGTTGCCGCCGCTGACCTTGCGTGATCTTTCGCCCGAAGCCCGCCGCAAGCGCGCCTTGCGCCAACTGCAAGATGGCGCCGCAGCTCCGGCCGGCGAAAGCGCGGAGCGCCACCACTTGCGCAACGCCCGCCTGCTGCGGGTAATCGGCCGGATCTGGTCGGGGGCCTATCACGATGGCTTCATCCACGCCGGCAATCTGGCCTATATGGCCATCCTGGCGCTGTTCCCGTTCTTCGTCACGGTTGGCGCCGCGTTCAGCCTGATCGGCGAACAGGCCCAGCGCGAAGCATCGGTCCATACGTTTCTGGCCGCGTTGCCGCCGGTGGTGGGCGGCGCGCTTGAACCGGTGGCGCGTGATGTGATCGTGGCGCGCACCGGCTGGCTGCTGTGGGCTGGCGGGCTGATCGGCCTGTGGACGGTTGGCAGCCTGATCGAGACGATCCGCGATATTCTGCGCCGCGCTTTCGGCACGCATGAGGCATATGCGTTCTGGCGCTACCGCCTGATTTCAACCGGAGTGATCGTGGTGGCCGTGATCGCGCTGCTGTTTGCCCTGCTGGCCCAAGTGGCGATCGGCGCGGCCCAGCAAGTGGTCGCCGCGTGGTTCCCGCGGCTCGACGCGCTGGGCTCCGCGCTGTTCACATCCAGCTTCGTACCCGCGGTGGTGATCTACTTGGCGCTGTACCTGCTGTTCTTCACGCTGACCCCCACGGCTTATCGCGCCCCGCGCTATCCCAAATGGCCCGGCGCACTGCTGGTCACGATCTGGTGGGTGGCGGTCAGCCTGGCCCTGCCATGGGTGATGCGGCGCTTCTTCACATACGATCTCACGTATGGAAGTCTGGCCGGAGTGATGATCGCGCTTTTCTTTTTCTGGCTGGTGGGCTTAGGGATGGTTGTCGGCGCCGAACTCAACGCTGCCTTGGCGGAAAGCCCCGAAGAACGGGACGCGATGACGCGCCGGCGATAAAAGGACCACAGGAAAGATACGCATGACCGGACTTATGCAGGGCAAACGGGGCCTCATCATGGGCCTTGCGAACGACAAGTCGCTAGCCTGGGGGATTGCCCAGAAACTGCGCGAAGCGGGCGCAGAACTGGCCTTTTCCTATCAGGGCGAAGCGTTGGAAAAGCGGGTTCGTCCCTTGGCGCAAAGCCTTGGCAGCGATTTCCTGATCGATTGCGACGTGTCCGATATGGGTGCGCTTGACGCGGCGTTTGAAACGTTGGCGGCACGCTGGCCGACGATCGATTTCGTGGTCCACGCGATCGGTTTTTCCGACAAGAACGAACTGCGCGGCAAATACTGCGACACCAGCCTCGAAAACTTCCTGATGACGATGAACATTTCGGCCTATTCGCTGGTCGCGGTAACCAAGCGCGCCCGCGCCATGATGCCGGATGGCGGCGCGATCCTGACGCTAAGCTATTATGGCGCGGAAAAGGTTGTACCGCACTATAACGTGATGGGCGTGGCCAAGGCCGCGCTGGAAACCAGCGTCAAGTATCTGGCGAACGATCTTGGCCCCGAAAACATCCGGGTCAACGCGATTTCGGCCGGACCGATCCGCACGCTGGCCGCCAGCGGAATCGGCGATTTCCGCTATATCCTCAAGTGGAACGAGCTGAACTCGCCCTTGCGCCGCAACGTCACGATCGAGGACGTTGGCGGTTCGGCGCTATACTTGCTGTCCGATCTGGCATCGGGCGTGACCGGTGAAACCCACCACGTTGATGCCGGCTATCACCTGGTCGGCATGAAGCAGGAAGACGCGCCCGACATCGCGCTTAGTTAAGCAGCCGCGTCCGGGCGCCAATCAAGGATCGGTTGGCGCCCGGGCGGCCTCGCGCGCTTACCGCTTGGGCGGGCGCGCATTCAGTTCGGGCGGCGGGGCATCGGCAGCGGGGGCTTGGCCCTTAGCGCCAGCAGCAGCTTCGGCATTGGCCTTTTCGCGAGCCTCATAATCCTTTTCCGCCTGTTCCACCCGGCCCTGGGTATCGGCAGCATCCTTGTCGATCGTCGACAGGCGCTTTTCCCGTTCGGCGGCGATCAGTTCGCCAAAGCGCACATCGGATGACGCCTTCTTTTCAGCATAAGCAGCAGTGATCAGCTTGGCCGAACAGCCGGTCCAGCCGCCAGACCCGGTGGCCGAACACGAATTGGTTCCGCTGGTGCCAACCGTTTCATAAGCCAGCACCTTGTTGTTCCACGCTTCGCTGGACGGGCGGTTGACCGGCTCGCGCAGGTTCTTGGGAATGCGGAACCGCTCCGCCTCTTCCTTGCGGGCGCACACGGTGATCGTGTCGTCGGTTGATGCAGGACACGTGTCGCTGCCGTAAACGATCAACTGGTTGACCTTTGGCTCGGACGCTTCCTGTGCGGACACGGGGGTGGCTGCGGCCAGCGCGGCGGCAAGCGGGGCAATTGAGGCAATCAGCAAACGCATCGGAAAACTCCATGACCGGGCAATTCGACATAGGCCGCCCACGCCCTGAATAACAGCTGAAGCCGCGGCCGCATTGGCGCGGATCAAATCCGTTCGGCCAACCGGATCGCCACGCGGCACCCCAGCCGGATTGCGCCCGACAGCAACGGATAGGCCACCGCCTGCTGGGCGCCATTGGCCAGGGCGGTTTCGCGGTGTGCCCGTTCGTCCTCCCGGAATTCGCGGATCATCCCCGACAGTTCGGGATCATCACTGCCCAATTCATCGAGCTGCTGGGTATAGTGCCGGTCGATTTCTTCCTCGACGGCGGCCGTGCAGGCCATCGCCGCCTTCGGCCCGATCAGCGCGGTGGCCGCGCCCAGCGCAAACCCGGCCACGTTCCAGAATGGCTGAAGCGCCGTGGGGCGCACCCCGCGTTCGGCGATCAGTGCATCGAACTTGCGGCGGTGTTCGGCCTCTTGCTCAGCCATGTGCTGCACTTCGCCCGACAGCGCGGCACGGTTGCCCATCACGGCCAACTGGCCGGCATAGATCCGCGTTGCGCCATATTCGCCGGCCTGATCGACCCGCAGCATCCGGTCAGAAGCGGTCTCGCTCATTGTGCCGCCGCTCCGGCAGGCTGGCCCGAACGGCCCAGCAGCCACAGCACGGCAAGGCCCGCGGGAACCGAGATCAGGAAATTGAAACCCGCCAGGCTGATGCCCAGCAGCTGCCATTGCGCCTGATCGCAGCGGATCAGCGGCGCGGCGAGGATCGCCTGCAGCGGATCGCCCGATCCGCCCATGCCGGGCGCGCCGCTGCACGTGGTGAAGCCTTCCCACCAGTGGTATTCAACCCCGGCATGAAACGCCCCGATCAGGCCCGAGGCAATCACCGCCAGCGCGGCCAGCCCGGTCAAGCCCCTGGCCGGCGGGCGCAGCAGCGCTATCGCGGCCAGGATCAGCGCGGCGAAGTGGGGATAGCGCTGCCACCAGCACATCTCGCACGGATAAAGCCCGAACACATATTGGCTGATATAGGCACCGCCCAGCAGCCCCGCCGGTGCGGCAAACGCCAACAACCGGGCCAGCCGCCCCGCCTGTGCGCCGCGCGTCACGGCCTCGTTCGCGGCCATCACTTCTTCCTGCCCGGCGTGGGAATGGTGCGGTTCAGGGTCTGGATCGCGTACCACAACTGGTAATCGTCGATCCCCTTGGCCTTCAGCTCATCAGGCGTGGCCTTGAAGCGCGGATCAACCTGCTGGTCGGCCTCGAGCTTCTTGTCGTCGATCCCGATCTCGTTCACCAGGTGGCGGCGCAAGTCGCTTTCGCGGATCGAATACTGCGCGCGCTTGGCCGCATCCGGATCGGACAGCTGCGGCACGCGGATATCGGGTTCGATCCCGCCTTCCTGCACCGAGCGGCCCGACGGCGTGTAATACCGCGCCGTGGTGATCTTCACGGCGTGCTTGCGATCCAGCGGGAACAGCGATTGCACCGAACCCTTGCCAAAGCTGCGTTCGCCCATGATCAACGCCCGGTGCTGATCCTGCAGCGCGCCGGCAACGATTTCCGAAGCCGATGCCGACCCGGCATCGATCAGCACGATCACCGGCAGGCCCTTGGCCACATCGCCGGGGAACATGCTTTCCGCGCGATAATATTCGTTGTCTTCGGGGTTGCGGCCGCGCTGGGATACGACATCGCCCTTGGTCAGGAACAAATCGGACAGGGCCACCGCTTCGTCCAGCGAGCCACCCGGGTTCTGGCGCAGATCCAGCACCACCCCGGTCAACCGGCCGCCCGATTGCTTGCGCAAATCGATGATCGCCTTGTTCACATCGGTGCCGACATCGCGCGAAAATTCGTTCACGCTGATGACGGCAATCTTGTCCTTCAGCTCCCAGGTTACCGGTTCAAGCTTGATCACGCCGCGAGTTACGGTGACATCGAACGGCGCATCGCGGCCGGGGCGGAAGATCGTCAGCCGGATCTTGGTGCCGGCCTCGCCCCGCATCTGCGCCACGGCATCGTCCAGTTCGCCGCCGTAGATCAGCTTGCCATCAAGGTGCGTGATGTAATCCCCCGCCTTGACGCCAGCTTCGGCGGCCGGGCTGCCCTTCATCGGCGCGATCACCTTGACCGCGCCATCGTCCATGCCAACCGACAGGCCAAGGCCCGAATAATTGCCATCGATCATGTTGTTGAGCCGGTCCAGCGTAGCGCCCTGCAGGTAATCGCTGTGCGGATCGAGCGCGGCCAGCATCCCTTCGATCGCGCCATCGATCAGCTTGTCGTCCTCAACCGGTTCGACATATTGCGCCTTGACCAGCTGATACACGGTCAGCAGCCGGCCGAACTGCGGCGCAACACGGCCGTCGACCGCCGCCAGTCCTGCCGTCGTGACGGGCAACAGCGCCACGGCACTGACCAGCAGCGCAGAACGGAACAAAGGGGCGAACTTCATCGGCAACCGGCCTTTCGCAAATAATGGGCTTCTCTATCGCGCGGCGCACGTTAACGCCAGATGGCGCGTTACCCCTTCAGAAAATCGAGCGGATTCACGGCTTCTCCGGCGCGGCGCAGTTCCAGCGTCAGCACCGGCCGGCCCGGTCCGGCCTGTCCCAGCGGCGAACCGGCCACCAGTTGCTGGCCAATCCGCACCTCCAGCTGCCCCAGCCCGGTCACCAGCGATGTCCAGCCGCCACCATGTTCGATGATCACGATATTGCCGTAACCCTGATACGGGCCGGCAAAGACGATCCGGCCCGCCCCCGGCGCCACGGCCTGAGCAAAACCGCGCGCCGCGATCGAAACCCCGCGTGACCGTGGCCGACCGGGGATGGCCTCGCCAAACCCGGCCACCAACCGCCCGCTGACCGGCAATAGATACCGCAGCGGGGCCACAACCGCCGGCGCATCTGCCGCAACCGGCGCCGCAACCTGGGCTGCTTGGGGCTGGGCCGGGCGCGGCACCGGTCCAGGCAGGGCGGCAAGTTGCCCGCGCAAGGCCCCGGCCTTGTCCAGTTCGCCGATCAACCCGGCAAGGTCCCTGGCCTGTTCAGCCAACGCCAGGGCGCGCTCCGCCTCGCGGTCGGCATCCCCGCTGGCCTGCGCCCAGGCAAGCCGCTGATGCGCTTCGATCCCCGCCAGATCGCGGCGGCGCTGGTTAAGCTGCACCTCGCTGGCGCGCAGCCGGGCGTTGGCCTGTTCGGCGCCGCGCTGCAATTGGCGGCCCCGTTCGATTTCGGCGCGCACCCCGGCGGTGCGCCGGGCAATTTCGGGCAGCATCGTTTCCAGCACCGCGCGCAAGTACACGGCCTCGTTAAGCGAGCCGGGACGCAGCAACGCCAGAATCGGCGGGCGGCGCGACAAGCGCTGCAAGGCCGCGGTCAACTGCACGAGCGGGCGTTGACGCTGCGCCAACTGCGCTCGCAACAGGTTCTGCTGTTCACGGATCAGGCGCACATGCGCCGCGCTGATGGCGATTTCGGCTTCGGATTGCTGGATGCGGGCGGCAAGGGCGGCGATTTCGGCAGCGGTGCGATCGGCCGTGGCGGCGGCGCTGTTCGCATTGGCTTCCAGCGCTTCGGCGCGGCGGCGGGCAACATCGCCCTGCAACTGGGCCTCGGCCAGCGCACGGCGGGTTTCGCCAGCCGTTTCATAGGGCAGCGGCTGTAGCTGATCCTGCGCTGCGGCCGCGCCCAGCACGCCGATCCCGCACACCAAAGTCGTTAAAACCAGCAGCAGGGCAAGGCGCTTCGTCATCGCCGGCCTTATCCCGAACGGTGATAGGGATGGCCAGCCAAAATGCTGGTTGCGCGCCACAATTGTTCGGCCAGCAATGCACGGGCCAACATGTGCGGCCAGGTCATCGCGCCGAACGCGATCAGCAAGTCGGCCTGATCGCGGGCCACCGCGCCGTGGCCATCGGCGGCGCCGATCAGAAAGCGCGCCTCGCGCACGCCATCATCGCGCCACTTGCCCAGCAGCGCTGCAAATTCTTCCGATGACAGCTGTTTGCCGCGCTCGTCCAGCAAGACTTCGCGGACCGGGGCCAGCGGCGCAGGCAGCGTGCCGCCCACGTCGGGCAGCTCGGTCAGTTTGAAAGGCCAGCTGATCCGCTTGGCATAGCGATCGACCAGTTCGGCTTCGGGCGAACGCCCGATCTTGCCGCGGGCAATGATGTGCAGGCGCATAACGCTGAAATCAGGCTACGCCGCCGGTAATCAGGCGGCGCCGGCGCTATCGCCGAACGCCCACATGCGTTCCAGGTTGTAGAAGCTGCGCACTTCGGGACGGAACAAGTGGACCACCACATCGCCCGCATCGATCAGCACCCAATCGGCAGCCGGCAGGCCTTCGATGCGCGCGTGGCCGAAACCGCCGTGCTTGATCCGCTCGGCCAGCTTTTGCGCCATGGCCGCCACTTGCCGCGTCGAACGGCCCGACGCGATCACCATGTGATCCGCGATCGAGCTTTTGCCGGCGAGCGGGATCGACACGATCTCTTGCGCCTGATCGTCGTCGAGCGACTTGAGGACGAGTTCGTGCAGCGAACCCGGCTCTGAAGCCGGAAGCGGGGCGGGGGTGCCGGTGGCGGAAGCATCGGCGGCAGGAGCCGAAGCGACTGGGGCCGAAGCGACTGGGGCCGAATTGGGTTGGACAGGCGTCATGAAACTGGGATCAGATCCTCTGGGCGGGCGGCACAGGTCGCGGGAAGGGTCATCCCGGGTTTTTTCCTGCACTGTCGGGGGTGACGGGATGGTGCGTTACGGGATCGCGCAAAGCCTGGCCAGCAAAGCCGCTGGCCCAGTCTGGATCGGCGCGGCGAAGTGCTGTCGCCGAACGCGGATCGGGATCGAAACGCAAATGTATCAGCGCGGGCGCGCTCCATCCTGCCCGGTGTTGCAAACTGGACTTCGACCGCCGGTAACGGGCGAACCAGGCCACCGCGGGGTTCGCGATTGCAACGCCATCATAGCCCGGACGGGCGACAACCGCAATCGGCATGGCACGGGCGATCCCGCGCCAGTCGCGCCAGCGGTGGAACTGCGCCAGATTATCCGCGCCCATCAGCCAAATGAATTGCACTTTGGGATAGCGCCGGCGGAGCGCTTTGAGCGTATCGGCCGTATAAACGGTGCCCAATTCGCGTTCGATTGCCGTGGCGCGAATCGGAGCACGGCGGGCTTGGCGGCGGGCCGATTCCAGCCGCGCGGCAAGCGGTGCCATGCCGGCCGCGTCCTTCAGCGGATTGCCGGGCGAAACCAGCCACCACACTTCATCCAGGCCCAGTGCCGCGCGCGCAAACTGGCTGATCCGGCGGTGTCCGCCATGCGCGGGATTGAAGCTCCCGCCGAGCAGTCCCACGCGCAGGCCGGTGGTGTTCAGCGCCGCGCCCTCACGGCCGGGTCTGGCCGGTGCCGCGCACCTGCCACTTGTAGGTGGTAAGCCCTTCGAGCGCCACCGGGCCGCGGGCGTGGAGCCGCCCGGTGGCAATGCCGATTTCCGCGCCAAGGCCGAATTCGCCGCCATCGGCAAACTGGGTGCTGGCATTGGCCATCACGATCGCACTGTCGACTTCGGCCAGAAACCGTTCGGCCACGGCCGCATCTTCGCTGACGATCGCATCGGTATGATGCGATGAATGCCGCGCGATGTGATCGAGCGCGTCGTCCAGCCCATCGACCACCGCGACCGAAAGAATCGCATCAAGGTATTCGGTATCCCAGTCTGCCGCGCTGGCCGGAACGATGCGCGGGTCCAGCGCCTGGGCGCGGGCATCGCCGCGCAGTTCGCAGCCACCATCCAGCAACCCGGCCACCACCACCTGCCCGGCGGGAAACTGCGCATCAAGCAGCAGCGTTTCCATCGATCCGCAAATCCCGGTGCGCCGCAGCTTGGCGTTGAGCGCAATTGCCGCCGCCTTGGCCGGATCCGCGGCGGCATGGATGTAGGTGTGACAGATCCCGTCAAGATGGGCCAGCACCGGCACGCGCGCATCGGCCTGCACCCGGGCCACCAGGCTTTTGCCGCCGCGCGGCACAATCATATCGATCAGGCCCGCCGCGGTTAGCATCGCGCCCACGGCGGCCCGGTCCTGCGTGGGCAGCAACTGCACCGCTTCGGCGGGAACGCCGGCGCTGGCCAATCCCCGCACCATCGCGGCGTGGATCGCGCGGTTGGAATGGACGGCCTCGCTGCCGCCGCGCAGCAGCACCGCATTGCCCGAACGCACGCACAGCGCGGCGGCATCGGCGGTCACATTCGGGCGGCTTTCGTAAATGATCCCGATCAAGCCGATCGGGATGCGTACCCGGCACAGCGCCATGCCGTTGGGGCGGGTCGAACTGTCGATCACCCGGCCAACCGGGTCGGGCAGATCGGCCACCTGATCGACCGCCGCGGCAATCGCGGCAAGACGCGCGGGATCAAGCCGCAGCCGATCGAGCATCGCACCAGTCAGGCCGCTGGCTTCGCCCGCCGCAACATCACGGGCATTGGCGGCAAGGATCGCAGCCTCGTCCGCCCGCAGCGCCGCAGCGGCGGCATGCAGCGCGGCCGCCTTGGCCGGGGCATCAAGCTGCGCCAGGGCGCGCTGCGCGCTGCGCCCGGCGCGGGCCAGGCGGGCCACCAGCACTTCGGGCGATTCGGTCGCGGTTGTGGCGGGATCGGTCATAGCCCCCGGCGCCTAGCATTGGCGGCGCGCCCTGTCACCACGGGCGGACATGGCGCGCAAAAGTGCGAATCATCTCATTCATTTGGCTCGCGAATTTGCAGCAAGAACGATTCATCGTGCGACTCGTTCGATTCAACGAGTCTGCGCTTGCGCAGATTCGCACGGGCCGGGGGAAGCTGCTAGCCGGATGCGCGAATCAAGGGGATTTCAGGAACGCGGGGCCATCTTGCACAAATTCGCCGTTGGCGGTCTGGTTGATCGCCTGCGGAGCTGGTTTCCGGATCGCGAATTCTTCATGCGATCCGATGGACAGGTCCGTTTCATAAAAATTTCTGCGCGCGTTCAGATGATCGCTGCCGGCGTGATCGCCGCGCTGGCGCTGGCCTGGATCGCCAGCGCAACGGCGATGGCGGTTTCCAGCTATCTTTCCGCCCGTGACCGGCTTTCGCTGCTGGACCGCGAAGCCAAAGTGACCACGGCGGAAAGCCGCGTATCGGCCTATCGCGGCGATCTGGGCAAAGTGACGACTGACCTGCAAAAGCGGCAGGCGTTCATCGAACAACTGGTCGAAAGCCATCTGGGTGAACTGCCCCGCGATGCGCGCGCGGGCGAAACGGTATCCGACAGCGCCAGCGAAGCCGGCAAAACGGTCGACAAGGTCAGTCTGGCGCTGCCCGAAGCGGCCGGCTTGGCCCGGATCGAAGCGCGCCAACTACACCTTGTCGAATCGCTGACCCGGCTGGCCGATCGGCGTTCGGCCGCGGCGGCGGCCAAATTGGCGCGGCTGGGGCTTAATCCCCGCGCCATGCTGGCCGCGCTGGACAGCCGTAATGCCCAAGGCCGCGATGCCCAGGGCGGTCCCTTGCTGGTGCTGGCCACCGCGGCCGATGGCTCGGTTGACCCGCGCTTCCAGCGGCTCGGGCTCAGCCTGGCGCGGATGGATGCGCTGGAACGGTCACTGGCCAAGCTGCCGCAAGTCCTGCCCGCCAGCCTCGAATATATCTCGTCCGGGTTTGGCTATCGGGCCGATCCCTTTACCGGGGCCGGCGCCTTCCACCCGGGCCTTGATTTCCGCGGCCCCACCGGCGCGCCCATCTATGCCGCGGCGCCGGGCCGGGTAACATTTGTTGGCCCGCGCGCGGGTTACGGCAACTGCGTTGAAATCGACCATGGCAATGGGCTGCTGACCCGCTATGCTCACATGTCCCGGTTCCGCACCCATGTCGGCAGGCAGGTGGGCTCGGGCGAAGTGGTTGGGCTGATCGGCTCGACCGGCCGTTCAACCGGGCCGCACCTGCACTTCGAAGTTCGCATCAACGACCGTCCGGTCAATCCTCGTCCCTTCCTGGAGGCTGCACCCAATGTTTTCCAGAAAACCACCCCAACCAGCCTACAGCGCACCCGCTAGGAGCAACCCGATGGCCAGCTCGACCTTTTCCGTTTTCGGCGCCGATACCCGCATCAAGGGCGATGTTTCCGCATCGGCCGACCTGCACATTGATGGCCGGGTTGAAGGCGATGTCACCTGCACCGCGCTGGTTCAGGGCGAATCGAGCGAAATCGTTGGCGCGGTCAGTGCCGAAACGGCCCGCCTTTCAGGCACCGTGCGCGGCACGATCACCGTGCGCGAGCTGGTGGTGCTGAAAACCGCGCGAATCCATGGCGATGTCCACTACGACGCGCTGACGATCGAACAGGGCGCCCACGTCGACGGCCGCTTTGCCCCGCGCACCGCCGAAGACGAACCCCGCCTGACGCTGGCCGCCGGAACCGAAGCGGGCTGAACTGGCGCTGGTTTAACCGGCACCTCACAAATCACGAAAAAGGGCGGCGCTCCGGGTTGGAGCGCCGCCCTTTTTATATCCCGAACCGGGTGATGCTTAGGCTTCGCCAGCAGCTTCGGCGGCGCGCTTGGCTTCCAGCCACGCGGCGGCTTCGGCTTCCTGCGCGGCTTCCGAAGCGGCCTTGGTCGATGCGTCGCGTTCGGCCCGCAGTTCTTCGATCAGAGCCACGCGGTCATCGCCCAGGCGCGCATCGTCGCCAGCTTCGTCGGTCAGGCCGGCCTTCTTGGCGGCCTTGGCCACGATGGCATCCAGTTCGCGCTGCGAGCACAGCCCCAGCGTGACGGGATCCTTGGGCTGGATGTTGCTGATGTTCCAGTGGCTGCGATCGCGGATCGCGGCAATCGTGTTGCGGGTGGTGCCGATCAGCTTGCCAACTTGCGCATCCGAAATTTCCGGGTGGTGGCGCAGCACCCAGGCGATGCCATCGGGCTTGTCCTGGCGCTTGGAAACCGGGGTGTAACGCGGCCCCTTGGTGCGGCTGACGGTGACCGGCGCCTTCTGCATCTTGAGGGCGTAGGTAGCATCGAGCTGGCCCTTTTCGATTTCGGCCATGGTCAATTCGCCGGCGCGCACCGGATCGCGGCCGGTATACTTCGACGAAGCCAGATCATCGGCCATCGCCTGCACTTCAAGGATGTGCAGGCCGCAGAATTCCGAGATCTGTTCAAAGGTAAGCGCGGTATTGTCGACCAGCCACGAAGCGGTGGCATGCGGCATCAGCGGGGTCGGCTGGGTCACGGGAATTCTCCGTCAGAAATAGATAGGGCCGCCCCTTGCGGAGCGGCCGTTCGGCTGGCGATGTAAGCGGATTCTTGGCAAAGGGCAAGGATTCATCCCACCCGCAGCACGATCTTCCCGATGTGCTGGCCGTCTTCCATCCGCGCATGGGCCGCGGCCACATCGGCCAGCGGGAAGGTCTGGTCCATGATCGGGCGCAGCTTGCCCGCTTCAACCAGCGGCCATGCATTGCCGGCAATCTCCTGGGCAAGCAGCGCCTTGAATTCATCCGAGCGCGGCCGCAGCGTCGAACCGGTCAGCGTCAGGCGCCGCACCATGACGTCGACCATGCTGATTTCGGCCCGCAGCCCGCCCTGCACCGCGATCGTCACATGGCGGCCATCAACGGCCAAGCACTGCAGGTTGCGCGGCACATAATCGCCCGCCACCATGTCCAGCACCAGTTCCACACCTTTGCCGCCGGTGATTCGGGCCACTTCGGCAACGAAATCGGCGGCCTTGTAATCGATCGCGTGGTCGGCCCCGATCGCCAGCGCGGCAGCGCACTTGTCAGCATCGCCGCACGTGACGATCACGGTCAGGCCGAACAGCTTGCCCAGCATGATCGCCATGCTGCCGATCCCGCTGGTGCCGCCATGGACCAGGATCGTTTCGCCTTCGCAGGCATAGCCGCGCTCAAACACGTTGTGCCACACCGTGAACAGGGTTTCCGGCAGCGCCGCCGCCTGATCCAGCGGCAGGCCAGCCGGCACCGGCAGGCAGTGGCCGGCACCGGCCAGGCAATAATCGGCATAGCCGCCGCCCGCCACCAGCGCACAGACCTGCTGGCCCAGCAGTTCCGGTTCCACCCCTTTGCCAACCGCCACGACCGTGCCGGCCACCTCAAGCCCAGGAATGGGCGAAGCGCCCGGCGGCGGCGGGTAAAAGCCTTGGCGCTGGGCCACATCGGGGCGGTTCACCCCGGCAAAGGCAACGCGGATCAGTACCTGTCCCGGGCCGGGCTGCGGAACGGGGATTATTTCAGGGCGGAAAACGTCCGGACCGCCGGGGGCATCGAACCCCATCGCAGTCATGGTTTTGGCCAACATTTCCGTCATTTGGTTCAATCCTGTGGCAACTAGGTCACAAACCTCTGCCCTAACCGCTGGATCGGTTGACAGCAAGGGCGCGCCGTCCGATCCTGTGCCACGCATGGACGACGATCTGCCCCGCTCAAAAGGTGATGCCGCCAGCCTGTTGGCGAAGGAAAGCCTTGATTCGCTCTCGCAGGACGAACTGGCCGAACGCATTGCCCTGTGCGAAGCTGAAATCGCCCGCGTGAAAGCCCATCGGGACAAGGCGGCGGCCCATCGCTCGGCCGCGGATGCCTTGTTCAAAACACCGCCCGCGCCATGAACGCCGGCACCCTGCAACCGGCCCCGCGGATCGACCCTGTGTTTTTTGCAGCGGCGCACCATATAGGCTGGGTTAACCTTACCGGTTCATATGCCTGCGCCTTCGGGATGCCGTTCCCGTCAGTACCGTGTTCCTGTCAGTGAAAGTCCGCTAGATGCCCAGTTTCGCTCAGAGCCTCGAAAAAACGCTGCACGCCGCCCTCGCCAACGCCGCCGAGCGCAGCCATGAATATGCGACGCTCGAACACCTGCTGCTGGCCTTGATCGACGATGCCGATGCGGCCCAGGTGATGCAGGCTTGCGGGGTTGAACTGGGCGAATTGGGCGATGTCGTGCGCCAGTACCTCGATCAGGAATACCAATCGCTCAAGACCGAGGAAAAGGGCGATCCCGCGCCGACCGCCGGGTTCCAGCGGGTGATCCAGCGCGCGATCCTGCACGTCCAGTCATCGGGCAAGGATACGGTCACCGGCGCCAACGTGCTGGTGGCCCTGTTTTCCGAACGCGACAGCTATGCCGTCTACTTCCTGCAACAGCAGGACATGAGCCGGCTCGACGCGGTCAGCTATATCAGCCACGGGATCGGCAAGGGCGGCAAGCGGATCGAGGATCGGGCGCCCAAGGGCACCGAAACCGAACAGCCCCTGCATGAAGACAAGGCTGCCGCCAAGGACGCCAAGAAGGAAACCGCGCTTGATCAGTTCTGCGTCAACCTCAACGAAAAGGCGCTGGCCGGCAAAGTCGATCCGCTGATCGGCCGCGGCCCCGAAGTGGACCGCACGATCCAGATCCTGTGCCGCCGTTCAAAGAACAATCCGCTTTACGTGGGTGATCCGGGCGTCGGGAAAACCGCCATCGCCGAAGGCTTGGCCCGCAAGATCGTGGAAGGCGAAGTGCCCGAAGTGCTGTCGAACGCGGTGATCTACTCGCTCGACATGGGCGCATTGCTGGCCGGTACGCGCTATCGCGGCGATTTCGAGGAACGCCTTAAGCAGGTGGTCAGCGAACTTGAAAAAATGCCGGAAGCCATTCTGTTCATTGATGAAATCCACACCGTGATCGGCGCCGGGGCAACCAGCGGCGGGGCGATGGATGCATCGAACCTGCTCAAGCCCGCGCTGTCGGGCGGGGCGATCCGCTGCATCGGTTCGACCACGTACAAGGAATTCCGCAACCACTTCGAAAAGGACCGCGCACTGCTGCGCCGGTTCCAGAAGATCGACGTCAACGAACCGACGATCGAGGATACGATCAAGATCCTGAAGGGCCTGCGCACCGCGTTCG